>NZ_JBEZDP010000037.1:0-30412 GCF_040648395.1 Micromonospora sp. NPDC049151
ACCCAGGTCATGCGTGATCAACACGATCGCCGACCGGAACTCCCCCTGCAAATCCGCAAGCAGATCCAGGATCTGCGCCTGCACCGTCACATCCAGGGCCGTCGTCGGCTCATCCGCGATCAGCAGATCCGGATCATTCACCAACGCCATCGCGATCATCGCCCGCTGCCGCATCCCACCCGAAAACTCATGCGGATACTGGTCGAACCGCCGCGCCGGCTGCGGAATCCCCACCCGACCCAACATGTCCACCGCCCGCGACCGGGCCTCGCGTCTGCCGGCCTTCGGGTGATGCACCCGGAACGCCTCAGCGATCTGCCTACCCACCGAGTAGTACGGATGCAACGCCGACAACGGATCCTGAAAAATCATCGCCATGTCCCGGCCCCGCAGCCGCCGCACCTCCTCCTCACCCAACCCGACGAGCTGACGCCCACCCACCCAGATCTCCCCCGACACGGCCGTGCGTTTCACGTCGTGCAAACCCAGGACCGCCAGCGACGTCACACTCTTACCCGAACCGGACTCCCCCACGATCCCCAACGTCCGACCCCGCTCCACCGCGAACGACACACCGTCCACGGCCCGCACCACACCGTCCTCGGTGTCGAACCGCACCCGCAGATCCCTGACCTGGAGATAGGGACCATCGCCGGAGCGCTGCTCCGGCACCTCCGGGCGGTCCGGCTCCCCGGACGGCACCGCCTCCGACCTGCCCATTGACCGCCTCCCCTTCGGTGATGAAGAGAACCTACAGGAAATCACCGAAGGTGAAAATAAGCTACAAAGCGCGAGCTGTCAGCGGCCGGAGCGTAACGACATGGTCTCCGATCAGCCGATCCTGCCGCAGATCCGCACTCACCGCACGTGCCCCCGGTGGGCGGGCTCGGCCCGCCCACCGGGAGACACATCAGCCTTCGGTGACGGTGAGGACCACCGGACCACCGGGCAGCGTGCGGCTGTCCGGGCGATCCGGCATGTTCCAGGCGGTGCTGGCCCGGGCGGCGTCACTCAGCACGAATCCCACCGTGTACCTCCCCGGGGACAACCCCTGCCACGGAAGGTAGACCCAGGTGGTCACCGTCCCGTCGGGCGCCTGGTTGATGCCCCCGAAGGACTGGGACACCATGTCACCGTCGGCGTCGTACAGGTAGACACCCACGCCGTTGATCGGTGCGACCTGCACCTCGGCGTCGATGGTGAGCTTGACCGAGGACTGCCCCACCTCGCTCGACGGCACCGAGGACGGGTCGAGAGTGGCGCTCCGCGCCATCGGCGGGTTGGTGCTCGGCACCCGCGTGATGGTCAACCCCGGATCCGGGGCGCGGTACATGCTTCCGTACAGCGCCACGTTGCCCGCGCCGTCGACCACCGCCAAGCCCTCGACCACGCACTCCTCGGTCTGCTGGTAGACCATGACCCGCACCGCCACACGACCGTCCGCCCTCGTGGTGGGCAGGCCGTACTGCTGGCAGCCGCCGACGAGGTCGAGCTGAATGGTCGAGAGCCCCTTCCGCGCGTCGGTCACGACCATGCTGACATCGGTCATCACCGAGTCACGCCAGTTGTCCACCGGGTTCGGGCTCACCGCGAAGTCGCTCGCTCGCAGCGTGGAGTTCGTCGTGGTGGTGACGGACGGCGCCGTCGGATTCTTGTAGGTGGTCGTCCCGCCGGCATTGTTCCGGAGCACCAGGGCCGCCACCCGCCAGTTGCCGGTGGCCGTGTCCGAGGGCAACGCCACGTCGACAGCGCACGCCATGTAGACGCCGTCCTGCTGGCCGCTGCTGACCCGGCCGCACCGCAGACCCGTGCTGTATTCCTCACGTTCCCAGGTGAAGGCCGTGGTGATGCTCGCGCCGCCCGGACCGGCCAGCCGGATCGTGCCCTTCCAGAAGCCGGACTGCCAGTCCTGCACGGTGAAGTCATAGGTCACAGTCGCCGGACCGTTCCCCATGTAGAGGTAGGGGCGGCGCAGGAACGAGTTCAACGAGATCGAGTCGGCGCTCGGCCCGGACGAGTCGATCAGCGTCCGGGCCGTGAACTGGTAGCCGAACGCCTGGAGGCGGACCCCGGAGACCGTGGCCGTGGTGCCCCGGTAACCGATAGTGACCTTGGTGACCTCCCACAGGGCGGTGTCCGCGTCGGAGTAGCGCCGGACCGGGAGGTCGAAGGAGTAGGTGGACCGCTGCGGCGTCCCCGACTCGTACACGGCGTCACTGCAGCAGGTCTCCTGGTACGCGTAGCGCGCAATCCAGTCGTGACCGACCAGTTCGCCGGTGACCGTGCTGCGCATGCGCATCGTGACCGTGCCGAAGACGAAGTCGGCGTCCGGGTCGGAGTTGGTGACCGTCCAGGTCAGCTTGTTGGCGGCGTAGTCACCCGTCGCGTCCACAGTGGTGTCGGCGAAGGCGAGGGCGGTCAGCCCGAGTCGTGGGGCCGCGGCGTGGGCGGCAGTGGCGCCGAACATGGTCGCGGCAACCATGACGACGAGCGTCAACGCACCGCGGAGTAGTCGGTGCGCGGAAGTGGCAGACATGGGGATTTCTTATCAGCGTTGACCGATTCCGGTTGCCCCGCAACCGCCCTGACCGGCGTCGATTTCGCGACAACCGGCCGCGCCGCCGGATGACCTCGTCCCCTGACGGATGTCGGTGCGCTCGCCTAGGGTCGAACGCATGAGCGAGTTCGACGCGGCGACCGCCGCCGTCCAGGCCGCCCTCGACGCGGGCGCCCGCTACGCCGACGCCCGTGTCATGCACCGCCGCTACGAGTCGATGTCGGCACGCAACGGCGACATCGAGGAGCTGAGCCAGGACGAGAGCATCGGGCTGGGCGTACGCGCGCTCGTCGGGTCGGGTTGGGGCTTCCACGCCGTACCCGATCTGTCCGACGCCGCGGCCCGCGACGCCGGCCGGCGTGCCGCGGCGATCGCCACCGCGAGCGCCCGGGTTCCCGGCCCGCCGATCGACCTGGTGCCGGTCGAGGCGACGGTGGCGAGCTGGGCCTCGGAGTGCGCCGTCGACCCGCTCGGGGTGCCGCTGTCGGACAAGGGCGACCTGCTGGTCCGGGCCACCGCCACGATGCGCGAGCACGGCGCCGACCTGGGCGAGGGGCTCTATCAGATCTGGGACACCTCGAAGTGGTTCGTCTCCAGCGAGGGGCACCGCATCGACCAGCGCATCCGGGAGTGCGGCGGCGGGATCTCGGCCACCTCGATCGGTGACGGCGAGACCCAGCGCCGGTCCTACCCGAGCTACCGGGGGCAGTACGGCACCACCGGCTGGGAGCTGGTCACCTCGCTGGACCTGGCCGCGCACGCCGCCCGGATCGCCGAGGAGTCCCGCGAGCTGCTGACCGCGCCGCTCTGTCCGGCCGGCGAGACCGATCTGATCCTCGGCGGCGAGCAGCTCGCGCTTCAGATCCACGAGTCGGTCGGGCACGCCATCGAGCTGGACCGCATCCTCGGCTGGGAGGCGGCGTTCGCCGGCACGTCCTGGCTCGACCTGGCCCGGCTCGGCTCGCTGCGTTACGGCTCGGAGCTGATGAACGTGACGATCGACCCGACCATCCCGGGCGCGCTGGGCAGCTTCGGCTACGACGACGAGGGCTCACCGGCGGTCGCCCGCGACGCGGTGCGCGAGGGACGGTGGGTCGGGGTGCTCGCCGGCCGGGACTCGGCCGCCGTCGCCGGCCTGGACTACGGCGGCAGCGTACGGGCCGACGGCTGGGCCCGGCTGCCGATGGTGCGGATGACGAACGTGGGCCTGGAACCCGGCCCCCACACGCTCGACGAGATCATCGCGGCCACCGACGACGGGGTGCTGATGGACGTCAACCGCTCCTGGTCCATCGACGACAAGCGGCTCAACTTCCAGTTCGGCTGCGAGGTCGGCTGGGAGGTGAAGAAGGGCCGCCGGGGGCGGATGCTGCGCAACCCGACCTACACCGGCATCGGGCCGGTCTTCTGGCGCTCGATGGACATGCTCTCCTCGGAGACGGTCGCCTGGGGCACGCCCAACTGCGGGAAGGGGCAGCCCGGCCAGGTCGGGCACACCGGCCACCCGGCCGCGCCGGCCCGGTTCCGCGGCGTCCGGGTGGGGGTGCGGGCATGAGCGAGCGCAGCGAGCGAATCAGCAGGCTCAGGGCGACGGTGCCTCATGGCGCCACGCAGCGAAGCGGAGTGCCGGCATGAGCGCCGAGCTGGAGATCGCCGCCGGGGTGGTGGACCTGGTCCGGCACACGGCCGGTCCGGCCGCCGAGGCCGAGGTGCTGGTGACCCGTTCCGACCTGGCGCTGACCCGGTTCGCCAACTCGTTCATCCACCAGAACGTGGCCGAGACCGGTGTCGCCGTACACCTGCGGTTGCACGTGGACGGGCGGACCGCGACCGGCAGCGGCAGCCGGGTCGACGCCGACGGGCTGGCCGCGCTCGTCGAGCGGACCCGGGCCGCGGCCCGGCTCGCGCCGCCCGACCCGGCCTGGCCGGGCCTCACCGCGCCGACGCCGGTGCCGTCCGGCCCGGCCGTCGACGAGGCCACCGCGTTCGCCTCGCCCGACGAGCGGGCCGAGCGGGTGCGCGCGTTCGTGGAAGCGGTCGAAGGACTGGAGGCGGCCGGCTACTGCCGCACCGCGTACCGGTCGGGGGCGTTCGCCAACTCCGCCGGGCACACGGCGACCGGACGGGCGGCCGAGGCGGCGATGGACGGCATCGCCCGGGCCGGCGGCGCGGACGGGGTGGCGCGGCTCTGCGCCGACCGGCTGGCCGACCTCGACGGCGCGGCGCTCGGCGCCCGCGCGGCGGCGAAGGCGCGAGCCGCGGCCGACCCGGTCGAGCTGCCGCCCGGGCACTACGAGGTGGTGCTCGAACCGGCCGCCGTCGCCGACCTGCTGCAGAACCTGGCCTGGTACGGCTTCAACGGCAAGCGGTACGCCGAACGGCAGTCCTTCGCCGAGCCGGGCACCGCCCAGTTCGACCCGGCGGTGACGCTGGTGGACGACCCGCTGCACGCCGGCACCCTGCCGTTCGACCTGGAGGGCACACCCCGGCGGGCGTTGCCGCTGGTCGAGAGGGGCACCACCGGCGCGGTGGCGTACGACAGGCGCGGCGGCGCGGCGGCGGGCACCGGGTCCACCGGCCACGGTATGCCGGGCAGCGCGACCTTCGGGCCGATCCCGCACAACATCCGCCTGTCGGCGGACCCGCGCGTCGCCGATGCGGGCGCGGGTGTCGCGGCCGGGCCGGTGAGCGCGGGCGTGACCGGGGCGGTGGGCGACCCGGACACCGCCGCGCTGGTGGCCGGGGTGCGGCGCGGGCTGCTGGTGAGCGACTTCTGGTACACCCGCGTGCTGGACCCGAAGCAGCTGGTGGTCACCGGGCTGACCCGCAACGGGGTGTGGCTGGTCGAGGACGGCGTGCCGACCCGCGCGGTACGCGACTTCCGGTTCACCGAGTCGTATCCCCGGGCGCTGGGGCCGGGCCGGGTGCTCGGCCTGGGCCGGGCGGCGGTGCGCCAGCCGGGCCGCGTCGACGGCTCCTGGTACGAGGCGCCGACGCTGCGGCTGTCCTCCTGGCACTTCACCGGCGGCGCGTCCGGGTGACGCCGCGCTCCGAACGTGCCAGGACACCGCTCGGCGCACCGTTCGACCGACCCGACACATTGATCATGAACTGACTCTTTCCAAGCTGCGGGACACACGGGACACTGCGTTGCGCGGCCGGGCCGTGAAGATCGGCGTAACGTGTGTCACTTAGCCGCACCGGTTCGCCGGTGTGGCCTCGCGCGTGCGCAGGACGTGACAGTGACGTCAGGGAGATGACTCGAATGACAACTACGTCGGCCAGGACGCCGAGACCGCAGCCGCGGGGAGGGCGGGCACGCGCCGCCATCGCGGCGAAGACGTTGCGGACCGACAGATGGTGGCTCGCCCCGCTGATCACAGTGGTGGGGCTCAGCGCGTGGGTCATCTACGCGACGGTCCGGGTCTTCATGCACAAGTGGTACTGGGTGGAGCAGTACCACTACCTGACGCCGTTCTACTCCCCCTGCGTCACCGACCGCTGTGTCGAGGGCTCCTCGCACTTCGGGCAGTTCCTGCCCGGCTGGTGGATCATCCCGGACGCGGCGCTCACCCTGCCGTTCCTGCTGCTGTTCCGCCTCACCTGCTACTACTACCGCAAGGCGTACTACCGGTCGTTCTGGCTGTCGCCGCCGGCCTGCGCGGTGCCGGACGGGCACCAGTCGTACAGCGGCGAGACGCGGTTCCCGCTGCTCGGGCAGAACCTGCACCGCTACTTCTTCTACGCCGCCGCGATCATCTCGCTGATCAACACCTGGGACGCGATCCTGGCCTTCCACTCCCCCGAGGGCTTCGGCTTCGGCCTGGGCAACATCATCCTGGTCGGCAACGTGGTGATGCTGTGGGCGTACACGATCTCCTGCCACTCCTGCCGGCACATCATCGGCGGACGGCTCAAGCACTTCTCGAAGCACCCGATGCGCTACAAGGCGTGGACCGGGGTGTCCTGGTTGAACGTCCGGCACATGCAGCTCGCCTGGATCACCCTGGGCACGCTGGCGCTCACCGACTTCTACGTGATGGCGGTCGCCGCCGGCTGGATCAACGACCTGCGGTTCATCAACTGAGAGCCTGGACATGACTGAGACGCGAATCGAACGACACCACTACGACGTCGTCGTGATCGGGGCCGGGGGCGCCGGCCTGCGCGCGGCGATCGAGGCCCGGCTGGCGGGCAAGAAGACCGCGATCATCTCGAAGTCGCTGTTCGGCAAGGCGCACACGGTGATGGCCGAGGGCGGCGCGGCGGCCGCGATGGGCAACGTGAACTCGCGCGACAACTGGCAGGTGCACTTCCGGGACACCATGCGCGGCGGCAAGTTCCTCAACAACTTCCGGATGGCCGAGCTGCACGCCAAGGAAGCGCCGCAGCGGATCTGGGAGCTGGAGACGTACGGCGCGCTGTTCGACCGCACCAAGGACGGGAAGATCTCGCAGCGCAACTTCGGTGGCCACGAGTACCCGCGCCTGGCGCACGTCGGCGACCGGACCGGCCTGGAGCTGATCCGGACGCTCCAGCAGAAGATCGTCTCGCTCCAGCAGGAGGACAAGCAGGAGTTCGGCAGCTACGACGCGCGGATCCGGGTCTTCTCCGAGACCACGATCACCGAGCTGCTGCTCGACGGCGACCGGATCGCCGGCGCGTTCGGCTACTACCGCGAGTCCGGTGAGTTCATCCTCTTCGAGGCGCCGGCGGTGGTGCTGGCCACCGGCGGTGTCGGACGGTCCTACAAGGTCACCTCGAACTCGTGGGAGTACACCGGCGACGGCCACGCGCTGGCGCTGCGCGCCGGGGCCACGCTGATCAACATGGAGTTCCTCCAGTTCCACCCGACCGGCATGGTCTGGCCGCCGTCGGTGAAGGGCATCCTGGTCACCGAGTCGGTACGCGGCGACGGCGGGGTGCTGAAGAACTCCGAGGGCAAGCGGTTCATGTTCGACTACGTCCCGGACGTGTTCCGCAAGCAGTACGCGGAGACCGAGGAGGAGGCGGACCGCTGGTACACCGACCCGGACAACAACAGGCGTCCGCCGGAGCTGCTGCCCCGCGACGAGGTCGCCCGCGCGATCAACAGCGAGGTCAAGGAGGGCCGGGGTACGCCGGCCGGCGGCGTCTACCTGGACATCGCCTCCCGTAAGTCGGCCGAGGAGATCCGCCGCCGCCTGCCGTCGATGTACCACCAGTTCAAGGAGCTGGCCGACGTCGACATCACCAAGGAGCCGATGGAGGTCGGCCCGACCTGTCACTACGTGATGGGCGGCGTCGAGGTGGACCCGGACTCCGGAGCGGCGTACGGCTCGGTGCGCGGCCTCTACGCCGCCGGTGAGGTGTCCGGCGGCATGCACGGCTCGAACCGGCTCGGCGGCAACTCCCTGTCCGACCTGCTGGTCTTCGGCAAGCGCGCGGGCGGGCACGCGGCCACGTACACCGACCAGCTCACCGCCCGCCCGGCGGTGTCGGTGGCGGCGGTCGAGGCCGCGGTGGAGACGGCGCTGGCGCCGTTGCAGCGGGACACCGGCGAGAGTCCTTACCAGCTCCAGCAGGACCTCCAGGCGGTGATGGGCGACCTGGTCGGCATCATCCGCCGGGAGAGCGAGCTGGAGGACGCCATGCGCAGGCTGGCCGAGCTGCGGGAGCGGGTGGCGAAGGTGAGCGCGGTCGGCGGCCGGCGCTACAACCCGGGCTGGCACCTGGCGCTTGACCTGCGCAACATGCTCGTGGTCTCGGAGTGCACCGCGATGGCGGCGCTGGAGCGGCGGGAGTCGCGCGGCGGGCACACCCGGGAGGACTACCCGGCGATGGACCCGAAGTGGCGGCGGGTCAACCTGGTCTGTTCGCTGGACGGTGACGCGGTCCGGCTCACCGAGAAGCCGCTGCCGGAGATGCGGCCGGAGCTGATCGGGCTGTTCGACCGGGCAGAGCTGGCCAAGTACCTGACCGACGAGGAACTCGCCGAGTTCGACGCCCTCACCGAGGAGGCGAACAACTGATGGGAAGTAAGCGCCAGTTCCGCATCTGGCGGGGCGACGAGACCGGCGGTGACCTGCGGGACTACACGGTCGAGGTGAACGAGGGCGAGGTCGTCCTCGACGTGATCCACCGGCTCCAGGCCACCGAGGCGCCGGACCTGGCGTGCCGGTGGAACTGCAAGGCCGGCAAGTGCGGCTCCTGCTCGATGGAGATCAACGGCAAGCCGCGGCTGGGCTGCATGACCCGGATGTCGACGTTCGAGGAGTCGGAGACCGTCACGGTCACCCCGCTGCGCACCTTCCCGGTGATCCGGGACCTGGTCACCGACGTCTCGTTCAACTACGAGAAGGCCCGGGAGACCCCGGCGTTCGCGCCGCCGGCCGACGTGGCACCCGGCGACTACCGGATGCAGCAGGTCGACGTGGAGCGCTCGCAGGAGTTCCGCAAGTGCATCGAGTGCTTCCTGTGCCAGAACGTCTGCCACGTGATCCGCGACCACGACGAGAACAAGCCGGCGTTCTCCGGGCCCCGGTTCTTCATCCGGGCGGCCGAGCTGGACATGCACCCGCTCGACGCGCGTACCGACCGGCGCGAGTACGCGCAGTCGGACATGGGGCTCGGATTCTGCAACATCACCAAGTGCTGCACCGAGGTCTGCCCCGAGCACATCAAGATCACCGACAACGGGATCATCCCCATGAAGGAACGGGTCGTCGACCGCAGGTACGATCCCCTTGTGTGGCTCGGTAACAAGATCTTCCGGAGGGGTCAGGTGCCTCAGACCAGCGCGACAAGCGGGCATTCGAGCGGTACCGGCACGTCCGGAGGGGCGCACGGCGGGGCGCACGCGCACGGCGGCGGTTCGCACGCCGCCGGGGTGCACTCGCACGCGGGCGGCTCGCACGACAGCGCCGCCGAGCGTCAGGCGCAGCAGGGCGTCAACTGGCACCGCGAGGTGCCGCACCCGACCGCCCCGGCGGTGGACGCCAACGGCCGGCTGCCGCTGACCGAGCTGACGTTCAACAAGGCCGCCGCGCCGTCGCCGTTCGGCGACGACGTGACGTTCCCGCTGCCGCCGGAGCACCTCAACTTCGCTCACCCGCAGCAGGACGAGCCGAAGCACTGAACAGCAGCACGACGATGACGGGGGCCAGCGGCACACGCCGCGGGCCCTCGTCCCGTTTCCGCCCGGCTGTCCGGTTCTCCGGACGGCCCGGCCCGTGCCGTGCTCGTTCAGGAGGCGTCGAGCAGCGGTCGCAGCGCGGCCACGATCGGCACGTCGGCCGGCAGCCAGTCGACGCTGTCCAGCTCGGCGGCGGACAGCCAGCGCAGCTCGGCGTGCTCCAGCGCCTTCGGCTCGTCGCCGTGCAGCAGACGGGCGGCGTAGACGCGCAGCACGGACCGGCCGTGCGCCATCCGCACGTCGCGGCCGACACGGGCGCCGACGGACACCCGTACGCCCAGTTCCTCGACGCACTCCCGGGCCAGCGCGTCGGTCTCGGCCTCGCCCGGCTCGACCTTTCCGCCCGGGAACTCCCAACGCCCCGCCACCTCGGGGGGCGCGGAGCGCTCGCATGCCAGCACCCGGCCGCCCTCGATGATCGCCGCCCCGACGACCACCCTCGGCTCCCGCCGGTCGGCCTGCCCGCTTCCGCTAACCCGTTCGGTCCGCACGGGCCACCAGCGTGCCAGATCAATCGGCGGTTTGGGTAGCTGCGTCGGCCGTCAGGTCAGCAGAACACGGAAGTGTGGGCGTGGACACACCATCTGAGCGGCGAGAGACTAGAGGGCGTCGACTGGGACACGGGATGGCGACGATTTGGCCACAAGCCGGCAACGACGCCTGGGAGGTGCGGTGATGCGCGTGCTGTTCAGCGGCCGTGCGAAGCACGACTATCTCAGCGACGCACTCGCCCTGCTGTCCGGATGGACGCGCGAGGGCGAACAGATCCGCCGCACGATCGTCCTCGACGACACGCAGCACGCCGCGCTCACCGAGCGGGTGGCGGTGGTCGCCGACGCGCTGCGGCTGCGCCCCGAGATCAGCCGCCGGGCCGACCGCACCCAGATCCGGCTCGGGCACGACGACGGCGAACCGCTCACCGAGGGTGAGGTGCTGCTCGCCGCGCGCATCGAGGACGCGGTCCGGGCGGTCACCGAGCACTGAGCGCTGGCGCGTCCCGCCTACCCTGTGGTGCATGTCTGGCCCCACGTACGACCGCAAGGAACAGTTCCAGCAGATCCAGAGCGGGCTGCTGCCCGGTGAGCAGATCATCGCCGTCTACGACGCGATCGGCACCGGCACCGGCTTCATCGGCCTGACCGACCGGCGCGTGATCATCCAGGACCGCTCCTTCGTCGGCAAGCGGTACGCGATCACCAGCATCCCGTACTCGAAGATCACCAGCGTGAGCGTGGTGAGCAACAAGTCCTGGGGTGGTTCGTTCTTCTCCACCGGGTCGATCGCTGTGCACGTCGGCACGCACACCTACGAGGTCGAGTTCCGGGGCGAGCAGAAGAGCCACCACGTCCACAACGTGATCCTGCACCACATCTCCTGACCCGCCTGGCACAATCGCCGCCATGCGAGGGCTGACGGCGCGGTGGCGGGTCTGGCTCGGCGCGCACCGGCGGGCCGTACGCCTGGCCGGCCGCCTCCTGGTGCTCGCCACCGCCGTCGCGCTGCTGCTGGGCGCCGCGACCGTCGCCAGCGTGACCTGGGTCCGCGACACGGCCGAGGGCCACCTGTTCGACGCCGCTGGCGCGCCGGAGACGCCGGTGGCAGTGGTGCTGGGCACCAAGGTGGAACCGGACGGCACGCCGTCGCCATTCCTGGCCGGCCGGCTGGAGACCGCCCGCCAGTTGTACGCCGCCGGCAAGGTCAAGGCGCTCCTGCTCTCCGGCGACCACATGGACTGGGACTACGACGAGCCGGACGCGATGCGGCGCTGGCTCGTCGAGCGGGGTGTGCCGGCGGAGAAGACGGTGCTGGACCACGCCGGGTTCGACACGTACGACTCGTGCGTGCGCGCGTACCGGGTCTTCGGCGTGCGGCGGGCCACAGTGGTCACCCAGTCGTTCCACCTGCCGCGCGCGGTGGCGCTCTGCCGGGACGCCGGCATCGAGGCCGTCGGCGTCGGTGACGACACCGCCCGCCGGTACGCCCGCCAGTGGCGGATCAGCTCCACCCGGGAGTACGGGGCGTGCGTGAAGGCCGCCGTGGACGTGCTCACCGGGCGTGACCCGGTGCACCTCGGCCGCCGGGAGACCGGCGTGGACGACGCGTTGCGGGCGTAATCCGGTTGTCGCCCGGGCCGCTGGCTGTTCTGCTGAACCCGCGAAGCCGACCGGAGGGAGCACCGCCATGCCACACGCTGCGAAGCCCAGCCGCCCCGTCGTCACCTCATCCGAAACGAGGCTTCGTGTTGTCGTACCCCATTCCGGCGGAGGTCACTGACCTCGCGCCGCGTCCTGTCCCGTCCGCCCGGCGGGAGGGCGCGTGATGTCCCTCTTCGACGATCCCGGCCTGTTCGGCCGGCTCTGGGCCGCCACCTACGACGGCCCCGGCAATCCCGACCCGGCCCCGGCCGTCGACTTCCTCGCCCCGCTGGCCGAGGGCGGTCCGGTGCTCGAACTGGCTGTGGGCACCGGCCGCGTGGCCCTGCCACTCGCCGCGCGCGGCCTGGCCGTGGAGGGCGTCGAGGCGTCCCCGGAGATGGTGGCGCACCTGCGCGCCAAGCCCGGCGGCGCCGACATGCCGGTCACCATCGGCGACATGGCGGACGTCCCCGTCCCGGGGCCGTACCGTCTGGTCTTCCTGGTGTTCAACACGCTGTTCAACCTGGTCTCGGAGGAGCGCCAGGCGGCGTGCTTCCGCAACGTCGCCCGGGTGCTCGCGCCCGGCGGGGCGTTCGTCATCGAGACCTTCGTGCCCGACCCGGCGGACTTCGACCGGGACGAGCAGGTCCAGGTGCGGGAGGTGACCGAGGACTCGGCCACCATCCGCATGCACCGGTACGACCGGGCGGCGCAGACGTTCGTGCGGCAGACCGTCACGTTCGACGCCGCCGGCGTGCACCTGAAGCCGTTCGCCATGCGGTACGCCTGGCCGGAGCAGATCGACGAGCTGGCGGAGCGGGCCGGGCTCCGGCTCACCGAGCGGTACGCCGACTGGGACCGGTCGCCGTTCGACGCGGACAGCAGCGCGCACATCTCCGTCTACCGGCGCCGGTAGCGGTCACGCCGAGGGCCGGGGTTTCGCGTCCCGGCCCTCGGCCTGCGCCGATACGCTGACGCCGCCGGGGTCCACCGTCCCGGGCAGGAGGGACCGATGACAGTCACCGTCGCCGCCATGGACGACTCGCACGCCGACGCCGTGCTGGAGATCTACCGCCTGGGCATCGCCGAGGGGAACGCCACGTTCGAGACCGAGCCGCCGGACTGGACGCGGTTCACCGCTGGACGGCTGCCCGGCCACCGCTGGGTGGCGCTCGACGAGGCGGGCGACGTACTCGGCTGGGTGGCCTGCTCGGCGGTCTCCGACCGCTGCGTCTACGCCGGCGTGGTCGAGCACTCCGTCTACGTGCACCCGAGGGGGCGCGGGCGCGGGGTCGGCCGGGCGCTGCTGGAGGCGCTGATCGCCTCCACCGAGGCGGCCGGGATCTGGACCATCCAGTCCGGCGTGTTCCCGGAGAACACCGCGAGTCTCGCGCTGCACGCGGCGTGCGGCTTCCGGGTCGTCGGCACCCGCGAGCGGGTAGGCCGCCACCACGGCACCTGGCGAGACGTAACCCTCATCGAACGCCGCAGCCCAGAGATCTGACCCCCGCCCCCGCCCTCCCCGCCTCTGCCCCCGGCTCACCCCGGTGATCAAGGAGTTGGTGTCCGGTCGGCCTGGTCCGGGTGACGTAAACCCCTTGATCACCGGGCTGGTCAGGTGCCGGCCAGGTGACGGCGCACCAGGGCGTCCCGCTCCAGGATCAGGTCGACCATCTGCCAGAACTCGGCGAGCCGGGGATGGGTCAGCCCTTCCTCGCGGCTGAGCTTGCGGCCGAAGATCGGGCTGTCCCCCGCGACCTCACCACCGTTGACGAGCGTCGCGGCCGGCCCCGGCGAGCCGGCCACCGGCCCGACCCGGCAGCCGAAGGTGACGTGGTCGTCGACGTCGTCGCGGCCCCAGCTGCCCAGGATCGCGTCGATCCAGACCTCGTGCGCGCCGTCGTGGTGGTAGCAGCTCGCGAAGTAGACGGCCACTGTCGCGTCATCGGTGCGGATGTCGGCCCAGGTCCGCTCCGCGGCGGTGTCGCAACAGCCGCAGACGAACTCCCGTGCCTGGCGCGTACTCTCGTCGATCCTCAGTTCCACGGCGCGAACCCTAAGGCACTTGACGGGGCGGCGCGGCGGTGCGATGGTTAACTACATGAGTAATGAACCAACGGAGCTGGTATGGATGACGGTCGGCCGATCTTCGTCCAGATCGCGGAGCTGATCGAGAACTCGATCATCGACGGGACGTACGCGGAGGAGACCCAGGTGCCGTCCACAAACGAGCTGGCGGCGTTCCACCGGATCAATCCGGCGACCGCCGCCAAGGGGATCAACCGCCTGGTCGATGACGGGATTCTCTACAAACGCCGGGGAATCGGAATGTTCGTGGCAACGGGGGCCAGCGAAACACTCCGAGAGCGTCGCCGGCACGAGTTCTCCGACCAGTACGTGCGGCCCCTCATCGAGGAGGCCCGAAAATTGGGCATCGGCACCGAGGAGCTGAAGAAGCTCATCGAGACATGGGAGGAGCAACGATGAGCGTCGTGGCGGCTGCCGGCCTCACGAAGCGGTACGGCGACGTGGCCGCTCTCGACAACGTCACCTTCACCCTGACGGGAAACAAGATCTACGGCCTCCTCGGCCGCAACGGTGCCGGAAAGACGACGCTGATGCAGCTGATCACCGGCCAGCAGAGCGTCTCCAGTGGCGACCTGACACTCTTCGGCGAGCGGCCGTACGAGAACGAGCGGGCGCTGTCGCGGGTGGTCTTCATCAAGGAGAGCCAGACGTACCCGGCCGCCTACCAGGTCCGGCACGTCCTGAGCCTGGCCGGGCGGCTGTTCCCGAACTGGGACGAGGACTTCGCGCAGTCCCTCGTGGACGACTTCGAGCTGCCACGCAAGCGCAACGTGCGCAAGCTGTCCCGCGGCATGCTGTCCGCGCTGGGCGTGACGATCGGCCTGGCCGCACGCGCGCCGCTGACCTTCTTCGACGAGCCGTACCTCGGTCTCGACGCGGTGGCCCGGCAGCTCTTCTACGACCGGCTGCTGGTCGACTACGCCGAGAACCCGCGCACCGTCGTGCTCTCCACGCACCTCATCGACGAGGTGGCCGACCTGATCGAGCACGTGGTGCTGCTCGATCACGGCAGGCTGCTGCTCGACGCGCCCAGCGACGACCTGCGCGGCGAGGTGATGGAGGCGACCGGCCCCGCCGAGGCGGTGGACGAGTTCGGGACCGCGTACGCGGTGCTGCACCGCGAACAGCTCGGCGGCGCCGCCCGGACGACGCTGCGCGGCTCGTTCGACAACGCCGAACGGCTGCGCGCCAAGAAGCTCGGCATCGACCTGGCACCGGTATCGCTGCAGCAGGCCGTGGTGCGCCTGACGACGGAAAGGACGAACTCCCGATGACTCGCATCCTCGACGTCGCCCGGATGCACACCATCGCCTGGATCGGCCAGCTGGCCTGGCCGTGGGGCATCATGGCCATCTCGCTCGGCGTCAACCTGCTGATCTTCGCCTCGATCGACGAGGCGGCGCCGGGCAAGAACACCACGGGCGGTCTGGCCAGCCTCTACATCGTCTGCTCGATCGTCGCCGCCGCATCGATCAGCCAGGTGTTCCCGTTCGCCCTCGGCATGGGCGTCACCCGGCGCACCTTCTACCTCGCCACGGTGCTCGTCAACGTGGTGCAGGCGGTCGCCTACGGCGTCCTGCTCTACCTGCTCAACCTGATCGAGGGCGCCACCGGCGGCTTCGGGATCGAGCTCCGGTTCTTCCGGATCCCGTACATCGACGTCGACAACGGGCTGTTGCAGATCGCCGTCTACGCGGTGCCGTTCCTGTTCCTGAACTTCGTCTCCATCTTCGTCGCCGTCTGGTACGTCCGGTTCGGCATGAACGGCCTGCTCGGTGCCGGCGCGGCCCTGATCCTGGTGGCCGGCCTGCTCACCGCGCTGGTCATCTGGCAGGACTGGTTCGGCGACATCTGGCAGTGGTTGAGCAGCCAGCACCAGGTCAGCCTGCTGGTGGGGTGGCCCGCCCTGGTGGCGGTGGTGGCCGCGATCGGAGGCATGGCGGCCATCCGCCGGGCGAACGCCTGACGGTACGCACACAGCGACCGCCGGTCCGCGAGACGCGAAGAACGGCTTACCGCCACCCACCAGGACCGGATGGGTGACGAGCACGTACTCGTCGATCCGCCCGGCGCCGGGAAAACACCGGTCAGGGCACACCGAGGGCCGGCCCACGGGACCACCTTGCCGAGCGAGGGCTGGAAGGCAGAGGTGACATGCGAGGCAGCTCCGGTGCAGGTGGAAGGTCACTTACAGCCTTCCCGCACCGCTGCCCGCCTACGCCGAGAGTCGGCCTACCGTCAGATGCCGTCGCTAGGCTGCGCCCCATGATCACACGCCCAACCGAACAGTGGAGCCGGAAGGTACGGGACCAGAAGGGCGGCATCGCCGCAGGCACCCTCGCTGAAGTTGACGCCTACGCCCTACACCTCTGGCCAGACGCATTCATCGCTGCTGTCGATACGGCTCTCGACGCCTACGAAGCAGACATACGCTCGCTCTCGCGGGCCGAGAGCGTCACACAGCCTGGGCCTGAGACGCTTCCAGGGATGCCGCCGATGCCGATGCCGTCACCGTCTGATGATGAGGTCGTCGCATCGGTCGTGCGGGTCGTCATGGCTCTCAACGCGATCAATGAGGAGCACGAAAGGATCGAGACGGACGAGCGCGAGGAGCTGTGTCGGTACATCGACGATGTCCTGACAGATGCGGGCATTGACGTCAAAGCTCTGACTGCCCGGCGCGACGCCGCGCGGGCCGAACTTACTGACGGGTGGCGCGAATGGTGAGGGCGGAGGCGCCCAGCCGCAACCCCGTAACCGCCCCCAACTCGCCGGCCCGGCCGGGTAATTCCGGTGACGGCCTTCGGGCGGGCAGCAAGGATGGTGCGCCGAGGGGTGCGACCACAATGGCACTTACGGACGGCAGGGACCAACAGCATCGACCCGTCGCCCTGGTGACCGGTGCCAGCCGCAGCGCCGGCATCGCCGCATCGGTGGTGTTGACGCTGGCTCGGACCGGCTGGGATGTCGGCTTCACCTACTGGACCCCGTACGACGGGCGGATGCCCTGGGGAGCCGATCCCGAGGCGGTGACGCAGCTCAGCGGTCAAGCCGCGAAGCATGGGGCAAGAACTGTCGCCGTCGAGGCGAACCTAGCTGATCCTCACGCCACGGATGACATCTTCGAGGCCGTGGAGCGAGAGCTGGGCTCGGTCAGCGCGCTCGTCCTCGCCCATTGCGAGAGCGTGAAATCAGGCCTGCTCGACACCGGCGTCGAGAGCTTCGACCGTCACTTCGCGGTCAACACCCGGGCGAGCTGGCTCCTGATTCGCGAGTACGCCCGACGGTTCCGAGGGGCACATGGCACGGGACGCATCGTCAGCCTCACCAGTGACGCTACCGTCGGCAACCTGCCTTACGGAGCCAGCAAAGGCGCTCTCGATCGGATCACCCTGGCCGCTGCTCAAGAACTGGCCCACCTCGGCGTGACCGCCAACGCCATCGATCCGGGCCCAACCGACACCGGCTGGATGACCGGAGAGATCAAGGATGCCGTCCTACGGGCCACGCCGCTCGGTCGCCTCGGACGCCCGCAGGATTGTGCGAACCTCGTCGCGTTCCTGTGCTCGCCCGACGGGGGCTGGATCAACGGCCAACTATTACGCAGCGACGGCGGCATCTCCTGACAAGCGCTGTGGTCCTGCCGAGCTGCGGTCACCCGATGCCGGACTCGGAGGAGCACACCCGCTGGGCGGTCGACGAGGCGTGTGTGCCCCGGGCGGTGCACCAAACCGCTGACCTGCGGAAACAGGACGGATTCAGACGTTGAAGCGGAACTCCACCACGTCGCCGTCCTGCATGACGTACTCCTTGCCCTCGATCCGGACCTTGCCGGCGGCCTTGGCCGCCGCCATCGATCCGGCCTCGACCAGGTCGTTGTAGGAGACCACCTCGGCCTTGATGAACCCGCGCTGGAAGTCGCTGTGGATCACCCCGGCGGCCTCCGGCGCGGTCGCGCCGACCGGGATGGTCCAGGCCCGCGCCTCCTTGGGGCCGGCCGTCAGGTACGTCTGGAGCCCGAGCGTCCGGAAGCCCACCCGGACGAGCTGGTTCAGGCCCGGTTCGGACTGCCCGATCGACTCCAGCAGCTCACGGGCCTCGTCCTCGGGCAGGTCCACCAGCTCGGACTCGATCTTGGCATCCATGAAGATCGCCTCGGCGGGCGCGACCAGGCCGCGCAGCTCGTCGAGGAACTCGGCGTTGCCCAGCTCGGCCTCGTCGACGTTGAAGACGTAGAGGAACGGCTTGGTGGTGAGCAGGTGCAGCTCACGCAGGTGTTCCAGCTCGACCTTCGCGGCGGCGGCGCCCGCGTACAGGGTGACACCGCTGTCCAGGACCTCGACCGCCTTCTTGGCGGCCTCGACGGCGGCGGCCCGGTCCTTGCGGAGCTTGGCCTCCTTCTCCAGCCGGGGCAGCGCCTTCTCCAGCGTCTGGATGTCGGCAAGGATCAGCTCGGTGTTGATCGTCTCGATGTCGTCGGCCGGAGAGACCTTGCCGTCGACGTGCACCACGTTCGGGTCGGAGAAGGCACGCACCACCTGGCAGATCGCCGAGGCGTCGCGGATGTTGGCGAGGAACGCGTTGCCGCGGCCCTGCCCCTTGGAGGCGCCCCGGACCAGTCCGGCGATGTCGACGAACGAGACCGGCGCCGGCAGCACCTTCTGCGAGGAGAAGATCTCCGCCAGCTTCGCCAGCCGCTCGTCGGGCAGCCCGACCACGCCGACATTCGGCTCGATGGTGGCGAACGGGTAGTTCGCGGCGAGCACGTCGTTCTTGGTCAGCGCGTTGAACAGGGTGCTCTTGCCCACGTTGGGCAGGCCGACGATGCCGATGGTGAGACTCACGACGAACCAGCTTACGCGCTTCGCCACCCGCGCCGGGCAGGCAGGTCCGCGAACCCGGTCACTCCGGCGCGGCGGAGAGCAGGCGCGGCTCGATCCGGGTCTCCCGGACGGTGCCGTCCTCGGCGCGGACCAGCTCGTACGCGGCCACGCCGGGCCGGTCGGCCACCGCCTCGGCCAGCCGGGTGCCCCGGTAGATCAGTCCGACGCCGTCGTCGGTGCAGTGGCTGGCCGGCAGCGTGCCGTCGGCGACCAGCCGGTGCATCAGCGGGCGGCGCTGCTCCTCGCTGTCGTAGTGCACGCCATTGCCGTACGGGAGCCAGCCCAGCCCTTCGGTGAAGGGCCGCAGCGTCGGGCCGTAGCTGTCGGTGGCGCCACCGGTGTGCCAGCAGATCGAGCCGGCGGACACCCCGCCGAGCACCACGCCGGCCTGCCAGCACTCGTGCAGGATCTCCGGCAGGCCGTGCACCCGCCAGACCGCGCAGAGGTTCGCCACGCTGCCGCCGCCGACCCAGACGACGTCCTGCGCGAGCAGGTGGGCGCGGATGTCCTCGACGTTCGGCATCGGGTAGAGCGCCAGGTGGGAGGCGCGGAACCGGGTGCCGGCGAAGGCGCCGTAGAAGACGGTGAACCCGGTCGGCTGGTCGCCGGTGGCCTGGCCGAGGTAGCAGACGCGGGGCGCGTCACCGGCCCCGGCCAGCTCGGCCATCAGGTCGAACAGGGCGCTGGGCCGGGCGTCCCAGGGGCCACGGCGACGGCTGGCGAAACCCATGCTGGTGGCGACGATCGTCGGTTCGGTGGCGGGCACGGGCGTCCTTCCGGCCGGTGACGGGTGCCGATCATTGTGCCGGATCGGCGGGTCCGGCCGTGGCCGCTGCGAGCAACGTACGAAGCAAATCGGCGAGCCGTTCCTGGTCGGCGGGCGGCAACGCGTCGAGGATCCGCCGTTGCACGGCGAGGCCGGCCTCGGCCGACTCCTCGACCACCCGGCGACCGGTGTCGGTGAGGCTGACCCGCAGCGCCCGCCGGTCGGCTGGATCCGGCGAGCGGCGCACCAGGCCGGCCCGTTCGAGCCGGTCGAGCCGCCCGGTCATGCCGCCGGAGGTGAGCATCAGCGAGGCGGCGAGCTCCTTCGGCGCCAGCGTGTACGGCGCGCCGGAGCGTCGCAGCGCGGCCAGCACGTCGAACTCACCCCGGCCGATGCCCCAGCCCGCGTACACCTTCTCCTGGCCGTCGCCGACCAGCCGGGCGAGCCGGTAGATGCGGCCGAACACGGCCATCGGTTCCGGCCGCATGCCGGGCCGCTCCCGTTGCCACTGCTCGACGATCACGTCCACCTCGTCGCCTGTCACGGCTGCCGATTGTGCCGCACGTCCCACTTCCCCTTTTCGCTCACCCCTGATTAGCTTAGCGCTAAGATACTTAGCCATGAGAAAGAGGCTTCCATGAACCCCCGCTGGACCGACGTCGCGCTCACCGCCGCCGCCCCTGTCACCTGGGGCACCACCTACCTCGTCACCGCCGAACTCCTCCCGCCGGACCGGCCGCTCTGGGCCGGCGCGATCCGGGCCCTCCCGGCCGGCCTGCTGCTGCTCGCCCTGACCCGCCGACGACCACACGGCGTCTGGTGGGGACGAGCCGCAGTGCTCGGCGCGCTGAACATCGGGGTGTTCTTCCCGCTGCTGTTCCTCGCCGCGTACCGGCTGCCCGGCGGCACCGCCGCTGTGCTCGGCGCCGCGCAGCCACTGCTGGTGGCGGTGCTCACCGTCGCCCTGCTCCGCGACCGCCCCACCCGGCCCGCACTGGTCGCCGCCGCGGCCGCACCGCTCGGCGTCGCGCTGGTGGTGCTGCGTCCCGGCGCCGGTCTCGACCCGCTCGGCGTCGCCGCCGGGCTGGCCGGCGCGGTGGCGATGGCCGCCGGGCTGGTGCTCACCCGCCGCTGGGGGCGGCCGCCCGGAGTGGGCGTCCTCACCGCGACGAGCTGGCAGCTCGTCGCCGGTGGCCTGATGATCGTGCCGGTCGCCGCCGCCGTCGAGGGCGCGCCGCCCGCGCCCGACGGGCCGGCGGTGCTCGGGTACGCGTGGCTCGGGCTGGCCGGCACCGCGCTGGCGTACGTGCTGTGGTTCCGTGGCGCGGCGCGGCTGCCGGTGTCCCGCGTGTCGGTGCTCGGCACGCTGAGCCCGCTGACCGCCGCGGCGCTCGGCTGGGTGGTGCTCGACGAGGCGCTGGACCCGGTCCAGCTCACCGGCTTCGCGGTGGCGGTGGCGGCCACGGTGCTCGCCCAGATGCCGGACCGATCGTCGCGCCCGCACCCGAGCGACAGGACGTCGCCCGGGTCGCCACGCCGTCAGCCGGCCCGCAGCCGGCGCCAGTCGTCCGGCCACGCCTCGGCGGCGACGCCCTCGGGGAGCACGCCGGCCGGCAGCTGCGCGGCTGCCGCGAGCGGCAGCGTGAACCGGTGCGCGGCGGCGGGCCCGGCCGCGTACGACCGGTCGAGCAGCCACCGCACCTCGTCAGCGGTCCAGCCCAGGCCGGGGCGGGCCGCGATCTCCCGGACCAGCCGCAGGCCGACCCGGGTGTCGTCGTCGTAGAAGCGCATGCACCAGTGGTGCGCCCACATGCCGAGCGCGCGCAGCCCGTCCGGGTCGAGGGAACTGGCCAGCCGCCCGCAGGCGGTGTCCGCGAAGGGGCGGCCGGGATCACCGGCCCGGTCGCGCTCGATCGCGCCGTACGCGGCCGGCGCCACCACCCGCATCCGCTCGTAGAAGCCCTCCACCACCGCGGCGTCCAACGGTGCTCGCCCCGATCGCATCAGCGGACACCCCGCCCGGCCACGCTCGCCATGCCCCGCACCTCTTCTTGAGTTGGTGGCGGGACGCTACCGACCACTTACGACACTTTCTCGGATGCGCCCCACATGATCCACGCCACCTCGGCGGGGTGGCGGTGTCCCGGGGCCGGGGATACCGCCACCTCCCCGAGCTGGCGCGACTGCCTCATGTCATGTCTGAATCCCGCCAGCCGAGCCGGGGAGCTGCGAGGCAGGATCGTGGCATGGAACTGGACTTCGAGCGGTGCTACCGGGCCGTCGACAGCCGCGACCCGCGGTTCGACGGCTGGTTCTACACCGGTGTGACGTCGACCGGGATCTACTGCCGGCCGTCCTGTCCGGCAATGACACCCAAGCGACGCAACGTCCGGTTCTTCCCGTCCGCCGCCGCCGCGCAGGGGGCCGGGCTCCGGGCGTGCCGCCGGTGCCGGCCGGACGCGGCACCGGGCTCACCCGAGTGGGACGTCCGGGCCGACCTGGTCGGCCGCGCCATGCGGCTGATCGCCGACGGCGTCGTGGACCGGGACGGGGTGCCCGGCCTGGCCACCCGGCTGGGCTACACCGAGCGGCACCTGCACCGGATGCTCCGGGCCGAGCTGGGCGCCGGCCCGCTGGCACTGGCCCGGGCCCAGCGCGCGCAGACCGCCCGGATCCTGATCGAGACCACCGGCCTCGGCCTGGCCGAGGTGGCCTTCGCCGCCGGGTTCGGCAGCATCAGGCAGTTCAACGACACGGTCCGCGAGGTCTACGGCGGCACCCCGTCCGAGCTGCGGGCCCGGCGGCGTGGCCCGGCCACGGCCACCGGAGCGGGCACGCTCTCGCTGCGGCTGGCATACCGGCCCCCGCTGCACGCGGGCGCGCTGCTGGACTTCCTCGCGCTACGCGCACTCCCCCGCGTCGAGGTGGTCCGCGACGGCACCTACCACCGAGGGCTGCGCCTGCCGCACGGTCCCGCCACTGTGGCGCTGACCCCCGCCGACGGCCACATCGACGCCACGCTGCGGCTGGCCGACATGCGTGACCTGGCCCCGGCTGTGGCCCGCTGCCGCCGCCTGCTCGACCTGGACGCCGACCCGGTCGCGGTGGACGCCGTCCTGGCCGCCGACCCGGCGCTGGCCCCGGCCGTCGCGGCCGAGCCCGGCGTCCGGCTGCCGCACGCGGTCGACGGGTTCGAGCTGGCCGTCCGCGCCGTCGCCACCCAGCAGGTCTCGCTGGCCTCGGCGCGCACCACGCTCACCCGCCTGCTCGCCGCCACCCGGGCCGCGAGCGGGGCGGGTGGCGACGACCCGGCTGACGGCCTGGTGGCCTTCCCCGGTCCGGCGGAGGTGCTCGCGGCGCCGGACACGGCGTTCCGGATGCCGGCGGCCCGCCGGGAGACGCTCCGCGCGCTGGCCCGCGCGGTCGCCGACGGCGACCTCGACCTGGAACCCGGAGGCGACCGGGAGGAGACGGTCCGGCTCCTGGCCTCGGTGCCCGGCATCGGCCCGTGGACCACCGGCTACCTGGCCATGCGCGCGCTCGGCGACCCCGACGTCGCGCTCGCCACCGACCTGGGCGTACGCCGGGGCGCGGCAGCGCTCGGCCTGCCCGACGACCCGAAGACCCTGTCCGCGTACGCCGACCGCTGGCGTCCCTGGCGGTCGTACGCGACCATCCGACTCTGGAGAGCAGCATGAGCACTGTGGACAGCACAGTCATCGACACCCCCGCCGGCCCGTTCAGCGTGCTCGCCGGCCCGGGCGGGTCGGTACGCGCGGCGGGCTTCACCGCCGACCCGGCGGCCCTGATGCCGTTGATCCACCCGAGTCTGCGCGGTGAGCTGCGGGAACGGGCCGACCTCGGCCAGGTGACCGCCGCCGTTCGCGCCTACCTGGACGGTGACCTCGCCGCCATCGACGCGGTAGCGGTCGAGCAGCACACCGGCGGGCCCTTCCTGACGCACGCCTGGCAGGTGCTGCGCGACGTCAAGCCCGGCGACCCGGTCACCTACACCGGGTTCGCCGCGCTGGCCGGACGACCGGCTGCCGTGCGGGCCGCCGCGGCGGCCTGCGCCCGCAACGCCGCCGCGCTGTTCGTGCCCTGCCACCGGGTGCTGCGTACCGACGGCACGCTGGGCGGGTACCGCTGGGGGCTGGATGTGAAGAAGTGGCTTCTCGGGCATGAGGGACGGGTGACGGTTAGCTGACAGCCCGTCTGTCACCCCCGACGGCTACCGTCGGGTAGTGCCCGCGTCCAGCGACGGCAATCCCGCGGCGCATCTCCGCGCCCGGTCCCAGCCGCTGCGCAACCTCTGGCGGCTGCGGCCCTACCTGCGCCCGTACGCGATGGAGTTCGCCTGGCTGCTGGTGGCGGCGCTCGCCGCCACCGCGGCGAGCCTGGCCGTACCGCTGGTGGTGCAGCGGGTGGTCGACGGTCCGGTGGCCCGTCACGACGAGGCCGGGCTGCTCCGGCTCGGTGGCCTGGCGCTGCTGCTCGGCCTGGCCGAGGCGGTCCTGATCTTCATTCGCCGCTGGACGCAGTCGTCGTCCTCGGTGGGCATGGAGGCCGCCATCCGCGCTGACATCTACGCCCACCTGCAACGGCTTCCGGCCTCCTTCCACGACCGCTGGCAGTCCGGCCAGTTGCTGTCCCGGATCACCAGCGACCTGTCGGTGATCAGGCGGTTCCTCTCCTTCGGGCTGCTGTTCCTGGTGCTCAACCTGGTCACCTACGCGGCGGTGGTGGCGCTGCTGATCCGGCTGCACCCGTGGCTGGGGCTGCTGGTCGCGGCCAGCGCCGTACCGCTGTTCCTGATCAGCCGCCGGTTCGCGCGCCACTACCACGCGGCGTCGCGCCGGATGCAGGACCAGCAGGGCGACGTCGCCACACTGGTCGAGGAGACGGCGCTGGGGTTGCGCACGATGCGGGCATACGGGCGCGGGCCGGAACTGGCGGCCCAGTTCGCCGTCGGCGCGCGCCGGCTGCACGACACCGGGATCGGCAAGGCCCGGCTGCTGGCCCGGACGTCAGCGCTGTTCGACCTGGTGCCCAACCTGACGCTCGGTGCCGTCCTGGTGGCCGGCGCCGCGGCGGTCGCCGAGGGCGTGCTGTCCATCGGCGAGCTGGTCGCGTTCGTCAGCCTCCAGCTCATGCTGATCTGGCCGGTGCAGTCGCTGGGCTGGATCATCGCCAACGGCCAGGAGGCCGCGACCGCCGCCGACCGGATCCAGGAGGTGCTGGACACACCTCCGACCATCGTGGACGGCCCACGGGCCCGGCCGCTCGACCGGGGCGAGGTACGCGGCCGGCTCCGCTTCGAGGCGGTCGGCTTCCGCTATCCCGGCACGTCCGCGCCGGTGCTGCGCGACCTGGACCTGACCGTCGAACCGGGCGAGACGATGGCGCTCGTCGGCGTCACCGGCTGCGGCAAGAGCACGCTGCTGTCGCTCGTCCCCCGGCTCCACGAGGCGACCGGCGGCCGGATCACGCTCGACGGGCACGACGTGCGTGACCTGCGGTTGGATTCCTTGCGCCGGCTGGTCGCCGTGGCGTTCGAGGAGCCGACGCTGTTCTCCATGTCGGTCTGGGAGAACCTCACCCTGGGCCGGCCGGACGCGAGCGAGGACGAGGTCCGGGCCGCGCTGACGCTGGCCCAGGCGGAGTTCGCGTACGAGCTGCCGTGGGGGCTGGCCACCCGCGTCGGTGAGCAGGGGCTGTCGTTGTCCGGCGGGCAGCGGCAGCGGCTCGCGCTGGCGCGAGCGGTGCTCGGCCGGCCCGCGGTGCTGGTGCTCGACGACCCGCTCTCCGCGCTCGACGTGCACACCGAGGCGCTCGTCGAGGCGGCCCTGCGCCGGGTGCTGCGGGAGACCGCGACCACCACCCTGCTGGTGGCGCACCGCCCCTCGACAGTGGCGCTGGCCGACCGGGTGGCGTTGCTCGACGGCGGCCGGATCGTCGCCGTCGGCACCCACTCGGAGCTGCTGGCGCGGGTGCCCGCGTACCGGGCGGTGCTGTCCGCCGAGCCGGAGCGCCGGACCGGCGGCGTCGGCCTGGTGCGCTCGTGACCGGCCGCGTGCCGCGGGTACCCCGGCCCCGCGACGCGCCGAACGGCTCCGGCACCACCGGCGCGCGCGGTGGCAGCGGCGACCCGGCCCCACCGGACAGCCACGCGACGACCGGCGCGCCCCACGGCGGCGGTGACGACCTGTCCCGCTGGCGGGGGCGCGCCACCGATCCGGACGCCGACCGCAGCCGGGCCGAGGACTCGTCCCCGGAGGCGGTGGCCCGGCTGCGCGCCCGCAGCCGGGTGCTGCTGCGGCTGTTGCTACGCCCGCACCGGCGGGCGCTCGGGCTGGCGGTGGCGTTGCTGCTGGCCCAGAACGCCGCCGCGATGTCCGGGCCGTACCTGGTCATGCTCGGCATCGATCGGGGCATCGGGCCGCTGCGGGCCGGTGATGCGGGCCCGCTGGTTGCTGTCGCCGCCGCGTTCGTGGTCGCCACAGCTGTCGAGTACGCGGCCCGGCGCGCGTTCCTCACCCTCGCCGCCCGGATCGGCCAGGCCGTCCTGCTGGACCTGCGCCGCCGGGTGTACGGGCACTTCCTCCGCCTCGACGTCGGGTTCCACGAGCGCTACACCTCGGGCCGGATGGTGTCCCGGCTGACCAGCGACCTGGAGTCGATCGCCGAACTGGTCGACGGCGGCATCGACAAGCTGGTGATGGCCGGGCTGTCGGTGCTGTCGGTGGCGGGCATCCTGCTCTGGCTGGACCTGCCGCTGGCGGCGGTGACGCTGCTCGCGTTCCCCTTCCTGTTCGTGCTGTCGCGCTGGTTCGCCCACGCGTCGGCCGGGGCGTACCGGCGCACCCGGGAGGCGGTCGCGCTGGTCATCGTGCACTTCGTCGAATCGCTGCGCGGGATCCGGGCCGTGCAGGCGTACCGGCGGGAGGACCGCAACGACCGCATCTTCGCCACCGTGAACGACGACTACCGGCGTTCCAGCCTGAACGCGTTCCGGCTGATCGCGATCTACTCGCCGGGCATCCGGTTGATCGGCAACCTGACCGCGGCGGTGGTGCTCGGGTACGGCGGCTGGCGGGTGCTGGGCGGCGGCGTCGAGGTGGGCGTGCTCGCCGCGTTCCTGCTCTACCTGCGCCGCTTCTTCGAGCCGATGGAGGAGTTGAGCCAGTTCTACAACTCGCTCCAGTCGGCGACCGCCGCGCTGGAGAAGCTGGCCGGCGTGCTGGACGAGCGCCCGGCGGTGCCCGAACCTGCCCGGCCGGTGCCGCTGCCCGCCGGGCCGCCGCGCGGGGCGATCGTGTTCCGCGCCGTCGGCTTCGGCTACCGCCGCCGGACGCCGATCCTGTCCGGCCTGGACCTGACCGTGCCGTCCGGGCAGACGGTGGCGCTGATCGGCCCGACCGGCGCCGGCAAGTCCACTGTCGCGAAGCTCGTGGCCCGCTTCCACGACCCGGACGCGGGAGCGGTCCGGCTGGACGGAGTTGACCTGCGCGACCTGGCCGACGCCGAGCTGCGCCGGGCGGTGGTGCTGGTGACTCAGGAGACCCACCTGTTCAGCGGTTCCGTGGCCGACAACATCAGGTTCGGCCGCCCGGACGCCGACGACGAGGCGGTGGTCGGCGCCGCGCGGGCGATCGGCGCGCACGACTTCATCGCCGCGCTGCCCGACGGGTACGCCACCGACGTGCACCGGCGCGGCGGCCGGCTCTCCGCCGGGCAGCGGCAGCTCGTGGCGTTCGCCCGGGCGTTCCTCGCCGACCCCCGGGTGCTGATCCTCGACGAGGCGACCTCGGCGCTCGACGTGCCGACCGAGCGGCTGGTGCAGCGGGCCCTGCACAGCGTGTTGCGCGACCGTACCGCCCTGGTCATCGCCCACCGGCTCTCCACCGTGGAGACGGCGGACCGGGTGCTGGTCCTCGACGGCGGGCGGATCGTGGAGGACGGCCCACCGGCGGAGCTGATCGCGGCCGACGGCCGCTACGCCGCCCTGCACCGCCAGTGGCGCGACTCCCTCCTCTGACCGCCCTGCGCGGGGTGGGGAAAGTCGTGGAGTGCGGCGGCCCGGCTGCCTACCATCGGCTGATGACCGACACGACGAGGAGCGCCCGCGGCGGCGTCCCCGAGCGTCCGAGCCTGGACGGCCTCGAGGAGACCTGGGCCCGCCGCTGGCAGTCCGACGGCACGTACGCGTTCGACCGCACGAAGGAGCGGCCGGACGTATACGCGATCGACACTCCCCCGCCGACCGTGTCGGGCGAGCTGCACATGGGACACGTCTTCTCGTACACGCACACCGACACGGTGGCCCGGTTCCAGCGGATGCGCGGGCGGACCGTCTTCTACCCGATGGGCTGGGACGACAACGGGCTGCCCACGGAACGCCGGGTGCAGAACGTCTACGGTGTGCGCCCCGATCCGGCGCTGCCGTACGACAGGGACTGGCGCCCGCCGGCCGCACCGGTGGACGACGCGGCCCGGAAGAACCCGACGGCGATCTCCCGGCGCAACTTCATCGAGCTGTGTGAACTGCTCACTGCCGAGGACGAGAAGGCGTTCGAGACGCTGTGGCGGCGGCTCGGGCTGTCGGTGGACTGGTCGCTGACGTACACCACGATCGGTTCGGCGGCCCGCGCGGCGAGCCAACGCGCGTTCCTGCGCAACCTGGCCCGGGGCGAGGCGTACCAGGCCGAGGCGCCGACGCTGTGGGACGTCGGGTACGGCACCGCCGTGGCGCAGGCGGAACTGGAGGACCGGGAGCGGCCGGGCGCGTACCACCGGCTGCGGTTCACCGGCCCGGACGGCCGCGAGGTGCTGATCGACACCACCCGCCCGGAGCTGCTGCCGGCCTGCGTGGCGCTGGTCTGCCACCCCGACGACGAGCGGTACGCGGACCTGGTCGGCGCGGCTGCGCGTACCCCGGTGTTCGGGGTCGAGGTGCCGGTGCGCGCGCACCCGCTGGCGGACCCGGCCAAGGGCACGGGCATCGCGATGGTCTGCACGTTCGGTGACCTGACCGACGTGACCTGGTGGCGGGAACTGCGGCTGGACACCCGCGTGGTGATCGGCCGGGACGGGCGGCTGCTGCCGGAGCCGCCGGCCGGCGTGCCGGCGCAGCCCTACGCGGCGCTGGCCGGGCAGACGGTGAACGGCGCCCGGCGGACGCTGGTGGAGCTGCTTGCCGACGCGGGCGACCTGGTCGGCGAGCCACGGCCGATCACCCATCCGGTGAAGTTCTACGAGCGCGGCGACCGGCCGCTGGAGATCGTCTCGACCCGGCAGTGGTATCTGCGCAACGGCGGCCGGGACGCCGGCCTGCGCGAGGAGCTGCTGGCCCGGGGGCGGGAGCTGCGCTGGGTGCCGGAGCACATGCGGCACCGGTACGAGCACTGGGTGGGCGGTCTCACCGGCGACTGGCTGGTCAGCCGGCAGCGGTTCTTCGGCGTGCCGGTGCCGGTGTGGTACCGGCTCGACAACGTTGGCGAGCCGGACTGGTCCCACCCTCTCATACCGGACGAGGCGATGCTCCCGATCGACCCGACGAGCGAGCCGCCGCCCGGTTACGACGAGTCGCAGCGCGGGCAGCCGGGTGGTTTCACCGGCGACCCGGACGTGCTGGACACCTGGGCCACGTCGTCGCTGACCCCGCAGATCGTCGGCGGCTGGGAGACCGACCCGGACCTGTTCGGCCGGGTCTTCCCGATGGACCTGCGCCCGCAGGGGCACGACATCATCCGGACCTGGCTGTTCGCCACGGTGGCCCGGTCCCACCTGGAACACGGCGCGCTGCCGTGGCACACGGCTGTGCTCTCCGGCTGGATACTCGACCCGGACCGCAAGAAGATGTCGAAGTCCAAGGGCAACGTGGTCACGCCGATGGCGCTGCTGGAGCGCAACGGATCCGACGCGGTCCGCTACTGGGCCGCCAGCGGCAAGCCGGGCACGGACCTGGCCTACGACCCGGCCCAGGTCAAGGTGGGCCGCCGGCTGGCCACCAAGCTGCTCAACGCGTCCCGGTTCGCGCTCGGGCTGGGCGCCGCCGACGCGCTGCGGGCCCCGGTGACCCAACCGCTGGACACCGCGATGCTCGCCGAACTGTCCGGCGTGGTCGGGGTGGCGACGTCCGCCTTCGACGGGTACGACCACACGGCCGCCCTGATGGCCGCCGAGGCGTTCTTCTGGCGGTTCTGCGACGACTACATCGAGTTGGTGAAGGAACGCGCCTACGGCACCGGGCCGGCCGCCGACTCGGCCCGGGCGGCGCTGGCGACCGCGCTGTCGGTGCAGTTGCGCCTGTTCGCGCCGGTGCTGCCGTTCGTCACCGAGGAGGTCTGGTCGTGGTGGCGGTACGGCTCGGTGCACCGCTCGCCGTGGCCGACCACGTACGAGGTGTCCCGCACGATGGCCGCGCCGGGTGACCCGGAGCTGCTGCGGCTGGCCGCGGACGCGCTGGGCCAGGTGCGCCGCGCCAAGTCGGAGCGGAAGCTGTCGATGAAGGCGGACGTGCCGCTGGCCGAGGCGCTCGGACCGGCGGCGGTGCTCGACCAGCTCGGCACCGTCGCCGACGATCTGCGCGCGGCGGGCCGGATCGCGAAGCTCGACCTGCTGCCCGACCGCACCACCGAACTGGTCATCGCCTGCGCGTTCTGACCCTGTGTAAGGAAGGGCCCCTTATTAACGCCTGGCGTTGTAGAAGGGGCCCTTCTTAGAACTCCTAACGTTGGAGTTGGCGCCAGCAGATGAGGGCGCAGGCGAGGCTGAGGAAGGCTTCGTGGATGTCGTCGCGGATTTCCC
>NZ_JBEZDP010000038.1:0-29880 GCF_040648395.1 Micromonospora sp. NPDC049151
TGCTGCACCCCGACCACCGCGGCGAGGATGACCAGCGCGATGCCCGGGCCGCTGTCGACCAGCGCCACCAGCACCGCCACCCCGCCGCGCGCGTGTCAGCGCAGGTACGGCCCGTCCGCGCCGATCTTGCCCGGCGCCGGGTTGCCGGGCAGGTTCAGCACGTAGACCCGGAGGTTGCCCTTGCCGCCGACCGCGGCGGTGAGCGTGCCGTCGGTGACCGTCTTCACGTCACCGGTGACCGCGTCCACGTACCGGCCGTTCGGCACCCCGCGGAAGGTGGCGCCGCCGGACACGGTGACCAGCGCGAAGCTGTCCACCGCGCCCTGGGTGAAGCGCCGCTTGTAGGCCATCGCGCCGCTCACGCCCTCGGTCGAGTACTGCCCCTTCTGCAAGGCCGGCACTGCCCGCCGGATCAGGTTGAGCCGTTGCACGTGCTTCACCAGCGGCTGGGCGAGCGTGGTGGCGACCGTCCCAGCGGCCGAGCCGACCACCCCGAAGTCGCTGGCCGTGACGGTGCCGGCCAGGTGGTCGCCGTAGTAGGCCCGGCCGGTCGTGTCGAGCGGGCAGCTCGGCCCGCAGTCGATCCGGGCGCCCTTGCGGAACTCGATCTCCGAGCCGTAGTAGAGCGTCGGGATGCCGCGGAACGTCCACATCAGGCTCATGTTCTCCGCCCAGGCGTCGGTGCCGCCGGTGTACCGGGTGGAGGACTTGTTCGGCCCGTAGTCGTGACTGTCGACGTAAACGACGTTGTACGTGGCGTCGTTGTAGCTGTCGTCGGAGTCCTTCCCGTTGCCGAACGCGTTGCCGGCGTCGGAGAAGTTCATGTGCATCCGCATGTCGATCACGTTCATGCCGGAGAACCGCGAGCGGTCCGGCGCGTGGTACGCGTTGCCGCGCAGGAACGCGTTGTCGGTGGTGGGCTGCCCGTTCGGGCCGATCAGCTGCTCGTGGTCGTACTGCTCGATCGCGGCGCGTACGTCGTCCGGGCTGTACTCCTTGCGCTCGGACCAGGTGAAGAACTGCGCGGAGTGGTTGACCGAGCCGCGGTTCCACTTGTCGTTGACGAACGCGGCGACCTCGCCGAAGACGTAGAAGTCCTTGCCCTTCTCGCCGAAGCGGGCGACCGCGTGCTCCTGGATGGCGGGCAGGAAGCGCCGGTTCCAGGTGACCCGGGGGATGTGCACGGCGGTGTCGATCCGGAAGCCGTCCACGCCCATGTCGATGAACCTGTTGTACGCGTCGATCAGGTACTGCTGCACGGCGGCGTTCTCGGTGTTGAAGTCGGCCAGGTCCTCGTGCAGCCAGCAGCTGCGCGAGTCCTCGCCCTCCCAGTTGCCGATCCAGCACTGGTGGTACTTGTCGGCGGGGAAGAGCTTGCTGGTCGGGACCGGCCACTGGCACTGGTAGAGCGTGTAGCCCTCGGGGCTGCGCCCGCCGGTCGGCGTACCCCAGTTCAGGCACTGGTTGCCGGCGGGCGCGGCGGACGACCACACGTCGCCGTTGTACGGCCGGCCCTTGGCCTTGGCGTTCTGCGCCGGGGTGAGCGCCGGGTCGTTCCCCGTCGCCTCGACCGTTGGGTCGTACTCCCGGCCGGCCTGCGGCTGGTCGTAGTACCACCTCCACTGGTCGTCGCGGGTGCCGTAGACGGTGGGCGTGAACAGGCCCTTCGCGCCCCACCGGGAGCTGTGGTTGTAGACCACGTCCTGGAAGATCTTGATGCCCTTGGCGTGCGCCGCGTTGATCAGGTCCTGGTAGGAGGCGCCGGCGCTCTCCAACCGCGGGTCCACCCGGTAGAAGTCCCAGCCGTGGTAACCGTGGTAGTCGTAGTCGGAGCGGTTGAGCACCACCGGGGTGATCCAGAGCGCCGAGAAGCCCAGCGCCTTGATGTAGTCGAGCTTGTCGACCAGGCCCTTGAAGTCGCCCCGGAACATCGGGTCGTCGTTCGCCGCGTTGCCGGAGGCGACGTGCTGGCTGCCGCCGCGGTTGTTCGCAGGATCACCGTCGGCGAACCGGGTGGTCATCACGAAGTAGATGGTGTCCTCGCGCGGGTCGCCGCCCAGCGGGACGCCGCCGGTCTGCGGGGCGCCGGTGGTCGCGGAGGCGGGCGCACTCGCCGCCGACCGGTTGCCGGCCGCGTCGAGGGCCCGCACGGTCCAGGTGTACGCGGTATCGGGCCGCAGGTCGTACGCGACGTGCCGGGTGGTGGTGCTGGTGACCGTGGTGCCGCCGGCTCCCCCGGTGCGGCTCACCTCGTACCCGGTGACGCCCCGGTCGTCGGTGGCGGCGGTCCAGGTCAGGGTGACCGCCAACCCGTCGGCGACGGCGGTGAGGCCACCGGGCGTGGACGGCGGCGTGGTGTCCGGGGTGGCGGGCGCGCACGGGTCCGCGGCGGCGGCGGTGACCCGGCCGTTGTCGACGACGCTGCGCCCCGCGCCCAGGGTGTAGTCCGCGCCGCCGTTGTTGTCCCAGGCCCCGGCGGTGTTGTTGAACGCGGCGGTCAGGCCGGTGGCCGTGCCGAGGTCGACGACCCGGCGGGCCCAGCCGGCGCAGCGCGTCTCCATGGCGACGCCCGGGGCGGTGCTCCAGGCGCCGCCGGTGAGCCGGTAGTGCAGGTTCGCGGCGGTCCAGCCGCGCGGCGTGAGGTGGTACCAGACCTCGGCGGTGTTTCCGGCGGCGCCGGACGGCGTCGGGCTCGGCGCGACCGTGGCGGACGGGCTCGGCGTCGGGGATGCGGTGCCGCACGGGTCGCCCGTGCCGACCCGGCCGCCGGCGACTGTCACGGTGCCGGTGCCGAGGCGGTAGTTGGCGCCGTTGTTGTTGTCCCAGACGCCGCTGCCGTTTGTGAACACGACCTGGAGGTCGGCGGCGCCGCCCAGGTCGACGACCTTGCGGCGCCAGCCGGCGCAGGCACCGTCCATGGGCACACCGGGCACCGGCGTCCAGCCCTGCCCGTCCACGCCGTAGTGGATGTTGACGGACGTGCCCCAGGCGGCCGGTGGCTGGTAGTAGACGGTGACGGTGTTCGCCGCCGCGGCGGCGGTGTACGGCAGCAGCGCGGCGAGCATGCCGGCGGCGAGCGCGAGCGCTCCCCAGCGGCGGCGGTTGGTGGTGGTGCCCCTCATGGCGCTCTCCTGACACCCACGCCCGCACGACGGGCGCAAGGGGATGAAGGCGTTGCAAGAACTTGCGACGCGTGGTGCCAGGAAGTTATCAGCTTCGATCACCCGAAACCAGAGGTTCACAGTAGACACGGGCGCAACGGATTGCACCGCCCGCAACGACTTGCTCCCGGCCGGCGACCGGCCGGGCCGGGAGCAAGGGCGCGCGCTCAGCCCTCGGCGGGCGGGCTGAAGATGCCGAACAGGTTGCCCGACGGGTCACGCAGCATGGCACGCACCAGGCCGGCCGGCGTGGTCACCGGCGCCGTCAGCACGGTGCCACCGGCCTTCTCCGCCCGGCGGCAGGTCTCCGCGACGTCGGCCACCTGGGCGTAGAAGGTCGCGTAGTTGCCGTCGTCGGTGCCCCGGATCGCGCCGCCGATCCCCCGCTCACCGCCGGCCGTCGTCTGCCGGTACGACCCACCCGGGCCGCCCCGCTCGAAGCTCCAGCCGAACATCTCGGCGTAGAACCGCTGCGCCTCGTCGGGGCGGTCAGAGCCGATCTCGAACCAGGTCACGGGCGTACTGGACATGCTTCCTCCTGGGATTCGCGCCGGCGGTCGGCCGACGTCGTCAGGATTCAGCCTGAGGCCGGGCCACGACAGCGTCCTGTCGGTGTTTCCACCGGATCGGACCTGTCGGTGTTTCCACCGGATCAGACCAGGGTGAGCGGGCGCACCCGGTCGACCGGCACATCGAGATCGCCGGGACGCCACTCCCGGGTCACCGGCTCGGCCAGCGGACGCACCGACACGATCCGGTCGGTGCGGAAGCAGCGCACGCCGTCACGCAGCCGGCACCAGGCGACGAGGTACCAGTGCACGGAGTTGCCCAGGTAGGCCAGCGGCTCCACGTCGCGCAGCGAATCCGTGCCGCCGCGGTCGGCGTACCGCAGGCGCAGCACCCGCCCGGCGGGGACCGCGTCGGCGACGGCGGCCGGGACGGGCGTGCCCGGCCCGTCGCCGACCAGGTGGACCCGGCCGGCGAGCCGGTGCGCCTCGGCCACCGCGGCGGGCGGCATCACCGCGACCAGCTTGCGCAGCGCGGCCCCGGCCGCCGGGGCGAACGGGGAACCACCGAGCCGGTGCAACGCGACAGCCATCGCCACCGCCTCGGCCGCTGTCAGGTTGACCGGCGGGAGCGTGCGCGCCCGGTCGACCACGTAGCCGCCGGTGCGGCCCGGCTCGGCCCAGATCGGCACCCCGGCGCCCTGCAACGCGGAGATGTCGCGCTCGACGGTGCGGGTGCTCACCTCGAAGCGGCGGGCCAGCCAGCTCGCGCTACGCGGGCGCGGCGAGACCGCCCGCAGCTCCTCGACCAGGGCGTAGAGGCGGTCGGTACGGTTCACCCCCGGACGCTAACCCGGGGGTACGACACCGCTCAGGCGATGCAGGCGCAGACGATCAGCGCGGCGCCGAAGTGGGTGGCGGCGCTGACCCGGGCCGCCGGGTGCGGCTCGTCGGCGGCGATGACGTCGCCCAGCCGGCCGGGGGTGAGCAGGTCCAGCACCAGGAACGCGAGCGCCATCACCAGCAGGCCGATCAGCCCGAAGACCACTGTGGACGCGATCCCCTTGGTGAACGAGCTGTAGCTGGTCAGGATGGCGGTGAAGACGATGCCGGCGATGCCGAGCTGGTTGGCGGCGAGCAGCAGCGCGGCGTTGCCGTTGCGGCGTACCCAGATCAGCTCCCGCAGCTTGCCCGGGGTGAGCAGGTCGACGAGCAGGAACCCGGCCGCCATCAGGGCGACCCCGACGATCCCGAACACGATGCTCTGCCACGCCCCATCGAGCAGATCTCCCAGCACCAACGCCTCCCCGGCTCACGCCGCCCGGCGGGGGTGCCGGTGCGGTGCCGCAGACGATAGCGGCACCGCGCCACAACGATCTAGAGCGAGAGGTAGCGCTGCCGCTCGTACGGGGTGACCTCGCGCCGGTACTGCTCCCACTCGGAGCGCTTGTTGCGCAGGAAGAAGTCGAACACGTGCTCGCCGAGCACCTCGGCCACCAGCTCGGACTCGGCCATCACGTCGATCGCCTCGGACAGGTTCTCCGGCAGCGTCTCGTAGCCCATGGCCCGGCGCTCGGCGCCGCTCAGCGACCAGACGTCGTCCTCGGCGCCGGGGGGCAGCTCGTAGCCCTCCTCGATGCCCTTGAGGCCGGCGCCGAGCATGACCGCGAACGCGAGGTAGGGGTTGGTCGCGGAGTCCAGCGAGCGGACCTCGACCCGGGCCGAGTTCGGCTTGCCGTACGCGGGCACCCGCACCAGCGCGGACCGGTTCAGGTGACCCCAGCAGACGTACGCGGGGCTCTCGGTGATCCGGTCCGGCAGCGCCTGCGGGAACAGCCGCTTGTACGAGTTGACCCACTGGTTGGTGACCGCCGTGTACTCCCGGGCGTGGGTGAGCAGCCCGGCGATGAACGACTTCGCCACCTTCGACAGCTTCATCGGGTCGCCGGCGTCGTGGAACGCGTTGCGCTCCCCCTCGAACAGCGACAGGTGCGTGTGCATGCCGCTGCCCGGCTGGTCGGTGAACGGCTTCGGCATGAAGCTGGCCTGCACGCCGGTGGAGAGCGCGACCTCCTTCACCACGTGCCGGAACGTCATGATGTTGTCGGCGGTGGTGAGCGCGTCGGCGTAGCGCAGGTCGATCTCCTGCTGGCCGGGGGCGACCTCGTGGTGGCTGTACTCCACCGAGATGCCGATGCGCTCCAGCGCCAGCACGGCCTGGCGGCGGAAGTCCCGCGCGACGGCGTGCGTGGTGTGCTCGAAGTAGCCGCCGGTGTCCACCGGGATCGGCACCGAGCCGTCCTGCGGACCGTTCTCCAGCAGGAAGAACTCGATCTCGGGGTGGGTGTAGAAGGTGAAGCCCTTGTCGGCCGCCCGGGACAGCATCCGGCGCAGCACGTGCCGCGGGTCGGCCCAGGACGGGCTGCCGTCGGGCAGCATGATGTCGCAGAACATCCGGGCGCTCTCGCCGCTGACGCCGCCCTCGAACGGGAAGACCTGGAACGTGGTCGGGTCCGGCATGGCGACCATGTCCGACTCGAAGACCCGGGCGAAACCCTCGATCGCTGAACCGTCGAAGCCGATGCCCTCCTCGAAGGCGGCTTCCAGCTCCGCCGGGGCCACCGAGACGCTCTTGAGCGTGCCGAGCACATCGGTGAACCACAGCCGGACGAAACGGATGTCCCGCTCTTCCAGCGTGCGGAGGACGAACTCCTGCTGACGGTCCACTTCCACCCCTCGTGACACTTACGTCCGCACCGGTCGGGCCGGCCCGGCCTGACCGCCCAGTCTCCACCGGGCTCGTTACGCCGACGTTACGCCCTCCCCCGGCCGGCCGTCCCGCCGTGTCCGGTCGGCCGGGACACGCGCGGCGCCGCCCCGGTCTCCCGCGACCTGTCGGATTCGGCCCGGAGGGCTGGGGGAAGATGGAGACATGCCCACCCTGCGTCTCGCCCTGTGCCAGGTCAACCCGACGGTAGGCGACCTCGCCGGCAACGCCGGCCTGGTCCGCACGTGGACCCGCCGGGCCGCCGACGCCGGTGCCCAGCTCGTCCTGTTCCCCGAGCTGATGCTCACCGGTTACCCGGTCGAGGACCTGGTGTTCCGCCGTTCGTTCGTGGCCGCGTCCCGGGCCGCGCTGCACCGGCTCGCCGCCGATCTGGCCGCCGACGGTCTCGGTGACCTGCCGGTGGTGGTCGGCTATCTGGACGCGGACGGGCCCCCGCAGGTCAGCTCCGACGCCGAGCCGGGCCGGGGCGCCCGCAACGCGGCGGCGGTGCTGCACCGGGGCGAGGTGGTCGCCACCTACTTCAAGCACCACCTGCCCAACTACGGCGTCTTCGACGAGGACCGCTACTTCGTCCCCGGCGACACGCTCACCGTGGTGCGCGTCGGCGGCGTGGACGTGGCGCTGACCATCTGCGAGGACCTGTGGCAGGCCGGCGGCCCGTTCGCGGTCGCCCGGAAGGCGGGCGTCGGGCTGGTGCTGAGCATCAACGGCTCGCCGTACGAGCTGAACAAGGACGACGTACGGCTGCCGCTGGTCGGCCGGCGTGCCGCCGAGGCCGGGGCCGCCGTCGCGTACGTGAACATGGTCGGCGGCCAGGACGAGCTGGTCTACGACGGCGACTCGATGATCGTCGCCGCGGACGGCACGCTGCTGACCCGGGCGCCGCAGTTCGTCGAACACCTGCTGGTGCACGACCTGGAACTGCCGGCGGCGGCCGGCACGCCCGGCGGGACCGGTCCGCTGACCGACGGGATGCGCGTGGCCCGGCACGAGATCCCCACGATCCCGGCCGCGCCGTCCGGCCCGGCGGCGGACGGCGGCATCATCGAGCCGGTCGCCGACGAGGCCGAGGTGTGGCACGCGCTGGTGCTGGGCCTGCGCGACTACATCGACAAGAACCGCTTCCCCTCGGTGGTGCTCGGCCTGTCCGGCGGCATCGACTCGGCGGTGGCGGCCGCGATCGCCGTGGACGCGGTCGGCCCGGAGCGGGTCGTCGGCGTCTCGATGCCCAGCCAGCACTCCTCCGAGCACTCCCGCACCGACGCCGAGGACCTGGCGAAGCGCACCGGCCTGGACTACCGGGTCGAGCCGATCCAGCCGATGGTGGACACGTTCCTGGCGAACATGTCGCTGTCCGGGGTGGCGGTGGAGAACCTCCAGGCCCGGGTACGCGGCGTGATCCTCATGGCGCTGTCGAACCAGGAGGGCCACCTGGTGCTCACCACCGGCAACAAGAGCGAGCTGGCGGTGGGCTACTCGACGCTGTACGGCGACTCGGTGGGCGGCTACAACCCGGTCAAGGACGTCTGGAAGACGCTGGTGTGGCGGCTGGCGAAGTGGCGCAACGCGGACGCGGCCCGGCGCGGGCAGACCCCGCCGATCCCGGAGAACTCGATCGGCAAGCCGCCGTCGGCCGAGCTGAGCCCCGGCCAGCTCGACAGCGACACGCTGCCCGACTACGACGTGCTCGACCCGATCCTGATCGGCTATGTCGACGGCGACCTGGGCCGCGACGGCCTGGTCGAGTCCGGCCACGACCCGGCGGTGGTGGACAAGGTGCTGCGGATGGTGGATACCGCCGAGTACAAGCGGCGGCAGTCCGCGCCCGGCACCAAGATCTCCATGAAGGCGTTCGGGCGGGACCGGCGGCTGCCGATCACCAACCGGTGGCGCGAGGACGGCTGACCGCTGCCCGGCCGGGGAGTGACATCCTCCACTGCGACCTGCCCGCGGCCCGCCGCCCGGTGCGACGATCGCGGGGAACCCGGGGACCGCGTGCGCGGCCTCGAGGAAGGAGATTGTCATGGTGGAGTCCACCCCGGCCGAGGTGACCGCCCTCTACGGCGGGCCGGCCACCCGGCGGGTACGCACCCGCGACCTGATCGCCGCCAAAGAGCGCGGCGAGCGGTGGGCGATGCTCACCTCGTACGACCAGTACACGGCCTCGATCTTCGACCAGGCGGGGATCCCGGTGCTGCTGGTCGGCGACTCGGCGGCGAACAACGTCTTCGGCTACGAGACCACGCTGCCGGTGACCGCCGAGGAGCTGTTGCCGCTGGTGCGCGCCGTGGTGCGGGCCACGAAGCACTCGCTGATCGTCGGCGACCTGCCGTTCGGCTCGTACGAGGAGGGCCCGGCGCAGGCGCTGCGCACCGCCGTGCGGTTCATGAAGGAGGGCGGCTGCCACGCGGTGAAGCTGGAGGGCGGGCGGCGCTGCGCCGCCCAGATCGAGGCCATCACCGGCGCGGGCATCCCGGTGATGGCGCACATCGGCTTCACCCCGCAGAGCGAGCACACGCTCGGCGGCTACCGGGTGCAGGGCCGGGGCGAGGCGGCCGAGGAGGTGCTCGCCGACGCGCGCGCGGTGGCCGAGGCGGGCGCGTTCGCGGTGGTGCTGGAGATGGTGCCGGGCGAGGTGGCCAAGCGGGTCACCGCCGAGCTGCCCATCCCCACCGTCGGCATCGGGGCCGGGCCCGACACCGACGGGCAGGTGCTGGTCTGGCAGGACATGGCCGGGTTGCGGACCGGCCGGGCGCCGCGCTTCGTGAAGCGCTACGCCGACCTGGCCGGCGCGCTCACCGACGCCACCCGCCGGTTCGCCGACGAGGTACGCGGCGGGGAGTTCCCGGCGGCCGAGCACACGTTCTGAGGGTGTAAGGAAGGGCCCCTTCTTAACGCCTCGCGTAGAGGAGGGGCCCCTTCTTAACACGCGCCATCGGCGCGCCGAACGCGCCGCCCGTCCACGCGACGGCGTGGGCGGCGACGGCGCGGCACGTCAGAGGTCGGTTACCCGGATGCCGGCGTGCGCCTTGTAGCGCTTGTTGATCGCGATCAGGTTGGCGGTGAACGCCTCGATCTGGTGGGCGTTGCGCAGCCGCCCGGCGTAGATGCCCCGCATGCCGGGGATCCGCGCGGCCAGCGCGCCGACCACGCCCACGAGTTCCCGGTCCTCGGTGCAGATCAGCACGTCCAGGTCGATCCGGTCGATCTCCGGGTCGGCCAGCAGCGGCGCGCTGACGTGGTTGAACGCGGCGCAGACCCGGGACTCGGGCAGCAGCGCGGCGGCCTGCTGCACGGCGCTGCCCTCGGCGACGGTGAGCGCGTACGGGCCCTGCTTGTCGAAGCCGAGCGGGTTGACGCAGTCCACCACGATCTTGCCGGCCAGCGGCTCGGCGAGCGCGGCGACGGTGGCGGCGTGCCCGTCCCACGGCACCGCGACGATCACCACGTCGCTGCGCCGGGCGACGTCCTCGTTGTCGCCGCCGGACACGACGGCGCCCTCCGGTACGCCGGGCAGGGCGGCGATCTCGGCGGCGGCCTGGGTGGCCCGCTCGGCGGTGCGGGAGCCGATCAGCACCGTCTGCCCGGCCCGGGCGAACCGGTAGGCGAGCCCCCGTCCCTGGTCGCCGGTGCCACCGATGATGCCGACGGTCAGCCCGGAGACGTCGGGCAGCGTGGTCGCGTCGTAAGCCATGGGCTCATCCTCGCAAAGCGCGGCGGCGTGCGGTGCATCCCGTCGCTGTGACAATCGCCGCGCTGGTCACGCCCGTTCGAAGGCGACCCGGCGCTGGGCCGGATCGGCGGCGGTGAGGCGTACCCGGACGCGTTCGCCGAGCGGCAGCTCGCCGGTGCAGCGGGCGCGCACCGGCGGCTCGTCCAGTGCGATCGTGCCGCCGGGCTGACGGCCGGGGCGTCCGTTGCCCGCCGGGCGCGGTTCGTCCACGTCGAGCACCGCCGCCTCGAACGTCTCCCCCACCCGGTGCGCGAGCAGCACCGCCTCGGCCAGTTCCACGGCGCCCCGGGTGGCGGCTCCAGCGGTCCGGTCGGTCGCGGCCATCACCTCGGGCAGCTTCGGCAGCGCCGCCCGGACCTGCTCGGGCACCTCGCGGCCCTCGTGCAGCGCCAGGCAGACCTCGGTGGCGTAGCGGTCGGCCAGGCGGCGCAGCGGCGCCGTGACGTGCGCGTACGCGGCGGCCACCCCGCCGTGCCCGGGCTGCTCGGGCAGCTCACCGTCGAAGGCGGTGTACGCCGCGCCGCGCATCAGCTCGGCGGCCTGGTCGACGAAGGCGGCGACCCGGGGCTGGGAGGTGTCCAGCCCGTCGAGCACCTGACCCACGGGGGTGCCGTCCGGCCAGGGCACGCCGAGCGGTCCGGCGGCCAGCCGCAGCCGCTCGACCGCCTCCGGGCGCGGGCCGGGCATGGTGCGCAGCAGCCCGATCCGGCCGGCCAGCATGATGTCGGCGGCGGCCATCCCGGTCAGCAGCGAGATCTGGGCGTTGTGCTCCTCCATCGGGCCGGGGCCGCGCAGCACCAGCCGCCACCCGTCGCCGTCGGGCTCGACGTCCTGCTCCGGCAGCGGCAGGTTGATCGCGCCCCGGCTCAGGCCCCGGGCGGTGAGCAGCGCACCGATCTCGGGCAGCAGGGCGATCGGCTCGGGCAGCCGGCCGGCGTCGGCGTCGCGCTGCACGCCGCCGTAGTCGAGCTTGGCCCGGCTGCGCACCAGCGCCCGCTCCAGGGTGACCGCGACGGTGCCGCCGTCGGCGTCCAGGTCGACGGTCCAGAGCACGGCGGCCCGGTCGGCGTCGGGCAGCAGGCTGGCCGCACCCTCGCTGAGCGTGTGCGGGTGCAGCGGCACGTTGCCGTCAGGCAGGTAGACCGTCTGACCCCGGCGCCACGTCTCGGCCTCCAGGTCACCACCGAGGCGTACGTGCGTCAGGACGTCGGCTATCGCGTACCGGACGCGGTAGCCGCCGCCGGGACGGCGGGTGAGGTGCATGGCCTGGTCGAGGTCGCGCGAGGTCGCCGGGTCGACGGTGACGAACGGGACGTCGGTCCGGTCGGCGACTGCCGGGGGCGGCGCGGCGGCGGCCGTGTCGGCCTCGCGCTGCGCCGCGGCCGGGAAGCTCTCGGGCAGTCCCAGCTCGCGGCGCAGCGCGCCGAAGTCGATACGGGGCGCCAGTACGCGTCGGATCACCACGCCGTCAATCCTGACAGCGCCCCGCTCGTTCCGCCCTCCGGGGCGAGCGCCGTGTCCGCCCGGCGCCGCGCGGGAGGGCGGCGGGGGTCAGGCGCGGCGGGCCGGCGCCTTCCGGGCGATGCTCTTGGCGGCGGTGGTCTTGCGGGCGGGCGCCTTCTTCGCGGCGGTGGTCTTCTTCGCCGTGGTGGTGGTCTTGCGCGCGGTGGTGGTCTTGCGCGCGGGCGCCTTCTTGGCCGCCGCCTTGCGCGCCGTGGGGCGGGTCGAGGCCGTGGTCTTCTTCGCCGGGGCCTTCTTCGCCGCTGTGGTCTTCTTGGCGGCGGTGGTCTTCTTCGCCGCCGCGGTGACCTTCCGCGCTCCGGTCGCCTTCGTCGCCGCCGCCGTCTTCTTCGCGGTCGTCGTCTTGCGGGCCGGCGCCTTCTTCGCGGTGGTGCTCTTGCGCGCGGTAACCGTCGACTTCGCCGCCGTGCTCTTGCGGGCGGCGGTGGTCTTCTTCGCCGCCGTGGTCTTCTTCGCTGTCGTCTTCTTGGCGGTGGCCTTCTTGGCGGGCGCGCTCTTGGCGGTGGCCCGGCCGGCCGGCGCCGTCCGGGTGCCTGCCTTCTTCGCGGTGGTCTTCTTGGCGGTCGTCCTGGTGGTGGCCTTCGTGGCCGGGGCCCTGCGGACCGCCGACACGACCTTCTTGGCGGCCGCCTTCTTCGCCACCGCCTTCTTCGCCGGCGTCCGTCCGGCGCCGGCACCCGAGGCGTTCGGCGACGCCTTGGTGACCGTGGTCGACCTGCCCGCGGTGGTCCTCTTCGCGGTCGTCCGTTTCGCGGCCGGGCGGGTGGCCTGCTGTGCTTCGGCCATCTCGGTTCCCTTTCCTGGGGACGTGCTCTCGCCCTCGCGGAGCACGGATCACCTCGACGCGGGCCCTCCCGCGCCGTCTAGCGGCCCTCCCCGGCCCAACGGGCGTCCTCGGCGTCCCACGCGTCGTTCCGCTCCCGCACCGTCTGCAGGGCGTTGTCCGCGTCGGCGGCTGAGGCGTACGGTCCGAGAACATGCCGTGCGGGGCACACGTCGGCATCGGTCTCGACCCGGTGGTGTCGCGTGCACCAGTAGTAGTGCCCACCACTTCCGTCGTCGCTCATGCGATCACTGTGCACCGCGAACCGCCCGTCCGCCACCGGAACGGCGCAAATAGTCACTCTTCTCCACATTAGACCTGGTCGGGGGGTTGCGACGGGGAACGGCGGAAGACCGGCGCGAGCCCTGTCCTCGTCCGAACGGCCGGTACCGGCACCGGTGCGAACCGGACAGGATCAGCGCTCGTGATCATCAAGACGACGGGCACGGGGGCCTGTCCGCGATGCGGCGCGACGCCGGTGTCGCTGGACGGGGCGTTGCCGTGGTGCGCCGGATGCGACTGGAACCTCGACACCTATGACGCGGGCCGCCAGGCGCCGGAGTTCGGCTGGTCGTGGATCGACCGGCGGACCCACCGGCTCGCCGCACGGCTGACCCGTCAGCAGTACGCCGCACTGGCCGGCCGGCCGCTGGAGTCGACCGGGCGCGGGCTCACCGGCGTCCTCGTCGCCGGCATCTCGGTGCTCCTCCTGCTCGGCGTGGCCGGACTCGCGGTGGCCGGGGTGTGGCTGCTGTTCGCGTACCCCTTCCCGAACCTCGCCGTGGTCGGCGGCGTGGCGCTGATCGCGCTGGCGGTGGCGCTGCGCCCGCGTTTCGGCCGGGTCGACCCGGACCTGGACGTGCTCACCGAACGGGACGCGCCGGAGCTGCACGCGCTGGTCCGGGAGGTGGCGTCGGCGGTGGGCGCGCCGGTGCCGCACGTGATCGGCGTCGACGGCGGCATCAACGCGTACGCGACAGCGGTGGGGCTGCGGCGGCGGCGCGTACTCGGCCTCGGTCTGCCGCTGTGGGGCGCGCTGGACGGCCCGTCGCGGGTCGCGCTGCTCGGCCACGAGCTGGGCCACTTCGTCAACGGCGACGTACGCCGCGGGCCGGTGACCCAGCCGGCGCTGACCATGCTCGGCAACGCCGCCGACCTGTTCCGGCCGCGGGGCGGGTCCGACGGCGGCGGGCTGCTGGTGATGGTCGGCGAGTGGCTCGGGCACCTCGCCTCCTGGACGCTGTCCCGGCTGCTGTTCGCCGGGCACGTGGTGCTCGTCGCCACCGCGCTGCGCGACAGTCAGCGGGCCGAGTACCTGGCCGACGAGATGGCCGCCCGCGCCGGCGGCACGGCGGGCGCGACCCGGCTGCTGGACACGACGCTGCGGACCGACTCGGTGGCCACAGCGGTGCGCAACGCGGTACGCGGCGGCCACGGGCCGGACACCTGGCGGGTGGAGACGGGGCGCGCGCTGGACGCGGCGGCCGAGCGGCTGTCGCTGGAACGCCAGCTCACCGTCCGGGAGGAAACCTCGCTGTTCGCCACCCACCCGCCGAACGGCCTGCGGCACCGAATGCTCGGCGCGCGGCAGTGGCAGGATCCGGCCGTGACGCTCACCGAGGAGCGGGCCGCGCGGATCGACGCCGAGCTGGCGCGGCACTACGAGCGGGCGGGCCGGGCGCTGAGCTGGAGCGCCTGACCGCTCAGGCGAGGACCGGGACGGGCGCCGGACCGGCCACGGCGGCCGGCGCCGGCCGGGCCGCCGTGATCGCGTACGCCACGGCGTAGGGCGTGCAGGCCAGGTAAAAGATCGGCTCGACGAGCACCCGGTCGGTGATGAGGAACCGTTCCCACCCGGTCGGCCGGGGCAGCCCGAACGAGGAGTCGGTCCAGCAGGTGAACAGCCAGAGCGGCGCAGAGATCCGGTCCACCGAGTCCGGCGGCAGGCCGTCCGCCACCGGTGCGCCGGCCGGGATCGAGGTGACCACCGCGAGCACCACCGCCGCGTCCGCCGCCACCAGCGCGCCGGCCAGCCCGAGCAGCCACGCGAGGCGGAGCCGGCCCCGTCGCGCCAGCGCCCCGGCGGCCCAGAGCGCCGCCGTCAGCAGGCCCAGCCAGAGCAGCAGCCCTGGTGCTCTCTCCCAGACCCGGCTCTCGCCTCGGGCGGCGAGCAGCGCCGACGTGACGGTCACCGTCGCGGCGATCGGCAGCACCACGCCGAGCGCGGTGGGCAGCGCCCCCACGCGTACGGTCCGGCGGGCGGCCCGGGCGACGACGAGCGCGAACGCCACGCCGAGCAGCGCGGTGAGCCCGGACCAGGCCGGCAGTTGCGCGGCGGCGCGCATCTCCAGCCACCCGTGCGCCAGGGCCATCACCGCGGCCGCGACCGCGAGGACCGCGAGGCAGGCCGGCGGCGCGAACAGCAACACCCCTGCGGTACGCCCCAGCCGCCGCGACCCGGCCCGGCCGGTCAGTGGCGTGGCCGACCGGGCGGCCGCGAGGCTCCCGGCGAACCGGAGCATTCCCCACCGCCGGCTGGTCCGGGCCAGCTCGTGCAGCTCGGCGTCCCATTCCCGGGCCAGGTCGGCGCGTAGCTCCACCGGCCAGCGGCGCGCCGCGACGCGCAACAGCAGCATCGCCACCCGCCGGGTCACCACGCCGGCGCCCCGGCCAGGTCCGCGCCACCGGCACGTTCGGCGGGTACGAGGGCACGCAGCTCGGCCAGCGCCAGCCGGGCGGACCGGACGCCCTCGCCGGTGAGGCGGTAGTAGCGGCGGGCCGGGCGGCCGGCGGCGACCGGGTCGACGTCCTCCCAGTCGGCGGCAAGCCAGCCGGCCGCCTGGAGGCGGTGCAGCACCGGGTAGAGCGTCCCGCTGGGCAGGCCGGTGAGCCGCATCAGGTCGAGCCCGTAACGCGGCCCCTCGGGCTCGGAGAGCAGCGCCGAGAGCACCTTCACCACCGGGATGGTCAGTCGCACAGCGGTACTCTATCGGAACTCTACATAGGGCGGGTGCACCCCGAGGTAGCAGGACGAACGGTGATCGACAATGAGACGGTGTGTCCCCTTCGGCGGGACCGGTGGCCGGTCCGGCGGGGCCCGCTCAGGTGGATCACCGGTGGCCCTGGTGCACCGCACGACTCCATATGCGAGCCTCGACGGACGAATCCGCTGTCGCGCTTCCGGCGACAGCGGCCCGAGTTGGGGAGAGAAATCGTGGGCAACCTTGACATCGCGCTGAAGAACGCGATGAACATCGACGGCGCGATCGGTGCCGCGCTCGTCGACTACACCAGTGGCATGACCCTCGGCGTCGCCGGTGGCACCGGCGAGATCGACCTGACCGTCGCCGCCGCCGGCAACACCGACGTCGTACGCGCCAAGCTGCGCACCATCGAGATGCTCAAGCTCGACGACGAGATCGAGGACATCCTGATCACGCTCGGCAGCCAGTACCACCTGATCCGCCCGCTGAGCAACCGCACCGGCAAGGGCCTGTTCCTCTACCTGATGGTGAGCAAGAGCCGGGCCAACCTCGCGATGGCGCGGCACCAACTGCGCACGATCGAGGAGAGCCTGGAACTGTGAGCCGGGTGGACGACCTCCCCCGCCGTTCGCGCGCCCAGGCCGGCACGCTGCCGCCACCACGCGCGCTGCCGCCCTCGCTGGCCGGCAACCCGGCGCTGCCGTACCCGGCCATCGGCCAGGAACTGTCCGCGCTGCGGTTGCAGATCCCCGGCGTGCACGGCTGCGTCCTCGGCGGCGTCGACGGCCTGCTCGTCACGCACAACCTGCAGAACGGCGCCGACCCGGACGACCTGGCCGCGCTCGCCGCCACCATGTACGGCCTCGGCCGCCAGGTCGGGTTCCGGCTCGGACAGGGCGACTTCCAGCAGTCCACGGTGCGCAACGCGGGCGGCTACCTCAGCGTGTACGCGATCAACGAGCAGGCGCTGCTCGCCGTGATCGGCACCGACAGCATCAACGTGGCGCGGCTGCACCTGCACGCCCCGGCCACCGCGGCCCGGCTCGCCGAGATGCTCGACGGCGTCAGCCCGGCCACGTCCTGACGTACGCCGGTCGTCCCGGTCCCACCCGTCCGGACCGAGGCGGCCGGCGTACCCCTGGATCCTGCCGCTCGTGTGACGCGGCGGGCGGTCAGAGGCCGAAGCGGCCGGCCCACGCGGTCACGTCGGCCACTGTGGCGTTGCCGCCGCAGACCACCAGGCCCAGCCGGACGTCGCCGCCCACCCGCTCGACCACCCGGCGGGCGGCGGGCAGCAGGCACCCGGCGGCCGGTTCGGCCCACACCTTGGCGTGCTCGGCCAGCTCCAGCGTGCCCCGCACCGCCTCGGCGTCGGAGACCACGAGGACGTCACTGACCAGCGCCGTCACGTGGTCATAGGTGAGCTGCGAGACGCTCGGCGCGCTGAGCGTGGTGACGATCGACGACAGCGGCACCTCGACCGGGCCGCCCTTGGCAAGCGCCTGCGACATCGCCTGCGCGCCCTCGGTCTCCACGCCCCAGACGCGCACCCCCGGCCGCCGCGCCCGCAGCGCCGCCGCCACACCCGAGATCAGCGCGCCCCCGCCGATGCTGACCAGCACGTCGGTCAGCTCACCGGCGTCGTCGGCCAACTCCAGCCCGACAGTGCCCTGCCCGGCCAGCACGATCGGGTCGTCGAACGGGTGCAGCAACGTCATGCCCTCGTCCCGGAGCCGGTTCATCAGCGCGAACGCGCCGGCCATGTCCTCGGTCAGCCGCACGTCGGCCCCGGCCGCGCGGGCAATCTCGACCGCGCGGGCGGGCGCGCTGCGGGGCATCACCACGGTCGCCGCCACCCTGAGCGCGCCGGCCATCACCGCGACCGCGATGCCGTGGTTGCCGCCGCTGACGGCCACCACCCCGGCCGCCCGCTCGGCGTCGTCGAGCGTGAGCAGCTTCGCCGCCGCGCCCCGGGCCTTGAACGATCCGGTACGTTGCAGCAGCTCCAGCTTGGCGATGACCGGTACGCCGAGCAGATCGGACAGTCCCGGGCTGGGCAGGGTCGGGGTGTGCACCACCACGTCGGCGATCCGGTGCGCGGCCGCCTCGATGTCCGCAAGCTCGATCACCGCCGCAGCGTCCCACACGCCGTCCCCGCATCCCCAAGCCGTCCGACCGCCCGCGCCCGGCACCCGTCGCAGGCCCTGCACCGTCGCCGCGTCTCCCGTGCCGGCCCTCGACTACCGGTCAGAACTGCCCTCTGTAGCGCAGGACGACGTCACCCAGGCGCGCGGTGGGCTCCCTGCCGCAGTCGTAGGAAATGGCGTTCGGCGCGAGCGGGACCCCCGTATTGACGCCGAGCTCGGCTCCGATGCGACCAAGACCCCGCTGGGCTTCCTCAGCGGGCGCCTCCAGGAATTCCTGACAGGTCGAGTCCTCCGTTATCTCACCCGAGTCAGTGAATTGCCGGACACCGAGGAACATGGCGAGCCCCAGCAAGCAGGCCACGACGATTCCGCCACCGATGATGACGGCTTTCGAATTCGTGGCGCTGTGTGAGTTCGAGGCGTAGTCGTCTACGTAGGTATCGCCGTACACCAGGCCGCTGACGAAACTGGAGTCTTCACCGTCCTCGACGGAACTGTCGGCCTGGTCTCCCTCGGCCAGCCTGCCCTCCTGCACGATCGACAGCGCCCTGGCCTCGTCGATCAGCTCCTTCAGGTTGGCCCCGAAATCAGGATCGTCTCTGGCCAGGAAACCGATGGCGGCTGCCAGATCGCCCTGCTTCCGGGTGCTCCGCGGGGCAACCTCCCAGTTCTCGTAGATCTCGCTGCTATCCACATCCACCAGTTGAGAATGAACTCGCGCACGCAATTTCTCAGCCGCTGCCTGAAGTCCGGCGCTCGCGGTGCCGCCCAACGCCGCGACCAGGACACCGACAGCCGCTTCACCAGGTTCCTCGTCCATGACGTTCGAGTGTCAGCCACTTTCCGCAGGTGCGGACCAACCGATCGGACGCGCTCCAGGTCGGGAATCCGACAAGGCTCTGATCAGACGTCGCCTGCCGGCCATCTCGCGGTTCACCACAATCGGGTCGTCACGCGGACGGGTCCCACGCCGCGAGCTGATCGAAGATGCGACTGTCGCCCTCGAACTCCAGCGAATCCAGCGGTATGCGGCCGTAGAAGAACAGCACCAGGTCACTCGCCGTGCCCCGGGCGGAGGCGTCGGCCGTTTCGGGACCCTCTCCGGTAGCGGGCGTGAGCCGGGCGACCTGTGCGCCGTCGCGGGAGAGACGAAGCCGCCAGGAGCGACCCTCGACGGCGTGGTACTCGACGACGGCGGGGGCATGCGGCCAGGCGACAGTGGTCGCGCAGAGGGTGAACTGGCAGTCGTCGAAACCGTCGAGGGCGACCTCTTCCGGTAACGGCTGCGGGGCACCCAGAGTGAGCTGGGCATCATAGGTGTGCACCGCGATCTCGGGGACCTGCCGCCGCGCCCAGGCACCAGAGGTCTGCGGTGAGGGCGAGTCGTCCCACCACGTCCAACAACTGCGGTCCGGGCCGGCCTCACGCAGCACGCTCGTCAGTTGTTCGATGGACTCGGTCCACCAGGCCAGCAGCGCCTCACGTTCCCGAGGCGCACCCGTGCCGTCGTCCCAGGCCGACGTCTCCGGGGGTGCGTCCGCGGGCCCCGCGGCGACGATGGCGGCGGACTTGCGACGCGCCAAGCCCACGTGTTGCACGAGATCGAACAGCGTCCGGCCGGGGTGGGTCGGAACCCGCATGTCGAGACCGGGTGCCGCGGCGACCGCAGCACGGAAGGCGGCAGAGCGTTCGCTGATCAGCCGCAGGTGATCGGCGAACGTGAGAGTTTGATCCACGCGGCTTTCTATCACCGGTCTCCGACGATCTGGAAGCGAGTTTCGCAGCCGATCGCGACGGGCCGGAGACGCTCAACGCTCGCTCGAGCCTGAGCGCAGCGGCAGCCGGCCGAGGGTGTGCTCGACGCGTGCAACGGTGACTGGGCTGGGACGCGATCGACACTGGGCCGAGGGGCACCGACGCCGACGATCCACAAGGGCTACCAGCCTCCCTTGACGGCTACGACTGCCCGACGAGGAGGTCCGCTCTCATCGATCAAGAAACCGCATGATGTCGTCGCGAAGCAGTCGGTCCGGGTCGCGAGGTCGAAGATCAGGATTGGAGAACGGCGGGGAGGCCAGTAGCTCCGCCAGCACTGATGCCAGCCGTTTCCGTTCCCCTCGCAGGTTCAGCCATGCTGAGTCGGGAAGCCGCAGCACCATGGAGAGCAGGTCGCCCGGGTAGTAGTCGCCTTCCGCCGTGGGGTCGCGGAGCAGTACTTGTACCGCGAGAGGCAGCAGCGCCGGCACGCCAATCTCCTGCCCAAGCATCATCCGCAGGTCTTCGACCGTGAACTCAGCCAGCGGCTTGCGTCGCAGCTCGGTGCAACGTCTAACGAGAGACGTAGCGTCGGGAGCGGGATCCGGCCACGCGCGCCGTTCAAGCTGCTCGATCGTCGTCACGGCGCTCAGGGTAGTCCACGCTCAACGCGCCAGAAGCCGGATGGGCTGCGACAGCACCGACAGTCCGCATCCAGTCCGCAAGAGGTCGCCGGATGGTTCAGAGGGACTGGTGAGAGATGCCGAGGTGTTTCAGCTGATAGACGGCCAGGTGTCGAGGTCGACGGGTCGTCCATTTTGATCTCAAGCCGAAGCCGCGGATTACACCGAATCCGGGGTCCGCTGAGCCAACACTCAGGCCGCCTCAGGCCCTCCCAGGCCGTGGCCAGGCCGTCAAACGCCACCCAACGATGATCAAGGCCAACCAACAGCACCAGATAAACGACCAGCTCAGAGCCTTGATCGAGGCTCTGAGCTGGTGGGCGACGGACGAGTCGACCTGTACGCCGGATTGTGAAGGTTGCACATGCCCTGAGCAGGCGTTTCGTTCCTCTGATGCCCGCTCAGGGCGTCGCCAGGGCGTCAGGGCTGCGCGGGGCGGACCCGACCCGGTCACTTTGACGGTCAGTCGTCGAACTCGAAACCGCTCGCCTCGGCGTCCCTGATCAGCCGCCGCATGCGTTCGCCGTCGGTGGCAACCGCAGTCATCCGCGCTTCCAGCTCTTCCAGTACCCCTCGGTCTGGGCCGTAGGCGCAGAACGTTCCGCCCTCGGAGGCGTAGACGAATCGGCCATCGAGCGACTGAGCCTCAGTGCTGACGAGAACCTGCGCCACGCCCTCCCAGAAGTACCCGTTGGGCTCGTGATCGAGTTCTTCGACCAGGTCATCCACCGGCGTCGTCCCCGCGTTCAGTAGCAGCGAATACTCACCGGGGGTTGCCTCGATGATGAATAGCAAGGTCATCGGGAAAGCCTGGCAGCCGTCAGGAGCCGGCGACAAGATCTTGGCGGTCGCTCTCACGATCACGATGGCGCATCTCCTGACCCCGGCTCGAACAGGCGGTCGATGGCCTGCCGGGTGCGTTCCTCGCTGGCCGGCATCAGATGCGTGTAGACCCGGAGCGTGAAGCCCGGGTCGGCGTGGCCGAGGTACGACGCCAGGGCCTTGATGCTCTCCCCCGCGTCCAGCAGCGACGAGGCGTAGAAGTGGCGAAGCGCGTGCATCCCGGTGGCCCGGGTCGGCGTGATGCCGGCCGCGCGGACGGCGGGGCGCCAACTCTTGTCGTCGAAGGTGTGCCGGTTGATCGCACCCCGCCGGGTGGTGGTGAACAGCAGCGGCACCGTCACCCGCTCATCGTCGGCCGGGTTCTCCCACGGCAGGGTGAGCGACACCGACGGGAAGTCGTCGATGTGCTGACGCAGCACCAGGGCGACGGAGTCGGGCAGCGGTATCCGGCGGTCCCGGTCGTTCTTGGGCAGGCCGAAGACGAGCCGGGAGCGGACGAGCTTGACCTGACGCGAGACGTGCACCCATCCGGCGTCAAGGTCGATGTCGTCGACGCCGAGCCCCAGAATTTCGCCCTGCCGCAGACCGCAGCCGGCGCCCAGGTCGACCATCGCCCGGTACCGCTGAGCGAGGCCACCGCGGATTGCCGAAACCTGGTCGTAGCGCAGCGGCACTATCCGGCGCTGCACCGGTCGCGGCGCGGTGACCGACTTTGCCGAACACGGATTCTTGGCGATCCGTTCGTCGTCGACGGCCGCGCCGAGGATGGTCCGCAGGTGCGCGAAGATGACGGCCCGGGTCGCCGGGGCCAGCTTGCCGACCAACGCGGCGTCCCATTCCCGGATGTGGCCCGGCTTGATCGCCGCCAGTTGCCGAGAGCCGAAGAACGGCAGCAGGTGCTTGCGTACCCGATGCTCGGTGACCTCCCGCGTCGACTCGTCGAAGGAACGGGTGCGGAGCCAGGTCTCGGCGTATTCGGCGAAGGTGATGCGGCCGGCGAGCGGGTCGACGTAGGAGCCCCGGAGCTTGTCCGTCTCGGTGGAGACCATGAATGCCTCAGCCTCGCGCTTGGCCCGGTCCGGGAAGGACTTCTTGCGTTCCTTGCCGTCCGGGCCGATGTACCGCACCCGGTAGCGCAGGCCCTTGCCGAACAGTTGCGTCTTGACCCGCTCCTTCCGCCCGCCCTCGTGACGCAGCGTCTTGTACCAGCGATCTTCGACGTGCCCCATCAGGCCGCCGCCTGCTCACGTACCCAGGCCCGGACCGCTTCCGGCTCGTAGCGCAGGTGTCGGCCGATCCGGGCCGCCGGCGGACCGTACTTGACCTTGCGCCAGCGGTACAGCGTTTCCTGCGGCACCCGGAGGTATGCCGACACGTCCCGAACCGTCCACAGCTCGTCCTTGGCCATCACAGCCCCTCCCCCGTCTTGTCGTCCGCGTCCGTCGTCGAGGCACCCTCGGGGAGCTGGGCCGCGCGATCCTTGGCAGCGAGCAGTTCGGAGCGCCAGCGGGCGCGTTCGCTGATCGACCGCAGCAGCCGGTGGGCCATGGCTGGCACGTCGGGATCATCGGGGCGGGCCAGTTCCCAGGCGTGGCGGACCGGTTCGACGGTGGCGCCCTGGTCGTCGACGCCATCGAGGCCGACGGTGACGCCGAGCAGCGCCCGCACCCAGGCCCGCACGTCGTGCTTGTGATCGGAAAGCGTCTTGCCGGACCAGTCGCGGGAGATGAGGATGCGCCGCCCGCCGATGCCGAGGGTGTCGCGCTGGTGGACCTTGCCCTTGCAGCGGCCCGGCTTGAGCTTCGCGTGTGCCTTCTTCGGTTGGACGCCGTACAGCAGCCAGTTCGCGCACCGGTCGGTACACGGGGTCACGCGCAGTTCCCGCCACAGCCGGTCCAGGTGTGCGCGTTGCCGGTCGGTCGTTGCCTTGTGGCAGTCGCCGGTGTGCTTGGTGATGTACTTCGTGACGTACCGGATGGTCCGTTCCGCGTCGGCGGTGCCGGGCATGACGCCGCGCGCGTCGACCTGGGCGCCGAAGCGGACCACGTGCACCGGTTCCGCGTCGGGGTCGGCGTCGATGGCGTCGAGGGCTTCCGTCCAGGTGGTCAACGGCTGGCGGGTGTCCGGGTCGACCCACGCGCAGGCGTCCTCGTCCCACACCGGAGGCCGGTCGACGGTGTACCGCGCGACGTCGACCGCCGGCCACCACACCTGGTGATAGGTCGCCGCCGCGACGGTGCGCAGGATGTCCCGGGGAATCGTGCCTCGGATGGCGAAGTGCGCGTGTGGGGCGAGGCGGCGTTGCGGCTCGACGCAGCCGGCGTACTGGACGTTCCAGCCCTCACAGCGGCGCAGGTTCTGCCAGAACCGATCCAGCAGCCGAGGGAAGTGCACCGCATCCCACGCCGCCCGGCGGTAGTCGTACCGGTCGGGGTTGAGCGGCGTGCCGTCGGGGCGGACCGGGCCGTAGGAGTCGAGGGTGAGCGTCAGCCACATCGACGGCCGGTAGGTGGCACCGTCCGCAGCGGTGTACGTCCTGCCGACCGTGCGCGCCTCGACCTTGCGCCGAGGCAGTTCCGGGGCGTCCTGACGCCGTCGGGTGGAGCGCTTGCGACGCGGGCCGTTGTCGTCGTCGCCTTGGTCCTCGTCGCCGCTCGTGTGCGGCGGGGCGACCCGTCCCCGGAGCCCTTCGGCCGCGATGGCCTCTTCCACTTCCCGGATCGCCTCGTCGAGGTCTTCCACCTGGTCCCACTGGCACGCCCGGGACGCCTCGTCACGGGAGAACTCCAGGTGTGCGCGGAAGAGGATCAGGGACGCCTGTTCCTCGGTCGCCGGTTGCGGGGGCGGTAGCGGCTCGTCGTCGCGGTGCCAGCCCTCCCGAATCTGGGCCTGACGCAGCCGGCGGTTCTTCTTCGCGCACGGGGCGCACTTGTCCTCCCGGGTCGCGCCGCAGGGCAGGTCGATGACCTCGGTCAGGCCGGTGTCGAGATCCGTGCGGCGCATGGCGAGGGGACGGACGCACACCCCGTACTCGGCGGCGATCTCCTTGAGCACGTCGACCGAGCGGGGTAGCGCCATGCGGGCCGCCCGCGACCCCGGCCGAGGAGCAGCAGCCGGAGTCGGGGCGGCCGGCGCAAGGCCGGGCAAGGTCGGAGCGGTCATCGGATGATCCCGACGACGTGCGGCCGATTGGGCTGGACAGCGCGGGGAGGCAGTGCCGCCGGGACGACGGGCGTCGGCACGGTCGGGCGGACCGGTTCGACCTCGGTGGCTTCCGCCGGCTCTTCGTACCGGTAGGCGTCCGGCTGGTCCGGCTCGACAGCCGGCGGGGTGATCGGGGCGTTGGACAGGACGACTTTGACCAGGGCGAGGAACGCCAGCGACGGCACGGCCGCCACGACCCAGCCCCACACCGACGGATGGGCTTCGGCCACCTGGGCGGCGAGGGACAACAGCGCGAACGCCACCAGCAGCGAGCCGACCAGGCCGACGGGTCGACCGGCGCGGCGGCGGGCGCGTAGTTCCAGGCCGAGGTAGATGGTCATCAGCTCGACCGCTACGGCGTTGGCCCAGCCGATCCAGTTCGGTTGGCCGTGGGCGACGGAGAGGTCGTGGACGTGGGTGAAGGCGGCGGCGCCGGCCATGGCGCCGATGGCGAGCAGGATCACCAGCCGTACGGCCGATTCGGTGCGCTCGGTCATCGCCACTCCCGCATGGGCTTGTCGCGGATGGTCAGGTCGATGCGGATACGCCGGTCGGCCATGTCGGGGCGGCGGTTGACCATGTGCGCCAGGCCGTGCAGGGCGGCGGCGGTCTGGTCGGCCGGGCCAACCAGGCGGATGCGCAGCGGGCGGCGGAGCCGGTTGACGATGCGGGTGAGGGTGGTCATCGCGGTTACCTCCTGGCCGGTTGGATGTCGGTGCGGATGTAGTCGGGCGGGGCGCCGAGCGTGGCGACGGCTTCGGAGAGGCAGCGCCACAGCGCCCACGCCTCGTCGGGGGTCAGGGACATCCGTCGCCGGCCCGCACCGACCGCGAGATACACCGGGTACGGATCGGGCCGATCGGCGTCGACGCGGACGGACACGGCGGTGACCGGTTCGGGGGTGCGCAGCCGGTAGAACCGGCGACCGTTCGGGAGAGTGGTCACCGCGGCTCACCCCCGCCGTCGGAGTCGAGGAGGTTGCGCAGCGCGTCGGGCAGCAGCCGCCCGGACGGCTTACGCGGCAACGGAAGGCGTACCGGTTCGGTGGCGGTTTCCCGGCCGACCTGGGCGAGGATGTCCGAAGCGTCAGCCGGCGCCGGGAACCGCTGGGCCATGTCGCGGATGTCGTCGTCGCTGACGTAGGAGAACCGGACCCGCATCGGGTCGGGGGTGCCGTCGAGGATCACGTACCCGACGCCCTTGGCCCAGCGGGGCATCTGGTCGGCGAGCGCACCTCGGTTGCGGGCACCGTCGCCGAGGACCATGTCGACCTGTGACGCCTCGGTCAGGCTGAGCGCGATGCGGGTCGGGAACAGGTCCCGGAACGGCAGCACCTCCTTACGCGGGTCCTGCAACGCCGCCACCACCAGCACGCCGACGCCGGCGCCCTGCGACAGCAGCAGCCCGAGCGAGCCGGCGATGCGCTTGCGCAGCTCGCCATCCTGCAAGTACGCGGTCAGCGCGGCCATCTCGTCGACGACGACCACGACCAGGGGGTCCACTTCGGTCGGCGTGTGCACCCGAACCGTTCCCGCCAGGCGGGTCTGACGCTCCCGCAGGACGATTACGGCCTCGTCGAGCAGGTCCGCCATCGCCTCGAACGACTTGCACGCGAACCGGGCGAACATCGGCCGGCCGAGCGCGAACTCCATCCCGCCCTTCGGGTCGACCACCCACAGCCGCACCAACCCGGAGGCGACACCGCCGCCGAGGACCCGGACCAGCGACCACAGCACCGAGCCCTTCCCCGACCGGGTGGCGCCGCCCACCAGGACGTGAGTCGCGAGCAGATGCAGCGGCCAGGGACGCAGGTCCTCCCGCCGGGCCAACGGCAGCGCGGTGAAGTCCGGCACCGCCGGCACCGGGAACGGCGGCACCACCGTGCGCAACGCATCGGTCCGCACCAACGCCACGTAGACCACCGTCGGCCGGTCCCGATACCGCACCCGATCCACCAGCCGCAGCACCCAGCCCCATCGACCGGCACGGGCCGGCGGGTCGCCGGGACGTTCCGCGTAGACCCGGGCGTGCCGCCGGCCGAAGGCGTACGCCAGGTTCGCGCTCACCCGCTGGAACTGCTCCGGCGTCTGCCCCCGAACCATCCGCACCGTCAACACGTCCAGGGCCTGATCGGAGCGGACCCGCAGCAGGTCAGGGAGCACGTGCCGCCGGTCGAACGTCTCGGCGAGCCCGCAAAGCGTCATGGCCTCACGCCACACCCGCCGGTAGACGAACAGCCGGCGGAATGACCCCAGCAGCGGACCCGCCAGCCACGCCCACCAGGTCGACTCATCGCGCCAGCGCCACACCGCCGAGACCGCCGCCCCCAGCACCAGCGGCACCACCAAGCCCGGCCAGTCGAACTCGACGTAGAGCCACAGCGCGAGGACCACCGCGGCGGTTGCCACCGGGTGACGCAGGCACCACCACAGCAGCCGCCCGGACCAGCGCAGCACCAGGCCGAGCACCACCAGCCACATCGGCAGCTCGAATCGCTTCGGACGGAACAGGATCAGGTCGCCGGTCGAGGTCGTCACCACCTCACCGCGAGGCCGCCCGATCACTTGGCACCCCGCAGCGACACGAACCGGCCCGACGCATCCCGGACCGGAGGAAACGGAAGCACGAGCTGCCCCACGCAGCCCTCACACCGACCGTCGGCACCCGTGGCCGGGTCGAACCGGGACTGACACACGCCACACCGAGGCCAGGCACGGCCAGCCGGACGCATACCCTTGGACACGTCACTACCTCTCTCGACAGAGCAGGGGGAAGAGACACAGGGGCGGGGCTGCCGTCCGCCAAGACCTGACAGCCCCGCCCCCACCAGATGCGGCTACGCCGCCGCCTTCTTGGCCACGCCCGCCGGAGCGCGCATGCCGGTCGCCCGCAGCGAGTACGCCATCCGGCCGTTGTTCGCCACGTACGGCGTCACCGTCATGCCGTCGAACTCCACCGCCTCGAACGGGGCACCCGTCGGCGGCACCGGCTGGTAGTCGGCGGAAATCTTCACCGTCGTCTCCCGGGAGCGCTTGCCAAGCTCCGGGTCCAGGTCCATCACCCGCACCTGCCACACCCGCTGGCCGGTCAGCTTGTCCTTCGCCGGGCTACGCCGGCCCGTCTTCTCGTCGAAGTCCTCGACCTCACCCATCGACTCGGGCACCAACGCGCACCCAGCCGGGAACACGTCCTCACAACGCACGGCGAACCTCGTACCGCCACGCAGAGCCATCGCTCAACCTCCAAGTTGTTGACATGTCTGCCAAGTTGAGACTCCAAGGTAGACGGCGCTTGGCAGACAAGTCAACGAGTTGTTCTGGACGCCCGCCATGGCCAGGCCCAGCCCTCGCGCATCAGCAGGGCGCACAACAGGAGTCATCCGACGCACATCCCGGCCACCACAACACTGCGTCGCCAGTGGCTACACATTGACCGGAGTCTCGGCTGTCAAGGCCAGCAGGATCGGTGACGAAAGATTGAGTAGGGCGCTACAGCTACTAAAGCTGACGGCTCTGAGGATGCTGGTCGGGGCTACCGCACAACCCGGTCAGGACGTTGAAGCCCGGCGATCCATCAGTCACTCATCGTAAAACCTTGACAGCCCATGGTCACGAATGGAAGGTTGACTAAAGTCCGATCAATCGATCTGTAGGGATACCTCTATGCCCCTCCATCGCGCCCTTCGCAGGGCCACAGCAGCAGCTGCGGCGATCGTGCTCTCGCTGACATTCCCATCCGTGGCGAACGCATCCCCGGGAGCCGACGACAGGCGCCAGATCCAAGAGTTTGCGGACAGAGTCCATGATCGTTGGGGACTTAAGATCGATCCCTCGGCCTACGAAGTCGTTGTGATCAATGGGGTCGAGTCTGTCCACCCCAAAGGCATGCCATTGAACGTGGAGGAGACATCAGATGGAAAGGGGGGTGGAAGCACTTTCCTTTCCACCCCCGTAACCGCACCCGCGCGGCCCAGACTTGACCGAATCGCCACGCTCGCTAGCGAGCCAGCCTGGTACACCCCTACCTGCTACGCTCGACTGACCGATTCACCCGAGCACGTCGGCTGGATGGATAGCTGCTCTCAGTGGGGTGAGATGGACTATGCTAGTTCGACGCGCCGAAACCTTGCCCTTAAGGTCTACGCTTCCTGCGGCGCCAACAGCGGCAACATTTCCAGAGAGATCGACGAATGCGCTGTCGAGACGAAGCCCATAGCAGGCAACACGACCTTTTATTGGAACGACTGGAGCCCGAAGTCCACAGTCCAACTCTCAGACTGTGGAGACATCGGACTAAGCGTTGGCTACGGAGGAGTGGGGGCTTCGTACACCATCCACACGTGTGACAAGCTCGTCCCCAGGAAGGGGCAGGAAGGGGGCGACTTCACCTCGACCTGGAAAGGATCGGCGTACTGGCAGGACGACGTGCGTGAAACCGCCCTTCTGATAGCGATCGGCCACGACTACGACGGAAGAACGGTGGCACTGAATATCAGACGTGGTTACAAGTACTCCTTCTGCAATCTCCCTCCGAACGTCATCGATACCTGCGGCTAGCCCGAGAAGCGGAGGCAGCAACATGAGTAGGTCAGCTGGATCTTTGTCAGCACTTGCCGCTGGTGCCGCCCTCCTTGGGATTCTCTCCACCGCTGTAATAGTCAGCGCAAAATCCACCAGTGATCGCACACGTCGGATTGAGTCGGCAGATGCGCGAGAACTGCTCTCGGAAACCGTCAGACTGGCACGCACCGGCAACTTTGCCAATCTTTGTCAAGAAGTTGCAGCACGCTCCACTATCTGCAGGTCACTGTTGAGCTATACCACTTCTGAGAACTGGCTTCCCGACAACGATGACCCGACGATCGTGAGCATCGTCCGATACCCGGCCACAAGCAACAGCGAAGAGAGTCTAGTTCTGCACCTCAAGGGCAAAAGAGCTGATGGCATGACTTACGAATCAGATTTCCCTGTGATACGGGCGAGTGGCGGAGAGGTTAAAAGCCCTGCTCCAATCTATTGGTCGGGAATCACCTTTGTCGGCTCCCTCGAGAACTGCAGACAGCAAGATGGAGAAGCCTGCGGCCAAAATCAGTTGAAGCTTGACTAATCGACGAGCCAAGTCAATGGGGAGTTCGTCAGACCTCTTCGTGTGATGAGGGTGAGACGATCACCATGATCATGCCGGAAAAGGCTAGGCCGGAGGCACGAGCGGTAATCCGTTGGGGATCATCGAAGCAAGGACGTTAGCCCTGGCTTGGATGATCCCCATCCTTGCCTCGAACTCTGCCGGATCTCGGTGTGCGGCTTGGCTGGTAACCTGGCCGGGCCACTTGCGGTATAGCAGGCCGTATTCGCGGGTGAAGTAACCTTCACTGACGGCGCTAGCGGCGAGCAACAGACCGGTGTCCTCAGAAGCAGGGAGAGCCATCCAGCCGCCCAAAGCAAAAACTAGGTTTCGTCGGAGGCACAGCGTTGCGGGGTGCACTGATGCCCGATAGCTGTTGGCCCTCCAGAACGACAGCACGGAACCGCGGGGAATGACTCCGCCGGCCGGGTCCTTATCCCATCCGGCGGTCGACCCGTCTGGCAGCAGATCTAAGGCGTGTTTCGTAAGTCGGGCTGGCAGCGTCGAGGTCACGGTGTGGCGGTGATCGACAACTGAAGAGGTCTCCGGTATCTGGTTCTGCGACCAAGCAAGAACTTCATACCGGAGACCTCGTGGCCAGCGTAGCG
>NZ_JBEZDP010000039.1:0-28648 GCF_040648395.1 Micromonospora sp. NPDC049151
GCGGCTGCTCACCCCTCCTCACGTTCAGACGAAACGACCCTCACATCCAGTCGGTTACGCCCACCCTCAAAAAGTTAGGACCTCTTAACACCTCGGGTCAGGCCCGGCCGCGGCGACGCCGCAGCGCGTCGAGCGCCTCGGCGAGCAGTGCCTCACCCTCCTCCGGCGTCCGCCGCTCCTGCACGTACGCCAGATGGGTCTTGTACGGCTCGGCGCGCTGGCGGCCCGGCGGGTCGCCCGGGTCGGGGCCGGCGGGCTCGCCGCAGCGCGGGCACTCCCAGGTGGCGGGCGTCTCCGCCTCGGCGGCGATCAGGAACTCGACCCGGTGCCCGTGGCGGCACCAGTAGACGACCGGGCGGCGCGGCGCGGGCTCGACCCGCTGGTCGAACCGCTCGGGGGCGGACCCGATGCGGGTGCCGCGGATGACGTTGTTGCTGGGCACTGTTGCTCGCTCCCTGTCGTCGGAGGGGACCGCCGCCGGAGGGGGTGGGCGACGGGCGACGCGCGGAGAAACAAAACTGCGCGCGGTCCGTGACGGACCGCGCGCAGATTGTACGCTTCTCAGCGCCGACTCAGGTGCCGCTGGCCATCTGCAGCCGCAGCCAGAGGCCGAGCCCGACGATGCACGCGAACCAGACGATTCCCACCAGAACGGTGTAGCGGTCGAGGTTCTTCTCGGCCACCGACGACCCGGCCAGGCTGGAGCTGACCCCGCCGCCGAACATGCTCGACAACCCGCCGCCCTTACCACGGTGCAGGAGGATGAGCAGGGTGAGCAGGACGCTCGTGATGACCAGCAGCGTGATCATCGTGTAGGCGAACCAGATCGGCATGGCGGGGGTCAGTCCTCTCGTTGCGATCACTGCCCGGACCTGTCGGGCACTGCGGCACCGGCCGGTGGACGGGCAGCGTCAAGGATAGCGAGCGATCAGCGGGCCGTGTGCTCCGGGAACCGGCAGATCTGCGCGAACTCCTCGGCGTCGAGGCTCGCGCCCCCGACCAGGGCCCCGTCCACGTCCGGCTGAGCCATGATCGCGGCGACGTTCGACGCCTTGACCGACCCGCCGTACAGGACCCGGACCTGCTCGGCGGTGCCCGCGTCGTAGGTCTCGGCGATGCGCTTGCGCACCGCGCCGCAGACCTCCTGGGCGTCCTCCGGCGTCGCCGTCTTGCCGGTGCCGATCGCCCAGACCGGCTCGTACGCCACGACGACCTTGGTGACCTGCTCGGCGGTGAGCCCCTTGAGCGCGCCGTCGAGCTGGTCGCAGCAGTGCCGCACCTGACCCGACTGCTCCCGGACCTCCAGGCCCTCGCCGATGCAGAGGATCGGGGTGAGCCCGTTGGCCAGCGCCGCCGACACCTTCGCGTTGACGAGCGCGTCGTCCTCGTGGTGGTACTGCCGCCGCTCGGAGTGGCCGACCACCACGTAGCCGCAGCCCAGCTTGGCGAGCATCGGCCCGGCGATGTCACCGGTGTACGCGCCCGACGGGTGCGGCGACAGGTCCTGCGCGCCGTAGCCGATCAGCAGCTTGTCGCCGTCCACGGCGGTCTGCACGGTACGCAGATCGGTGAAGGGCGGCAGCACCACGCACTCGACGTCGGTGAGCTGCTTCTCGTTCAGGCTCGCGGCCAGCTTCTGCACCAGCAGGTTGGCCTCGAGGTGGTTCAGGTTCATCTTCCAGTTGCCGGCCATCAGCGGCCGGCGGGTCGTGCTCGCCATTCAGTTCTCCAGGGCCGCGATGCCGGGGAGGGTCTTGCCCTCCAGGTATTCCAGGGAGGCGCCACCACCGGTGGAGATGTGCCCGAACGAGGACTCGTCCAGGCCCAGCGCGCGCACCGCCGCGGCCGAGTCGCCGCCGCCGACCACGCTGAACGCGTCGGCCTTGGTGATCGCCTCGGCCACACCCCGGGTGCCGTTGGCGAACGCCGCCATCTCGAACACGCCCATCGGGCCGTTCCAGAAGACGGTCTTCGCCTGCGACAGCGCGGCGGCGAACCCGGCCACCGTCTCCGGGCCGATGTCCAGGCCCAGCCGGTGGCTGGGGATGCCGTCGGCCGGCACGGTGTCGTGCGCGGCGTCCGGCGCGAACGCGTCGGCGGCCACCACGTCGACCGGGAGCATGATCTTGCCCGGCGCGCGCTCCATCAGGTTGCCGCAGGTCTCGACCATGTCCTTCTCCAGCAGCGACGTGCCCACCTCGTGGCCCTGGGCCTTGAGGAAGGTGAAGCACATGCCGCCACCGATGAGCAGCCGGTCCACTGTCGGCAGCAGCGCCTCGATCACGGCCAGCTTGTCGGAGACCTTCGAGCCCCCCAGCACCACCACGTACGGCCGCTCCGGGGAGCCGGTGAGGCGGCTGAGCACCTCGACCTCGCGCAGCACCAGCCGCCCGGCGAAGTGCGGCAGCCGGGCCGGCACGTCGTGCACGCTGGCGTGCTTGCGGTGCACCGCGCCGAACGCGTCGTCCACGTAGGCGTCACCGAGCGCGGCGAGCTGGTCGGCGAACGCGCCCCGCTCCGCGTCGTCCTTGCTGGTCTCGCCCTTGTTGAACCGCAGGTTCTCCAGCAGCGCGACCTGGCCGTCGGCCAGCCCCTCCACGGTGGACCGCGCCGAGTCACCCACGGTGTCCTCGGCGAAGTGCACCGGGGCACCGAGCAGCTCACCGAGCCGCCCGGCGACCGGGCGGAGGCTGAACTGCGGGTCCGGCGCGCCCTTCGGGCGGCCCAGGTGCGAGCAGACGACCACCTTCGCGCCGGCCCGCACCAGCGCGCTCAGCGTCGGCAGGACGGCCCGGATCCGCCCGTCGTCAGTGATCTCCCCGGTCTGCTTGTCGAGCGGGACGTTCAGGTCGGCGCGCACCAGCACGCGCCGACCCGACACCCCCTCGGCGAGCAGGTCGTCGAGGTTGCGGATGGTCGCACTCACAGGGACTGACCCACCAGCTTGACCAGGTCCACCAGGCGGTTCGAGTAGCCCCACTCGTTGTCGTACCAGCCGACGACCTTGACCTGGTTGCCGATCACCTTGGTCAGCGGCGCGTCGAAGATGCACGACGCCGGGTCGGTCACGATGTCGGCGGAGACGATCGGGTCCTCGTTGTAGCTGAGGATGCCCCGCAGCGGGCCCTCGGCGGCGGCCTTGAGCGCGGCGTTGACCTCGTCCACAGTGGTCTCCCGGCCGACCGTGACGGTCAGGTCGGTGGCCGAGCCGGTCGGGATCGGCACGCGCAGCGCGTAGCCGTCCAGCTTGCCCTTCAGCTCCGGCAGGACCAGGCCGATGGCCTTCGCGGCGCCGGTCGAGGTCGGCACGATGTTCAGCGCGGCGGCCCGGGCCCGGCGCAGGTCCTTGTGCGGCGCGTCCTGCAGGTTCTGGTCCTGCGTGTACGCGTGGATGGTGGTCATCAGACCCTGCTGGATGCCGAACGTGTCCTGCAGGACCTTCGCCATCGGGGCGAGGCAGTTGGTGGTGCAGGAGGCGTTCGAGATGATGTTGTGCTTGGCCGGGTCGTACTGGTCCTGGTTGACGCCCATGACCACGGTGACGTCCTCGTTCTTCGCCGGAGCGGAGATGATGACCTTCTTGGCCCCGCCGTCGAGGTGCGCCTTCGCCTTGGTGGCGTCGGTGAAGAAGCCGGTGGACTCGATGACCACGTCGGCGCCGACCTCGCCCCACGGCAGCTTGGCCGGGTCCTTCTCGGCGTACGCCTTGATGGTCTTGCCGCCCACGGTGATCTCGTCGGCGGTGGCCTTCACCTCGTGCGGGAGGCGGCCCAGGATGCTGTCGTACTTGACAAGGTGGGCGAGCGTCGCGTTGTCGGTCAGGTCGTTGACCGCCACGACCTCGATGTCAGCGCCGGACGCCAGCACTGCCCGGAAGAAGTTGCGGCCGATCCGGCCGAAGCCGTTGATGCCAACCCGGATGGTCACAGGTCCCATCTCCTCGCGTTCTGGTCCGCCGGCGCCAGACCGCTGCCGGCGGAGGTGTGTGCGCCGACCGTTGGAGCCGGCCGTCGACATGTCATCTCGGCCACCCCGCCGCGGTCACGGAGACCTGACCGCCCGAGGCGGTGAGCACGGCGAGGGATGCCTGTGCGCGGCCCCCTTGCCGTACGCAGCGACCATATCCGAGCGTGCGACGTCGCGCTGCGGCGGGTGGTGATCCCGCTCGCGGTGCGCCGCCGCCCGAGTCCTATCAGACCACGAGCATGTCCGGCGTGACTGCCGCTTCGGTATCCGGGATGCCCAGGTCACGGGCCCGCTTGTCGGCCAGCGCGAGCAGCCTGCGGATCCGGCCGGCGATGGCGTCCTTCGTCAGCGGCGGCTCGGCGAGCGCGCCCAGTTCCTCCAGCGACGCCTGGCGGTGCTCCAGCCGCAGCCGGCCGGCCGAGGTCAGGTGGTTCGGCGCGTCGTCCGCGAGGATCTCCAGCGCGCGGGTCACCCGGGCGGCGGCGGCCACCGCGGCACGCGCGGAACGGCGCAGGTTGGCGTCGTCGAAGTTGGCCAGCCGGTTCGCGGTGGCGCGCACCTCCCGGCGTACCCTCCGCTCCTCCCAGGCCAGCACGCTGGAGTGCGCCCCTATGCGGGTGAGCAGCGCGGCGATCGCGTCGCCGTCCTTGACCACCACCCGGTCCACGCCGCGCACCTCGCGGTTCTTCGCGGTGATGCCGATGCGGCGGGCCGCGCCGACGAGCGCCAGCGCCGACTCCGGACCGGGACAGGTGATCTCCAGCGCGCTGGAGCGGCCCGGCTCGGTGAGCGAGCCGTGCGCCATGAACGCCCCCCGCCAGGCCGAGACGGCACAGCAGACGTTCGCGGCCACCACGTGCGGCGGCAGGCCGCGCACCGGACGGCCGCGCACGTCGAGCAGACCGGTCTGCCGGGCGAGCGCCTCGCCGTCCTTGACCACCCGCACGATGAAGTGGCTGCCCTTGCGCAGCCCGCCGGAGGCGAGCACGTGGATCTCACTCGGGTAGCCGTAGACCTCGGCGATCTCCCGCCGCAGCCGGCGGGCCACCGCGCCGGTGTCCAGCTCCGCCTCGACCACGACGCGACCCGACACGATGTGCAGGCCACCCGCGAAACGCAGCAGGGCGGCCATCTCCGCCCGCCGACAGCAGGGCTTGGGCACGTCGACCCGACTCAGCTCGTCCTTGACCGCAGCCGTCATCGCCATAGTGCGCCCCCTCACGGACCGGTTCCGGCGTGTCGCCGGTGATTACGTACGTGTCTAACGATCGGCGCGCAGGACAGGCACCAGCGCGGCGCCCAACGCGGCTGGATCATGACGGGGCGTGCCGTCGAGGACGGCGACGGGAGCGAGGACCAGCCGGGCACCAAGCGATTCTGCCGCACGTTCGACCGCCGCGGGATCACCCACCGCCGTGGAGTCGGCGAGCACCCGGTCCACCTTCAGCTCGGGCAGATAGCGCCGAAGCGTGTCCAGATGGTCGGGAAGGGAGAGCCCCGAGGTCTCGTTCTCGGCCACCAGGTTGAGCGTCACCAGCCGCCGCGCCGGGCTGGACACGATCGCGTCGGCCAGCCCCGGCACCAGCAGGTGCGGCAGCACGCTCGTGTACCAGCTCCCCGGGCCGAAGATCAGCCAGTCCGCGGCGCGTACCGCGGTCACCGCCTCGGCACACGCGGCCGGCGCGGACGGGCTGAGCCGCAGCGACTCGACGGTGCCCGGGGTGACCGCGACCTGGTGCTGGCCGCGCACCGTGGACACCTCGTCCGGGTGCTCCGGGTCGGCGCCGCGGACCCGGGCCTCGATGCCCACCGGCTGGCGGGACATCGGCAGCACCCGCCCCACCGCGCCGAGCATCGCCCCGGCGTGGTCGAGCGCGGCCACCGGGTCGCCGAGCAGCTCGGTGAGCCCGTGCAGCAGCAGGTTGCCGACCGCGTGGCCGGCCAGCGAGTCGCCGACCGTTACCGGTACCGGCGCGGCGAGCGTCGGCGCCGGCGGCACGGCGGCGGCGAAGCGGTGCTGGAACAACGCCGCGCTGCGCCGGGTGGCCGGGTGGTCGCCGGCCAGCGCGACCAGCGCCTGCCGCAGGTCGCCCGGCGGCAGGCCGCCGCGCTCGGCGCGCAACCGGCCGCTGGAGCCGCCGTCGTCGCCGACGGTGACCACCGCGGTGATGTCCAGGTCAAGCTCGGGTACGCAGTGCCGCAGCGCCCGCAGCGACGCCGAGAGCCCGTGCCCGCCGCCGAAGGCGACCACCCTGGTCGGGATCACTCCCGCCCCAGGTCCCGGTGCTGGGCGTTGGCGGCGATGCCGGAGTGGCGCAGGCGGGAGGCCAGCTCCTCGGCGATGGCCACGCTGCGGTGCTTGCCGCCGGTGCAGCCGACAGCCACGGTCAGGTAGCGCTTGCCCTCCCGCTCGAACCCGGCGGTGGTGGCGTTGACCAGGTCGGCGTACCCGGCCACGAACGCGTCGGCGCCCTCCTGGCCCAGCACGTACGCGCTGACCGCCTCCTCCCGGCCGGTGTGCTCGCGCAGTTCCGGCACCCAGTACGGATTCGGCAGGAACCGGGCGTCCATCACGAAGTCGGCGTCCGGCGGCAGGCCGTACTTGAAGCCGAACGAGATCACCGTGATCCGCAGCCGGCGGGCGTCCTCACCGCCGAACAGCTCCTCCACCCGGCGGCGCAGCTGGTTCACGTTCAGGTGGCTGGTGTCGATGATCACGTCGGCCTGCTCGCGGGCCTCCTCCAGCAGCGTCCGCTCGACAGCGATGCCGTCGGCGAGCCGCCCGTCGCCCTGCAACGGGTGCGAGCGGCGCACGCTCTCGAACCGGCGGATCAGCACCTCGTCGTCGGCGTCGACGAAGACCACCCGGGGCTGGAAGCCGCGCTCCCGCAGCTCCCGGATCGCCCCGGCGAGGTCGGTGGAGAACGCGCGCGAGCGCACGTCCAGCACCATCGCCGTACGCCGGGCCGCGCCGCCGGCCTTGAACGCCAGCTCGGCCATGTCGAGAAGCAGTGCCTGCGGCAGGTTGTCGACCACGTAGTAGCCGACGTTCTCCAGTGCCCGGGCCACGGTGCTGCGCCCGCCGCCGGACAGGCCGGTCACCACCACCAGTGAGGTGTCCGACTCGGCCGGCGCCGTCTCCCCCTCGGTCCGTCCCAGGTCACCCGCTGTACGCGCCTCGCTCACCCGCTACCCCCAGCCGTGGCGCCGCGGCCGGTCGGCCGCGCATGGTCAATCAGCGACTCTAACGGCTGCGACCCGGCCCGGGATTCCACGGGGTGACGACCGGAACATGTCGGCGGCCCCAGCACGGCTCGCCGGGACGGGCGGTGTCGGGGGACGCTCGTAGACTGCGCGGATGGTCTCCCCCACCGACGAGCGGACCACCTCCGCACCGGCCGGCGACGCGCTCGACGTGTTGCGGCGGGTCTTCGGGTACGACGCGTTTCGCGGCTTCCAGCAGGAGGTCGTCGACCACGTGGTGGCCGGCGGCGACGCGCTGGTGCTCATGCCCACCGGTGGCGGCAAGTCGCTGTGCTACCAGATCCCCGCGCTGGTCCGCGACGGCGTGGCGGTGGTCGTCTCGCCGCTGATCGCGCTCATGCAGGACCAGGTCGACGCGCTGACAGCGGTCGGCGTCCGGGCCGGGTTCCTCAACTCGACCCAGGATCCCGCGCAGCGGCGCCGGGTCGAGGCGGCCTACCTCGCCGGTGAGCTGGACCTGCTCTACCTCGCCCCGGAAGGGCTCGCCGTGCGGTCCACGCTCGGCCTGCTGGAACGCGGCCGGATCGCGCTGTTCGCGATCGACGAGGCGCACTGCGTCTCGCAGTGGGGGCACGACTTCCGCCCCGACTACCTCAACCTGTCGATGCTGCACGAGCGCTGGCCGGACGTACCGCGCATCGCGCTGACCGCCACCGCGACCCGGGCGACGCGCACCGAGATCGCCACCCGGCTGCGGCTCACCGAGGCGCGGCACTTCGTGGCCAGCTTCGACCGGCCCAACATCCAGTACCGCATCGTGCCCAAGCGGGAACCGCGCCGCCAACTGCTGAGCCTGCTGCGCGACGAGCACCCCGGCGACGCCGGCATCGTCTACTGCCTGTCCCGGGCCTCGGTGGACAAGACCGCCGAGTTCCTGGTCGCCAACGGCATCCCCGCGCTGCCCTACCACGCCGGGCTGGACGCCGCGACCCGCGCCGCCAACCAGCAGCGGTTCCTGCGCGAGGACGGCCTGGTCATGGTCGCCACCATCGCGTTCGGCATGGGCATCGACAAGCCCGACGTACGCTTCGTCGCCCACCTGGACCTGCCGAAGTCGGTCGAGGGCTACTACCAGGAGACCGGCCGCGCCGGGCGCGACGGGCTGCCGTCCACGGCCTGGCTGGCGTACGGGCTCCAGGACGTGGTGCAGCAGCGCAAGATGATCGAGACGTCCGAGGGCGACCTCGCGCACCGGCGCAACCTGGCCGCCCACCTGGACGCGATGCTGGCGCTCTGCGAGACGGTCCGCTGCCGCCGCGCCCAGCTGCTCGAATACTTCGGCGAGGCCGGGGTGGCCGACTGCGGCAACTGCGACACCTGCCTCGAACCGCCGGAGTCCTGGGACGGCACCGTCGCCGCGCAGAAGCTGCTGTCCACCGTCTACCGGCTCGACCGCGAGCGCAACCAGCGCTTCGGCGCCGGGCACAGCATCGACATCCTGCTCGGCAAGCACACCGACAAGATCGACCAGTACGGCCACGACGCGCTGAGCACCTTCGGCATCGGCACCGAGCTGCGCGAGGCCGAGTGGCGTGGCGTGGTGCGGCAACTGCTCGCCGAAGGGCTGCTCGCCGTCGAGGGCGACTACGGCACGTTGGCGCTGACCGAGGCCAGCGCGGACGTGCTCGGCCGCCGCCGTACCGTCACGCTGCGCAAGGAGCCCGAGCGTCAGGCGGCCGGCCGGTCCGCCAAGCCCCGGGGCGCGGCCACCGTTGTCGCCGACCTCTCCCCCGCCGCCGCGCCCGTCTTCGAGCGGCTCCGCGCCTGGCGCGCGGCCACCGCCAAGGAGCAGGGCGTCCCGGCGTACGTCATCTTCCACGACGCGACCCTGCGGCAGATCGCCGCCGAGCCGCCGGCCTCGCTTGCCGAGCTGTCCAGGGTCAACGGCGTCGGGGAGAACAAGCTCGCCAAGTATGGCGAGTCGATCCTGGCCGTGCTCGCCGAGTCCTGACACGCACGCGCGGAAGGGCCCGGCCCCGTGGTGGGGTCGGGCCCTTCCGGCGTGCTGTGGCCTCGCTGTTGGCTGCAAGTGTTCTTGCTCTGCGGCCATGGGTGCGGCGGATTGGTCAGCTGGTGCTGTAGCCGCGGGTGGCGATCCAGTCGGCGAGGTTGTCGATGCTCATGCGGTAGGTGGCGGTGTTCGGGTCGGCGCTGTCGGCGATGGTGACGGTCTTACCGTCGTCGCGGTAGCCGATGACGCTGATGTAGTGGCCGCCCTCGAAGGAGTGGGTGTTGCCGTCGGTGTCGGTGGCGGTGCCGGCGATGTTGGCGACCACGGCCCGGCCGGCGTCGACGGTCTTGACGACGTCGGCGCGCAGGGTGTCGGTCTGCTTGTCGTCGGCCTTGGGGGTGCTGATCTCGACGGACTTGTAGGCGTCCTTGGCGCCGGTCTCCTTGTTCAGTACGGGGGTGATGTCGTTGATGCTGTCGGTGCCGGACTCGGTGGTGCCCATCTCCTTGGCCATGGCGTGCACGTCGATGTTCTTGCCCTGCACGCTCAGCGCGTTACGCGCGGCGGCGGGGCCGCAGAAGTAGAAGTTGGGCTGCGCCTCGTAGCGCACGTCCAGCTCCCGCTCGCCGTGGCCCTTGCGGTCGGCCACCACGGTGGTGGTGCTGGTGGTGGGGGCGGCGTGGGCGGCGATGGCGGGACCGGCGATGCCACCGGCGGTGGCGGCGATACCGGCAGCGGTCAGAACGGTCTTGCGCAGCAGAGTGGTAGCCATGATGGTTGCCTCCCTGAAGTGGGGGATGACGCGGCGGGGGGTGCCGCGAAAGGGGGGAAAGTCTTCGGGGTGCCCGTCGAAGGGCTGGCACGCGGGCGGCCATGGGGGCCTGCTCTGCGCGGCTCGGGGATGTAACGACGACCGGCCCGGTGTCATTCCCGGCGGTGGTGACTCCGTCCGGGGCTGACGACCCGAGGACGTTGCCTGCTGTCCGCGGCTCGGGGATGTAACGACCGGCGGGCCGGGGCCATTCCCTGACCCGGCGATCCGCTCGACGCCCCGGTGGGCCGGTGCGCGGCGCTCGACCCGGTGCCTCGGCGGCCAGTCATGTACAACGCCCCGCGCCCGCCACCGATTCCACCCTCACGATGGCACCGACCACAGCCCGTCAGGGCCACCGCAGCCGAACCGGACACCACTTCCCAGACCACCCGCCCGGACGCGGACGGACCCGCGAAACACCGGCCTCGGAACAGCGGCCACCATGATCCACCCCGCCCGCCCGCGGGGCGCTCCGACCGCGATCCTGCACGTCGTGCCCGGCCAGCCCGCGATCTTGCACTTTGGTGCCCGGCAAACCTCGCGAATCCGGCATCACCGAGGCACTAACTGCAAGATCGCGTGGGGCGTGGGGCGGGTGCGGGTGCGGAGCGGGGGGGCGGCGGTACCCGCGTCCGAGGAGTGGGCTTCCGTCTCACCACCCATCGGGACACGGGCACCCACGGGTTCCTGACGGGGCTGACGGTGACGTGCCGGTAAGCCGGGCGGCGGACGAACCCAGGAAGAGGTCAGGAGCGGGGGGCGGCGTCCGCTGTCGAGCCGTCCAGCGCGGCCAGGATCGCCTCGGCCGTACGCCTGCCCACCCCGGGCACCTCGCTGATCTCCTCCACCGTGGCGGCGGACAGCCGCTTCAGTGAGCCGAAGTGCCGCAGCAGCGCCTTGCGGCGTACCTCGCCGAGGCCGGGGACGTTGTCCAGCGCGGATTCGGTCATCCGCTTGGAGCGCCGCTGCCTGTGGAACGTGATGGCGAAGCGGTGCGCCTCGTCGCGTACGCGTTGCAGCAGGTAGAGCGCCTCGGAGGTGCGCGGCAGGATCACCGGGAACTCGTCGTCGGGCAGCCACACCTCCTCCAGCCGCTTGGCCAGCCCGCACAACGCCACGTCGTCGATGCCCAGCTCGGCGAGCGCCTTCGCGGCGGCGGCGACCTGGGGCGGGCCGCCGTCGACCACGACGAGCTGCGGCGGGTACGCGAACTTGCGCGGCCGCCCGGTGGTCGGGTCGATGCCGGGGCGGTCGGGGTCGGAGGCGGTCTCCTCGCCGAGCTCACCGGTCTCGGCGCGGGCGTCGAGGTAGCGGGCGAAGCGCCGCCGCAGCACCTCGGACATGGCCGACAGGTCGTCGGTCGCGCCGCGCACGATAAACCGCCGGTATTCGCTCTTGCGGGGCAGCCCGTCCTCGAACACGACCATGCTGGCGACCACGTCGGTGCCCTGGATCTGGGAGACGTCGAAGCACTCGATGCGCAGCGGCGAGGTGTCCATGCCGAGCGAGTCGGCGATCTCGTCGAGCGCCTGGCTACGGGTGGTCAGGTCGCCGGCCCGCTTGAGCTTGTGCCGGGCCAGCGCGTCCTTGGCGTTGCGCTCGACGGTCTCCAGCAACGACCGCTTGTCGCCGCGCTGCGGGACGCGCAGCGACACCCGGCTGCCCCGCCGGGCGGTGAGCCAGTCGGCGAGCGCGTCGGCGTCGCCGGGCAGCTCGGGGACGAGCAGCTCGCGGGGCACGTCGGCCTCACCCTGCTCGCCGCCGTACACCTGGGTGCAGAAGTGGTGCACGAGGTCGCCGGTGGTCAGTTCCTCGGTCTTCTCCACCACCCAGCCGCGCTGGCCCCGCACCCGGCCGCCGCGGACGTGGAAGACCTGCACGGCGGCTTCGAGCGGGTCGTCGGCGAAGGCGACCACGTCGGCGTCGGTGCCGTCGCCGAGCACCACAGTCTGCTTCTCCATCGCCCGCCGCAGCGCCGCGACGTCGTCGCGCAGCCGGGCGGCCCGCTCGAACTCCAGTTGCTCGCTGGCGTCGAGCATCTCCTTCTCCAGCCTGCGGACCATGGTGTCGGTGCGGCCGGCCATGAAGTCGCAGAAGCCGTCGACGATCTCCCGGTGCTGCTGCGCGCTGACGCTGCCGACGCACGGCGCCGAGCACTTGCCGATGTAGCCGAGCAGGCAGGGCCGGCCGACCTGGCCGGCCCGTTTGAACACCCCGGACGAGCAGGTCCGCGCCGGGAAGACCCGCAGCAGCAGGTCGAGCGTCTCGCGGATCGCCCAGGCGTGCGAGTAGGGCCCGAAGTAGCGCACGCCCTTGCGCTTGACCCCGCGCATCACCTGCAACCGCGGGTATTCCTCGTCGAGCGTGACAGCGAGATAGGGGTACGACTTGTCGTCGCGGTAGCGGACGTTGAACCGGGGGTCGTACTGCTTGATCCAGGTGTATTCCTGCTGGAGCGCCTCGACCTCGGTGGCGACGGTGATCCAGTCGACCGACTCGGCGGTGAAGACCATCTGCCGGGTGCGCTGGTGCAGGCCGACCGGGTCGGCGAAGTAGGAGTTGAGCCGGCTGCGCAGGTTGCGCGCCTTGCCGACGTAGATCACCCGGCCGGTGCCGTCGCGGAAGCGGTAGACCCCTGGCGACTCCGGGATGGTGCCGGGCGCGGGACGGTAGGTCGAGGGGTCAGCCACGGCGCCAAGCCTAGTCCGCACCCCTGACACCCGGCCGCCGCCGCGCCCCCGCCGGCCACCGGGCGACGGGGGCGCCGACGCGGTCAGGCCAGGCGGATCTGGTCGCCGTCAACCTTGATCTCCTTGGCCGCGAGCGGCTTGGTGGCCGGGCCGCCCTTCACCGAGCCGTCGGTGATGGAGAACCGGCTGTTGTGGCAGGTGCAGTTGATCGTGCCGCCGTCGACGTTCGACACCGGGCAGCGCTGGTGCGTGCAGATCGGGTCGAACGCCTTGAACTGGCCGGCCTCGGGCTGCGTGATCACCACGCCCTGGCTGGCGAAGACGGCGCCGCCACCGACCGGGATGTCCGAGGTGCGGGCCACGGCGTTGCTGCCGGCGCGGTCGCCGCCGCCGGCATCCCCGGTGGCGGTGGCACCGGGCGGGCCGCCGCTGGTCGGGGCGAGCCCGGGTGACGCGTCGTCGTCGCTGCCGCAGCCCGCGAGCACCACTGCCGCCCCCACCGCGCCGGCTCCGGCGAGCAGGGTACGGCGGCTCTGGGTGACCGGTCGGGTCAGCGCCTGATCATCACTCATCTCCGGCCTTTCTCTCGACTTACTGCGGAACACGCACAAGCTTGCGGCACGGTTCATATTGACGCGTCAACGAACCGGGCGCCGCGGTGGAGGACGCCGGTCAGCGCGCACCGGCGGGCACCTTGCGGGCCCGCTGCTTGGCGCTGCCGTTGGCCTTCGCCGCCCGGGTGGTGGCGGCCTTGGCGCCCTTGGCCTTGCCGTCGAGCTTGAGGATCGGCCGCAGGAACTCCCCGGTGTGGCTCTCCGGCACCTCGGCGACCTCCTCCGGCGTGCCGGTGGCGAGCACGGTGCCGCCCCGGTGGCCACCCTCGGGGCCCATGTCGATGAGCCAGTCGGCTGTCTTGATCACGTCGAGGTTGTGCTCGATGGTGATGACCGTGTTGCCCTTGTCGACAAGGCCCTCCAGCACCATCAGCAGCTTGCGGATGTCCTCGAAGTGCAGGCCGGTGGTGGGCTCGTCGAGCACGTAGACGGTGCGGCCGGTGGAGCGCTTCTGGAGCTCGGAGGCGAGCTTGACGCGCTGCGCCTCACCGCCGGACAGCGTCGGCGCGGGCTGGCCGAGCCGGACGTAGCCGAGGCCGACGTCGACGAGCGTCCTGAGGTGCCGGTGGATGGCCGGGATGGCGGAGAAGAACTCGGCCGCCTCCTCGATCGGCATGTCCAGCACCTCGGCGACCGTCTTGCCCTTGTAGTGCACCTCAAGGGTCTCGCGGTTGTAGCGCGCGCCCTTGCACACCTCGCAGGGGACGTAGACGTCCGGCAGGAAGTTCATCTCGATCTTGATGGTGCCGTCGCCGGAGCACGCCTCGCAGCGCCCGCCCTTGACGTTGAACGAGAACCGGCCCGGGCCGTACCCCCGGACCTTGGCCTCGGTGGTCTCGGCGAAGAGCTTGCGGACGTGGTCCCAGACCCCGGTGTAGGTCGCGGGGTTGGAGCGCGGGGTCCGCCCGATCGGTGACTGGTCCACGCCGACGACCTTGTCCACGTGCTCCAGGCCGGTGACCCGGGTGTGCCGGCCGGGCACCAGCCGGGCGCCGTTGATCTGGTTGGCCAGCACGGCGTAGAGGATGTCGTTCACCAGCGTCGACTTGCCCGAGCCGCTGACCCCGGTGACCGCGATGAGCTGGCCGAGCGGGAAGCTCACGGTGAGGTTGCGCAGGTTGTGCTCGCGTGCGCCGTGCACCACCAGCTCCCGGCCGGGCGTCTGGGGCCGGCGGGTGGCGGGCGTCGGGATGACCTTGCGGCCGGCCAGGTACGCCCCGGTGACCGACTCGGTGTTGTCGAGCAGCGCCGGCACCGACCCGCTGTGCACGATCTTGCCGCCGTGCTCGCCCGCGCCCGGGCCGATGTCGACGATCCAGTCGGCGACGCGGATGGTGTCCTCGTCGTGCTCGACCACGATCAGCGTGTTGCCCAGGCCGCGCAGCCGCAGCAACGTCTCGATGAGCCGGTGGTTGTCCCGCTGGTGCAGGCCGATCGACGGCTCGTCGAGCACGTAGAGCACGCCGACCAGGCCGGAGCCGATCTGGGTGGCCAGCCGGATGCGCTGGGCCTCGCCGCCGGAGAGCGTGCCGGCCGGGCGGTCCAGCGAGAGGTAGTCCAGGCCGACGTCGAGCAGGAACTTCAGCCGGGCGTTGATCTCCTTGAGCACCCGCTCGGCGATCATCTTCTGCCGGTCGGTCAGCTCGATGCCGGCGAGCAGGTCGGCCGCCTCGCCGACGGAGAGGTTGCAGACCTCGGCGATGCTCTTACCGGCCAGGGTGACCGCGAGCACCTCGGGCTTGAGCCGGGTGCCGCCGCAGGCCGCGCAGGGCACGTCCCGCATGTAGCCCTCGTACTTGTCCCGGGACCACTCCGACTCGGTGTCGGTGTGCCGGCGCTCGATCCACTGCACCACGCCCTCGAAACCGGTGTAGTAGGAGCGCTCGCGGCCGTACTTGTTGCGGTAGCGCACGTGCACCTGGTCGTCGGAGCCGTGCAGGATCGTCTTCTGCGCCCGCGACGGCAGCGCCCGCCACGGCGTGTCGATGTCGAAGTGCTCGGCCTCGCCGAGCGCCTCCAGCAGCCGCAGGAAGTATTCGAGGTTGTGCCCGGTGGCCCAGGGCTGGATCGCGCCCTCGCGCAGCGTGCGCTCCGGGTCGGGGATGACCAGCTCCGGGTCCACCTCCTTCTTCGTGCCCAGGCCGGTGCACTCGGGACAGGCGCCGTACGGGGCGTTGAAGGAGAAGACCCGGGGTTCCAGGTCCTCGATCGCGAGCGGGTGGTCGTTCGGGCAGGCCAGGTGCTCGGAGTAGCGGCGCTCCCGGGCCGGGTCGTCCTCGGGCAGGTCGACGAAGTCGAGCAGCACCAGGCCGCCGGACAGGCCGAGCGCGGCCTCGACCGAGTCGGTAAGCCGCTGCTTGGCGCTCGGCTTGACGCTGAGCCGGTCGATCACCACCTCGATGGTGTGCTTCTCCTGCTTCTTGAGCTTCGGCGGCTCGGTCAGCGGGTGCACCACGCCGTCGACCCGGGCACGGGCGTAGCCCTTGGCCTGGAGTTCGGCGAACAGGTCGACGTACTCGCCCTTGCGGCCGCGCACCACGGGCGCGAGCACCATGAACCGGGTGCCCTCGGCCATGGCCAGGACCCGGTCGACGATCTGCTGCGGGCTCTGCTTGGAGATCCGCTCGCCGCAGATCGGGCAGTGCGGCTCGCCGATGCGGGCGAAGAGCAGGCGGAGGTAGTCGTAGACCTCGGTGATGGTGCCGACGGTGGAGCGCGGGTTGCGCGAGGTGGACTTCTGGTCGATGGAGACGGCGGGACTGAGGCCCTCGATGAAGTCGACGTCGGGCTTGTCCATCTGGCCGAGGAACTGCCGGGCGTACGACGACAGCGACTCGACGTAGCGGCGCTGCCCCTCGGCGAAGATGGTGTCGAACGCCAGGCTCGACTTGCCCGAACCGGAGAGCCCGGTGAAGACGATCAGGGCGTCCCGGGGCAGGTCGAGACTGACGTCACGCAGGTTGTGCTCGCGCGCGCCACGGATGATCAGTCGGTCGGCCACGGTGCGTGTGCTCCCGGAAGAAGAATATGAGGCGGATCTGTGCACCAGACGCCGGGTCTGGATGGTTTTCACAGGTTGTCGGGGGCGCAGAGAAAACGCCCCGGCAACTCTAGCCCCGACGTATGACAACTTCCGTCGTGCGAACATTCCCCCAGCTCAGGACGGTCGGGTGCGAATCACGTAGCCCCACCCGACCGGCCCGGGCCGGCTCAGAATCCCCCTGGTGCGGGCGGGGTCGCCGGACGCCCGGTGCGTCGCCGCCCACCCCGCCGGCCGCCCCGCCGTTCGGCCGCGAGCCGGGCCGCGCGCCGGCCGCTCTCGTACTCGATCTCCCGCTGGAGCCGGCGCCAGCTCTCCCAGCGGCGCACCGGCAGCGCGCCGTCGTCCAGCGCGGCCCGCACCGCGCAGCCCGGCTCGGCGTCGTGGGCGCAGTCGCCGTACCGGCAGCCGGCGGCCAGCTCGGTGATGTCGGCGAACGCCCGGTCGAGGCCGGTCGCGCCGTCGAGCAGGCCGACCGCCCGTACGCCCGGGGTGTCCAGCACCGCTCCCCCACCCGGCAGCGGCACCAGCGACCGCCAGGTGGTGGTGTGCCGGCCCTTGCCGTCGACCCGGCGGATCGCCTGGGTGCGCATCACATCGGCCCCGGTCAGCGCGTTGACCAGGCTCGACTTGCCGGCCCCGGAGGGGCCGAGCAGGCCGAGCGTGCGGCCCGGGGCGACGTGCCGGCGCAGCGGCGCCAGGCCGGTGCCGTGCTCGGCGCTGACCGGCAGCACCGGCACCCCCGGCGCGAGGTCGGCCAGCTGCCGGGCGACCGCCGCCGGGTCGGCGGCCAGGTCCGCCTTGGTGAGCACGACCAGCGGCTCCGCGCCGGACTCGTGCACCAGGGACAGCAGCCGTTCGATCCGCGCGGCGTCCGGCTCCGGGTGCACCGGCTCGACCACCGCCGCGGCGTCGAGGTTGGCGGCCAGCACCTGGCCGCTGGCGTCCTTGCCGGCGGTACGCCGCACCAGCGCGGTACGCCGGGGCAGCACCGCCTCCACCGTGACCGGGCCGTCCGGCCAGGCGCACAGCAGCACCCAGTCACCCGCGCAGGGCAGCGCGGTCGCGTCGCGGGCGGCGGCGGACAGCACGCCGCCGCCGAGGCTGGCCCGCACCGGCCCCTGCGGGCACAGCACGGTGCAGACGCCCCGGTCCACCCGGGCGACCCGCCCGGGAGTACGGCCGGAGCGACGGTCGAGATGGGCCGCCCAGCCGGCGTCCCAGCCGAGGGCGGTCAGATCGAGAGTCATGGTGTCCTCATCGGTGTCGAGGGGAGATACGGCGGAACACACGCGTTGCGACCGGCATGCGCACCACCTCCCCTCCGACTCCCGGTGCCGCGTAGACGACGGCACGGACCAGGCGGTCCGAGGTCGTCGGCCCTGACGGTAGGGGCCGCGCCGACGCGCCGAAAGCGATTTCCCCGGCGGCACGGCCCGGTCCGGCCCGCTACTGTCGAACCGTGAGAACGCGATGACCGCCGACCCCCTGCTGCTGACCGGTGCGCTGGCCGAGGCGAACGACCGGCTGCTGCGTACCGTGTCCGGTCTGACCGCCGAGGACGTCGCGGCACCGTCGCTGCTGCCGGGCTGGTCCCGCGCGCACGTGCTCACCCACCTGGCCCGCAACGCCGACGGGTTCGTCAACCTGCTCACCTCCGCGCGCACCGGCGAGGACATCCCGATGTACGCCTCGGCGCAGGCCCGCGCCGACGACATCGACGCGGGCGCGAGCCGCGGCCCGGCCGACCTGCTGGACGACGTACGCCGCAGCGGCCAGCGCTTCGACGCGGCGGTGGCGGCGATGCCCGTCGACGCCTGGGGCGCCACGGTGCGGACCCGGCGTGGCCCGTGGCCGGCGGCGATGCTGGTCTGGGGCCGGTTGCGCGAGGTCGAGGTGCACCACGTCGACCTGGCCGCCGGTTACCGGCCCGCGGAGTGGCCGGAGGCGTTCGCCCAGCGGCTGCTGCACGAGGTGGTCACCGGGCTGGCCGCCAACCCGGCCGCGCCGTCCATGGTGCTGCGCTTCGACGGCGCCGCGTCCGAACTCGTCGTGGGCGACCCGGAGGGGGCGCCCACGGTCACCGGCCCCGCGCCGGAACTCGCCGCCTGGCTGACCGGCCGGGGCGCGGGCGAGATGCTCACCGTCGAACCCGACGGCCCCCTGCCGAACCCACCGGAATGGATCTGAACATCGTCATGACCTACACCGGAGACGTCACGCCCGGCGGCCCGCCGGCCGTACGCGAGCTCGACCGGCTCACCGTCACCAAGCTGTCGGTGGGCCCGATGGACAACAACGCCTATCTGCTGCGCTGCGGGGCCACCGGCGAGCAGGTGCTGATCGACGCCGCGAACGAGGCGCCTCGCCTGCTGGAGCTGGTCGGCGACGGCGGGCTGGCCGCCGTGGTGACCACCCACCAGCACATGGACCACTGGGTCGCGCTGGAGGAGGTGGTGGCCAAGACCGGTGCGCGCGCGCTGGTGCACGCCGACGACGCCGAGGGCCTGCCCATCGAGGCCGAGCGGCTCGCCGAGGGCGACACGGTGCCGGTCGGTGACTGCGCGCTGGAGGTCATCCACCTGCGCGGGCACACGCCGGGTTCGATCGCGCTGCTCTACCGCGACCCGGCCGGCACCCCGCATCTCTTCACCGGGGACTCGCTGTTTCCCGGTGGTGTGGGCAACACCGACCAGGACCCGGAGCGCTTCGGCCATCTCATCGACGACGTCGAGGCCAAGCTGTTCGACCGGCTGCCGGACGACACCTGGTTCTACCCCGGCCACGGCAAGGACAGCACCATCGGCGCCGAGCGGCCTGCGCTGCCGCAGTGGCGCGCCCGCGGCTGGTGAGCACGCCCGGCCCGGCCTCCCCCGTGGCGGCCGGGCCGGGCGCGGTCAGCCGGTGACCGCCCGCAACCGCCGCCGGGTGGCGAGCAGCACCGGGCCGGCCAGCAGCAGCCCGACCGCCATGGTCAGCACGGTGGGGTTGAGCGCCGCGGGCAACAAGCCCGTCAGCGCCCGCGCGGCCAGCCCCAGCGCCACGTAGAGCCCGGCCCACGCGGTCGCCCCGGCCGCCGCGCAGGCCAGGAACCGCCGGTACGACATCCGCAGCCCGCCGGCGGCCAGCGGCAGCAACGCGTTGAACACCGGCAGGAACGGCGCCACCAGCACGATCCGGCCGCCGCCGCGGTGCAGCAGCGTCTCGGCGGCGGCCCAGCGGGACTCGCCGATCCAGCCGCCCACCCGGCTGTCCCGCAGCCACCCGCCCCAGCGCCGGCCGGCGAGGAAACTCAGCGACCACCCGGCCAGGCAGCCGGCGACCACCGCCGCGACGGTGAGCGCTCCGCCGGCCGGGCGGCCCGCGCCGACCGCCGCGAGGACCGCGGCGTCGCCGGGCACCAGCACCCCGATCAGGGGTACGGCGTCAGCGAGCATGACCACGCCGAGCAGCCCCATCAGCAGGGTGGTGGGCAGCTCACCGGCGGCGGCCACGAGTTCGTTCATGAGCTGCACGCTATGTCCCGGCGGCACGCCGGCACATGGGGCATGAACCCCCAGTGGTCCCCGACACCCGACCCGGAGATCCCTGAGGGTCAGCGGGGGCGCAGCACCTGCACCCGGCGTACCGGGGAGTCGACAAAGGGTTCGGTGGTCGGCACCAGGTAGCTGGCCACCGGTTCCAGCCCGTCCGGCGGCAGGTGGCCCCGGTCCGGGTCGCCGACCAGCACCTGCACCCCGTGCGCGGCGCAGCGCCGCAGGTAGGGCAGGACCCGGGCGGCCAGGCCCGCGTCGTAGAGCGCGTCGCCGGCCACCAGCAGGTCGGCGTCCGCCACCCCGTCGAGCAGGTCGGCGCCGTCGACGCTCACCCGGACCCGGTTGGCGCGGGCGTTGACCGTGACGGCGGCCACCGCGTACGGGTCGATGTCGTTGGCGACCACCTCGTCGGCCCCGGCGAGCGCGGCGGCGATGGCGACCAGCCCCGATCCGGCGCCCAGGTCGAGCACCCGTCGCCCGGCGGCCAGCTCGGGATGGTCCAGCAGGTGCCGGGCCAGCGCCTGGCCACCGGCCCAGACCGACGCCCAGTACGGCGGCGGCAGCGACCGCCCGGCGGCGGCCTCCATCCGGGCCCACCACAGGATGGCGTCCTCGGCCAGGTGCAGGCGCACCTCGGGGACGAACGGCGTGCCGACCAGGCGCAGGCGGTCCGGGCCCGCGCCGGGCGCCGCGATCTCCTGTTCCAGGTCGGCCAGAGCCGTCTGCGTGCTCATCGGGGCAAGCATGCCGCGCCCCGCCCGGCGGTGGGGTCTTTTTCCCGCCGCGCGCGTATTCACGGGCGCGCCGCGCGCTTCCGGCAGCGGAATGCCGTCCGGGCGGTTACTGTCGGGGGTGGTAGAGGGCGATCATCGGTCGAGGGACAGGTGCTCGCCCGCATTGAACAGGGAGAGACGCATGGCAACCGGCACGGTCAAGTGGTTCAACTCGGAAAAGGGCTTCGGCTTCATCGAGCAGGACGGCGGAGGCCCGGACGTGTTCGTCCACTACTCGGCCATTCAGAGCAATGGCTACCGCGAGCTGAACGAGGGCCAGAAGGTCGAGTTCGAGGTGACGCAGGGCCAGAAGGGCCCGCAGGCGGACAACGTCCGTCCCATGTAGTGACGTGCCGGTGACGGCGGTCGGAACCCGACCGCCGTCGCAGCGCATCATCAGGACGGCGCGACCGGCAGGTCGCGCCGTTTCCGTAGTGGCCCGGCCAGCAGGATCAGCGGGGTCAGCGCCAGCCAGGCGGTCATCGCCCGGATCGCGCCGCCCGGCCCCCAGGCCGCGCCCAGCGCCCCGGCGAGCAGCGCGGCCAGCGGAATGGTGCCGTAGTTGAGCAGGTGCATGCTCACAGTCACCCGGCCGAGCAGCCGGTGCGGCGTGTACGTCTGCCGGAAGCTGCCCTTCACCACGTTGCCGATCGCCACGCCCAGGCTCACCAGTACGCCGCCGAGCACCAGCCACGCCGTACGCGCGCCGGGCCCGGCCAGTGGGATGAGCAGCGCGGGCGGGCCGGTCAGGGCGCCGGCGACCAGCAGTGTGCGGGCACTGCCGAGCCGGCGGGCCAGGCGCGCGGCGAGCGCGGCGCCGATCACGCCGCCGAGGCTGGCGAGCCCGATCAGGAGGCCGACGAGGCCCACCGGAAGGTCGGCCGTCCGGACCAGGAACACCACGAGCACCGCCTGGTAGCCGGTGAGCCCGATGTTGCTCGCCGCCCCGAACACCGTCAGGACCCGCAGGTACGGGTCGCGGGCGACGAATCGCAGCCCGGCGGCGACCTCGCGGCGCAGCGACGTCGACCCGTCCGGACGGTGCGGTCGGGGCTCGACCGCGCGGATGCGCCGCAGGCACAGCGCGGACAGCAGGAAGCTGAACGCGTCCACTGCCACAGCGGTCACCGCGCCGACCAGCTGGGCGACGAGACCGGCCAGTCCCGGCCCGACCAGGTAGCTCGCCGTCTGCGTGGCGTGCAGCCGCGCGTTGGCCTCGGGCACCTGCGCCGGACGCAACAGCGTGGGCAGGTAGACCTGGTCGGCGGTCTCGAAGAAGACCCGGGCCAGGCCGGCGCCGAGCGCCACGATCAGCAGATGCCCGACGGTGAGCAGTCCGGCCAGGGCGGCCACCGGCACGCTCGCGAACAGCGCCGCTGCGGCGAGGTCGGCGGCGATCATCACCGGGCGGCGGCGGACCCGGTCGACCCACGCCCCGACCGGCAGGCCGGCGAGCAGCCAGGGCAGCCAGGCGGCGGCGGTGAGCACCGCCACCTGGAAGGTGGTCGCGTCGAGCACCGCGACCGCCACCAGTGGCAGCGCCACTGTGGTCATGTTGCTGCCCACGGCGCTGACCGTGTGACCGGTCCAGAGCAGCCGGAAGTCGTGGTGCCGGAACAGCGGGCCGGGTGCGGCGTCGACCGGCCCTGAGGTGTGCGCGGGGGCGGTCACGACCGCCGCCCCGCTGCGGCGGTCACGGCCGGCCCGGAACGCCGTGGGCGAACACGAAGACCGGCTCGCGGCGCTGCCCGTCGTCCGGGACGGGCCGGTCCGCCCAGCGGGTGAGCAGGGCGATCACCTCACGGCCGAGCGTGTCCAGCTCCTCCGGGGTCAGGTGCAGCCAGTGGTCGGTGCTGAACGGCGCGTCGTTCCAGGCGGCGTACGTCTCGTCCGACGCGGCATGCCAGGCCCGTACCAGTTCGGCGTGCCGCTCCAGGTTGAGCGAGCCGGCGGCCTCGACGACGACCCGGGTGGACGGGTCGTCGCCGAAGTCGGACTCGGACCAGCGCACGCCCCGGTTGCGCGGCTTCCACCAGCGTTCCCGGCGGTCCCGGGCCAGCTCGGGCGCCTCGACCAGCAGGTCGGCGGCGGCGAGCACCTTGAGGTGGTGGCTCACGTTCGCCGGTGCCTGGTCGGTGCGCTCGGCGAGCATGCCGACGGTGCACGGGCCGTACACCTTCAGCACGTCCATGAGCCGGCGGCGCAGCGGATGGGCGAGCGCGGCGAGCACTCGCGAGTCGGTGATCTGCCGGACGGAGGGCTGTTCCATGCGGCGAGCCTGACATCCGCAAGAACCATTGCGCAACACATATTGCGGATTACGGGGAACCGGGGCGCCGCGATGTGACGGTCGCGGCGCCGGACGGTCAGGCGGTCAGCCGCCGGGACAGCTCGTCGGCGACGTCCCGGGCGATCTGCGGCGGGATGGCCTCGGCGATCTTCTCCGGCGGCAGCCCGGCCAGCACCCCGGAGACGATCTGCTCCTCGTCGGTGAAGTCCTTGCCGGACAGCTCGTTCACCTGCGCCACCAGCGCCGGCCAGGCCCGCAGCATCGCCAGCATCTGCTGCAACGGCGAGTTCGCCATGGGCGGGTTGACCAGCCCGGTGGTGTTGGCCGGCGAGATGAGCCAGTTGCGCAGGTTCTGCAGGTCGGCCAGGACGTCGCCGACGGTACGGTTCTTGGCTCCGGTGTCGTTGATGAGCTTGTCGGTCTGTTCCATGTCGTCCTCCGGGTTCGCGATGGCGATCATCCCGATCGCGGTCAGGTAGCGGCGGAACAGCGGGGTCTGGTCCCGGCCCGCCTTCGTGGAGTCGCGGAAGAAGCTGAAGTGGGTGTGGAACAGGTGGCTGCTGTCGCCGCCGGTGCGCCGTCCCAGCCGGTCCCAGCGGCGTACGGTCCGCCCGTCCGGGGAGTAGACGATCTCCCGGATGTCCCGGGTGTCGGCCGCGTTCGCCACGCACTGCGCCACCATCCAGGTGGAGAACGTCCGCAGGTTGTGCGTACCGCCGCCGGAGCGGACGGAGAACGTGCCGACGTCCAGCGCCGACGCGTAGAGCGCGAGCCCGGACCGGTCCCGGCTGGACTCCACCACGGAGTAGTCGTTCGTGACGACCCGGTCGGAGCCGCAGTGGTAGCCGCCGCGGTGGTTGACGTCGCCGACGATGCCGACCTCCGCCGGCTCCAGGTCGTCGGCGCGTACGGCGTTCTTGTCGACGTTGAGGTAGGTGAGTAACAGATTCCGGACGGCCAGCAGGTTCGCCGGGGCCGACGTCATGGCAGATCCCCTTCCGATCGATGACCGGCGAGGACACGACAATCACACCGCGCGATGACATGAGATCCGCGGACGCGCCCCGCCGGAGAACTGCACGGCACCGGGCACTTGCTCCGAGCTTAACTGCGGTTAGGCAGAAATGCCCAGCTCAGGGGCGCTTTTTGAACTATCATCCCGCTGTGGACGGTGCCGGCACGAGCGGCAGCACCAGCGCCGAGGGATGCTCGCGATCGTGGAGGATCTCCCGCCATCCAGCACGGAGGGTCACGGCGGTGCCGAGCGGCTCGCCGGTGCCGGGGTTGCGCGCGTACCGGGGGTGGGCGCCGCCGGAGACCTGCACCCGCAGCCGGTGCCCGGGCGCGAAGCGGTACGCGGCCGGCCAGAGCGGGACCGGCACGGTGACCACGCCGGACGCATCCCCCGGGAACCGGCCCGGCTCGACGCGCACCAGGCCGTCGCAGACGTTCCACGAGCGCCCGCGCCGGTCCACGTCGCACAGACGCACGAACACGTCCAGGTACGACAGTTCGCTGCGCAGGTGGATCTCGGCGCGTACCGGCCCGGCCACCTCGACCGGCTCCCGCAACGGCTCGCTGGTGTACGTGAGCACGTCCGGGCGTGCCTCCACCGGCCGGTTGTCCACCGGGCCGGCCCGCTGGGCCACCAGCAGCGGCCCGCCCAGCGACGGGGTCGGGTCGGCCGGGTCGTACCGGATGCGGTCCGGCGTGCCGTGCTCCTGCGGTTGCGGGGCGAGCGCGCCACCGGACCGCAGGTACCACCGGACCGGCGTGGCGGGCGGCGGCCAGTCCGGCAGGTCGCGCCAGCCGCCGCCGACGCCGCCGACGTGCACCCGCACCGGCGCCCGCTGTGGCGCGGGCCGCCCGGCCAGGTGCGCGTCGAGCCAGTCCAGCCCCTCCCGCAGCGACGCCAGGAGCAGCCCGGGACTGCCGTGCGTCCACGGCCCGACGACGAGGCGGGGACGCGCCCCGGCGGCCCGCAGGCGGGCGAAGTCGTCGAGCTGGGCGGGCAGGAAGATGTCCTGCCAGCCGCTGACCATGACGACCGGCGCGCGGACCTCGGTGATCCGGTCGCCGAAGACCCGGGTGCGCCAGTAGTCGGCGCCGGGGGTGTGGTGGCGCAGCCACTCCTGGAAGAACGGCACCGTCACGCCGGTGGCGATCCGGTCGGCCTCGGCCAGCGGCAGGTGCGTCAGGGCGCGGGCGAGCCGGGGCTGGCCGCGTTTGAGTTCCCACTGCCGGGCCAGCCAGGGCACCGTCTGCGCCTCGATCAGCTCGGCCCAGGTGAGCACCGTGTCCAGGGCGAACGACCCGCCCGCGTACGTGGAGTCGCGGGTGGCCGACGCGGTCACCACGGCGACCATCGCGCGCAGTTCCTCGCCCGCCTCGGCGGCGAGCGCCCACTGCACGAAACCCTGGTAGCTGGCGCCGAACATGCCGAACGCGCCGGTCCACCACCGCTGGCGGCGCAGCCAGTCGAGCGTGTCCAGGCCGTCGTCGCGCTCGTGCACGAACGGCGCGAACTCGCCGCCGGAGCCGAACGTGCCGCGGCACGACTGGATCACCACGTGGAAGCCCCGCTCGGCGATCAGGCGGCCCAGCAGCCGGACCGGCCCGCCCCGCCCGTACGGCGTGCGGATCAGCACGCACGGCGCGGCGGGCAGGTCGGGCGCGTAGTGGTCGGTGCGCAGCGTCACTCCGTCGCGTACCCGCACCGGGATGTCCCGGCGGACCGCGACCCGCCCGGTGCGGGCGGCGGGCAGTCGCAGCGCCGCGGCGGCGGCCCGGGTGACCAGCCGCACGGTCAGGCGTCCCCGGACCCGGCGCCGCGGCGCGGGGCGGCGCGGATCTCGTCCCGGTGGGTACGCATGGAGTGCACCATCTCGGCCATGAACCGCCGCACCACGGCCAGCTCGTCGTCGCTGAAGCGGTCCATCACCTCGTCGGTACGGCGGCCGAGCGGCCCGAAGAAGCTCTGCGCCAGCGTGGCGCCCCGGTCGGCGTAGTGCAGCAGGATCTTGCGTCGGTCGGTGGTGTCCCGGTCGCGCCGGATGTGGCCGCCGCGCTCGAGCCGGTCGACGAGCGCGGTCACCGAGCCGGAGGAGAGGTTGAGCGCCTCGCCGAGCCGGCCGGGAGTGATCGGGTCGCCCACCAGCTCGGCCTCCATGACCGCGATCAGGGCGTACAGGTCGGTGGCGTTGAGCCCGTGCAGCCCGGCGAACGCGTGCCCGATGTGCTGGGCGTCGACCGAGTAACGGCGCAGGTCGTTTGTGATCTCGGCGACCATCCGACCGCGCGGGTCGTCGCGTCGCCGATACATCCTGTGCGCCGCCACCGCTCGTCGCCTCCCCTGTCCGAACCGGTTCGGTTGCAGCATAGAGCCACCCCGGATAATCTCGCTTATCAAGATACTCGCTCAGAGAGAATCCTCCGCGACCAATATGTGAGGGCATCCGATGTCACTGTTCTCCCGCGTCGTCCGGGGCCGGCTCGCCGCCTGGCTCACCCTGGCCGTCGCGCTCGTCGTCGGCGTGGTCGCCTTCGGGCTGCCGAAGCCGGACAACCCCGACCCGGTGTCCGGCACCGGCCTGTCCGTGGAATGGCAGTCGACGCAGGTCGAACGGCTCCAGGACCAGTTGCCCTCCAAGGACGCCCAGACCGCCCTCGTGGTGGTCAGCCGCGCCGACCAGGCACCGCTGAGCGGCACGGACCGCAGCACGCTCGACGGCATCGCCGGCGAGCTGAACTCGCTCGCCGCCGGCGGGCGGGTCTCCCCCGCCCAGGTCTCCCCCGACGGCACCGTGGCGCTGGTCGCGGTGCCGCTGTCCACCGAGGGCGGCCCGTCGGCGGTGGTCGACGAGGTGGAGAAGCTCCGCGAGGCGGTCGGTGGCCTGCCCGGCGAGCTGACCGTCGAGGTCACCGGCGGCCCGGCGTTCACCGCCGACCTGGGCAAGGTCTTCGAGGGCGCCGACACCACGCTGCTGCTGTTCACCGCCGCCGTGGTGGCGGTGCTGCTGCTCATCACCTACCGCAGCCCGTTCCTGTGGCTGGTGCCGCTGCTCGTGGTGGGCGCCACCGAGCAGATCACGCTGCGCGTGGTGGAGTCCCTCGTCCCCGCGTTCGGCATCTACCTGCCCAGCGGGCAGGTGACGGGCATCGCCAGCGTGCTGGTCTTCGGCGCCGCCACCAACTACGCGCTGCTGCTCATCGCCCGCTACCGGGAGGAACTGCGCCGCGAGGAGGACCGGTTCGCCGCCATGCGCGCCGCGCTGCGCCGTACCGCCGAGCCGATCCTGGCCAGCGGCAGCACCGTCGTCCTCGGCGTGCTCACGCTGCTGCTCTCCGAGCAGGAGACCAACCGGGCGCTGGCCCTGGCCTGCGCCACCGGCGTGATCCTCGCCATGCTCTCCGCGCTGTTCGTGCTTCCGGCCGCGCTGCTGCTGTTCGGCCGGGGCCTGTTCTGGCCGTTCATCCCCCGGGTCGGCAGCGCCGCCCGCGAGGGCCGGATCTGGGGCCGCCTCGGCGAGCTGGTGGTCCGCCGCCCGCTGCCGGTCGCCGCGCTCGCCGTCCTGCTGCTCGCCGGCCTCGCACTCGGCGGCCTGGGCATCCGTACCGGGCTGTCCGAGACCGAGCAGTTCAGCGAGAAGCCCGAGGCGGTCGCCGGGGCGGAGACGCTCGCCCGGGCCTTCCCGGCCGGCAGCACCCAGCCGGTCGCGGTCATCACCAACCCACAGGCCGCCCCGGCGGTCCTCGCCGCCGCCTCCGACGTCGACGGGGTCGCCTCGGCCCGCCCCGGCACCGCCGGGGACCGGGTCGCCCAGATCGACGTGGTGCTCACCGCCGAGCCGGGCAGCGCCGCCTCCGACCGGGCCGTGGTGGCGCTGCGCGACGCCGTGGCCGCCGTACCGGATTCGGCGCCGCCCGCTGTGGACGGAGCGGACGCCCCCGACGGCGCGCTGGTCGGTGGTTCGGTGGCCGCCACGTACGACTCGAACGAGGCGAACACCAAGGACCTCCAGCTGATCCTGCCGCTCATCCTGCTGCTGGTCGGCGCGGTGCTGGTGCTGCTGCTGCGCGGGATCCTGGCGCCGCTGCTGCTGGTGCTCACCGTCATCGGCTCGTTCTTCGCCAGCCTCGGCGCGGCCTGGCTGCTCTTCGACCACGTGCTGGACTTCCCGGCGCTGGACAGCGGGGTGCTGCTGCTCGCGTTCGTGTTCCTGGTGGCGCTCGGCGTCGACTACAACATCTTCCTGGTCACCCGGGCCCGGGAGGACGCGCGGCGCAGCGGCACCCGCGACGGCATGCTGTCCGCGCTGCGCGTCACCGGCGGCGTGATCACCAGTGCGGGTGTGCTGCTCGCGGCGGTGTTCGCGGTGCTCGGCGTGCTGCCGCTGATCACGCTCACCCAGATCGGCATCATCGTCTGCCTCGGCGTGCTGCTGGACACGCTGCTGGTCCGTACCGTGCTGGTGCCGGCGCTGGCGTTCCTGCTCGGCGACCGGTTCTGGTGGCCCGGGCGGATCGCCCGGGACGCCGACGCGCCCGCCGTGGCGCCGGCCGAGCCGGTTCCCGCACGGGACTGAGCCGAACAGACGGGCGGGGGCCGGGCGCGTACGCGCCGGGTCGGTGCCGTTGAGCGCCTTGTAGTCGGCGATGAAGGTGCCACGCGCCTCGGTGGACGGAGCGCAGGGGCAGGTGAGGATGGTGC
>NZ_JBEZDP010000040.1:0-28073 GCF_040648395.1 Micromonospora sp. NPDC049151
TCCCGGGGCCGTGCCGCCCACCCCGGCTGGGGTGCGGGAGGCGCGCTGCTGCGGTCGTGCACCAGGTATAACGCCCCGGCCCGGTCCCCGATTCCACCACCGGGGTGTCCCCGACCACCCCCAAACCCGACACCCCCGCCCACCCGCGGACACCGTCACCTACCCGCCCGATCCCGTCCACTCGCTCCCGCACCGCACCGCACCGCGCCGCCCTGGGCTGGGCTGAGCTGGTGATCATGAAGTTGACGGCATCAGGTGTCCGTTTTGTCGCCGCCAACCTCATGATCGACGACCGGGGGCGGACCGGCACGGCTCGGCCCCACGAGAGATCTTGGAAGGAAACGGCCCTCATGGGGGCCAGAATCCTCCAAGATCTCAACCGCCCCAGCCCACTCCCCATTCGAGCCCTCGCAGAAGCCGGATGTCCGCTCTGTCCACGCCGACCCGGCAACGTCGCACAGTCCGACCCCCGGCGCGGACCGCACCGCCCCCCGCGCCCGCCCCGGCAGGAGATCTTGGTACGGGACCGCCCCGATGAGGGCGGTTCTGCACCAAGATCTCCTGGCGAGCCCAGTTGATCATGAAATAGGCGGGGACGAATCGGGCGGCGGGTGCCGCTAATCTCATGATCGACGGGTTGAGGGGTGGGCGGGAGCGGGGGGAACGGCGCCGGGTTGGGGTTACCCTGATGCCATGTCGGTCAGCACGCACGCGTACCTCGCCCGTCCCGGGCGACCCGCCGTGGTGGCGCGCACCCTCGACGAGCTGACCGGTCCCACCACGGGCATCGTCGAGCTGCCGGTACGCCTGATGTGGAGCAGCGAACGCGCGTTCGACCTGGGCGACCCCGACGAGCTGCTCTGGATGTACGAGAACGTGCTGCGCGAGACCACCCGCGTGGAGGACCTGCGCGAGCTGATCCACGCGGGCACGTTGCGCCGGTTGTGGCCGCTGCTCAACCTGCCCCGGGGCGTACGCCTGGCCTGGGAGGGCCGGCACCGGAGCCTGCTCCCGGCGTGACCCACCCGCACGAGTTCTACCGGCAGGTGGCCCGGGTGGCCCTGGCCGCCGCGGGCCCGCACCGCTTCGTGCTCGGCGGCGGCGTCGCGTGGGCCGCGCACGGCCTGGTCACCCGCCCCACCGAGGACGTCGACCTGTTCGCCGACGTGGAGGGCGCCGCCGCCGCTGCGGCCGACGGGGTACGCGCGGCGCTGGAACGGGCCGGCTACCGGGTGACCGAGGTGGATCCGGGCGGGCTGGGCGAGGTGTTCGACGGCTTCGACCGGGATCTGCGCGACTTCGTGGTGAGCCGGGACGGGCGGCAGATCCGGCTCAGCCTGGCCCGCCTGGACCGGCACCGCAGCCCGGTGGTGATGGATCTCGGCCCGGTCATGGACGTGCGCGACCTGATCGCCAACAAGACCGCCGCGCTGGTGAACCGGCGGGAGGTACGCGACTACATCGACGTGTCCGCCGCGCTGGACCGGTACACGGTGGCGCAGTTGCTGGAGCTGGCCCGGCAGGTGGACCCGGCGCTGGACGACGAGGACGTGCGCGCGGCGGGCCGCTACCTCGACGGCCTGGCCGACCGGCGGTTCACCCGCTACGGCCTGGACGCGCCGGGCATCGCCGAGGTACGCCGCCGGATGGCCGCCTGGCCCCGCTGAACAGCGGAACCAGACGGCCGGCGCGGAACAGACGGCCGCCAAGGGGGCCGGGCGGGCGACGGCTCACTTCGTCGGGCGGCCACCGGTGACGCCGAGGATCTCGCCGGTGACGTAGCTGGACTCCTGCGAGGCGAAGTAGACGTACGCGGGCGCCAGCTCGGCCGGCTGACCGGGACGGCCCAGCGGCGTGTCGGTGCCGAACTCCTTCACCTTCTCCCTCGGCATGGTGGCCGGGATCAGCGGCGTCCAGATCGGGCCGGGCGCCACCGCGTTGACCCGGATGCCGCGCTCGGCCAGGTTCTGCGCGAGCGCCTTGGTGAAGTTGGCGATGGCGGCCTTGGTGGTGGCGTAGTCGAGCAGCTGCGGCGACGGGTCGAACGCCTGGATCGACGACGTGTTGATGATCGTCGAACCTTCCTTCATGTGCGGCACCGCGAACTTGCAGAGCCAGAACATGGCGTACACGTTGGTCTTGAAGACCCGGTCGAACTGCTCGGTGGTGATGTCGAGCAGGCCGTTGTCCTGCGACATCTGGTACGCCGCGTTGTTGACCAGGATGTCGACGCCGCCGAGGTCGCGTACCGCCTGGTCGACAAGGGCGCGGCAGTTGTCCTCCTCGCGCAGGTCGCACCGGACCGCGACGCCGGTGCGCCCGGCCCGCTCGATCAGGGCGACCGTCTCCCGGGCGTCCTTCTCCTCCTCGTCGGCGAGGTAGGTGACGAGCACGTCGGCGCCCTCGCGGGCGAACGCGATCGCCACGGCCCGGCCGATGCCGGAGTCACCGCCGGTGATGATCGCGCGCTTGCCGGTGAGCCGGTCGCTGCCCCGGTACGACTCCTCACCGTGGTCGGGCTTCGGCCCCATCTCCTGCTCGTTGCCGGGCGGCGTCTGCTGTTGCGACGGCTGGCCCGCGCGCTGTCCGTACTGCTCGGCCGGGTGCTGCTGGGTGAACTGGTCCTCGCTCATGGATGCGCCCCTACCCCGGTGACCGGCGGGAAAACAGCAGCGCGTGACCGGAAGGGAAACAGTTCGGGCCGGTGTGGCGCAGGTGACATGTGGTGGTTATGGTGCGCAGCGGCGCCCACGAGGCGCGTACCCCCCATTCGGAAAGGCACCTCATGACCTCCTCCTCCGGCGCCTCGCGGCGCCAGGTGCTGGCCGTCGCGGCCGCCGCCGCGACCGCTCCCCTGCTGGCCGGCACGCCCGCCGGGGCGAAGCCGAAGCAGCCGAAGACCTGGGACCTGACGATCCTCGGCACGTCGGACACCCACGGCAACGTCTACAACTGGGACTACTACAGGGACGCGGAGTTCGACGACAGCAAGCACAACGACGTCGGCGTCGCGAAGCTCGCCACACTGGTCAACCAGATCCGCGCCGAGCGCACCGGCCGGGCCACGCTGGTCCTGGACGCCGGTGACACCATCCAGGGCACGCCGCTGGCGACCTACTACGCCAAGCAGGAGCCGATCACCAGCACCGGTGAGACGCACCCGATGGCCCGAGCCATGAACATCCTCAAGTACGACGCGGTGACGCTCGGCAACCACGAGTTCAACTACGGCCTGCCGCTGCTGGCGACCTGGATCGAGCAGCTCGGCTTCCCGGCCCTCGCCGCGAACGCGCTGAACGCCAAGACCGGCAAGCCGGCCTTCCTCCCGTACGTGATCAAGGAGGTCAAGCTCGGCGGGCACGGCGCACCGAAGCTGCGCGTGGGCATCCTCGGCCTGACCAACCCCGGCGTGGCCATCTGGGACAAGGGCAACGTCGAGGGCCGCCTGGTCTTCGCCGACATGGTCGCCACCGCCGCGAAGTGGGTGCCGGAGATGCGCCGTCGTGGCGCCGACCTGGTGGTCATCTCCGCCCACGGCGGCGACAGCGGCACCTCCAGCTACGGCCCGGAGCTGCCGAACGAGAACCCGACCGCGCTGATCGCCGAGCAGGTCCCCGGCATCGACGCGATCCTGTTCGGCCACGCGCACAACGAGGTGCCGGAGAAGTTCGTCACCAACCGCACCACCGGCGAGCGGGTCCTCACCTCGGAGCCGTCCAAGTGGGGCCAGCGGCTGACCCGGATGGACTTCACGCTGACCCGGGAGAAGGGCCGCTGGACGGTCACCGCCAAGTCGGCAACCACGCTCAACACAAACACCGTGGTCGAGGACCCGGCGGTGCTCGCGGCCGTACGCGGCCAGCACGCCAAGACCGTCGAGTACGTCAACCGGGTCGTCGCGCGGTCCAGCGTGGAACTGTCCGCCGCCGAGTCGCGGTACAAGGACACCCCGATCCTGGACTTCATCAACCACGTCCAGACCGAGGTCGTCACCGAGGCCCTCGCCGGCGGCGAGTACGCGGGCCTGCCGGTGCTGTCCATCGCCGCGCCGTTCAGCCGCACCGCGGTGTTCCCGCAGGGCGACGTGCGCATCCGCGACGTGGCGGGCCTCTACGTGTACGACAACACGCTGGAGGCGGTCGTGCTGACCGGCGCCGAGGTGAAGGCGTACCTGGAGTACTCGGCGAAGTACTTCAAGACCTTCCCGGTCGGCACCACTGTCGACGTCGAGAACATCAACGACACCAACGTGCCGGACTACAACTACGACGTGTTCTCCGGCGTCGACTACGACATCGACATCGCCAGGCCGGTCGGGCAGCGGATCACCCGCCTGGTGCTGGCCGGCACCGACACGCCGGTCGCGGCGGACGCCCGGTTCGTGGTGGCGGTGAACAACTACCGGCGCAGCGGCGGCGGCAACTTCCCGGGCATCGTGAAGACCCAGGTCTACAACGCCCAGCAGGAGATCCGCCAGTTGCTCATCGACTGGGCGCAGGCCAGGGGCGTCATCGACCCGGCCGACTTCTTCGTACCCAACTGGAAGCTGGTCCGCGACGGCGTGCCGGTCTTCTGACCGTGGGGCGGCGGGGTCCGGGCGGGTGCCCGGGCCCCGTCAGCCGCCCGCGCGCAGATGCCACTCCGACTCCCCGCCGACCGGGTCCGGCCGGTCCGGCGGGAACTCGGTCTCGGCGGACTCGATCCGCTCCTCCGGGCGTACCCGGACCGGCAGTTCGCCGAAGCGGACGTGCCGCAGGAACGCGTACTCCTCGTCGGTGAACGACTCGGCCGGCTCGCTCATGAGCGCATTGTGCGCCCACCCCTCAGGTCCCCGCATCAACCGCTCCGGCAGGGGTATGCCGCCGCGACGATTCGGCGACGAGGTGGAGGAGCCATGCGCGCAGTACGGATGACCGCACCCGGTGTGCTGGAGCACACGGAGGTGCCCACGCCGCAGGCCGGCCCCGGCGAGGTGCTGCTGCGCGTCGGCGCGGTCGGCGCCTGCCACTCCGACCTGCACATCCTCGACGCGCCGGCCGGGGTGTTCCCGGTCCCGATCACGCTCGGCCACGAGGTCGCCGGCACCGTCGACACGGTCGGCGCCGGTGTGGACGGCTGGTCGCCCGGCGATCGGGCCGCCGTCTACGGCATCATCGGCTGCGGCCGGTGCCGGGCCTGCCTGCGCGGCGAGGAGAACCGCTGCCGGGTCACCCCGGTCGGCGGCATCGGGCTCAGCCGCGACGGCGGGCTCGCCGAGTACGTGGTGGTGCCCGCGTCCCGGCTGCTGCCTGTCGGTGACATGGACCTGACCCAGGCGGCGCCGCTGACCGACGCCGGGCTGACCCCGTACCACGCGGTGGACCTGGCACGGCCCCGGCTGCGGCCCGGCACCTCCTGCGTGGTGATCGGCATCGGCGGCCTGGGGCACATGGGGTTGCAGATCCTGCTGGCCACCACCGCGGTGCGGGTCGTCGCGGTGGACACCAACACCGCCGCGCTGGACCTGGCCACCCGGCTCGGCGCGCACCACACCGTGCAGGCCGGCCCGGACGCGGTGGAGAGGATCCGCGAGCTGGTCGGGCCGGCGCCGGACGGCGCGGACGTGGTGCTCGACTTCGTCGGCGCGCAGCCCACCCTGGACACCGCCCGGCAGGTGGTCGCCACCGGCGGGCAGATCCTGCTGGTCGGCCTGGCCGGCGGCACCCTGCCGGTACGGCCGGTCGCCGACGAGCCGCCGCCGGTGCCGTTCGAGGCCGGTGTGGTGGTGCCGTTCTGGGGCACCCGCGCCGAGCTGCAGGAGGTGATCGCGCTGGCCCACGACGGCCGGCTGCACGCCGACGTGCACACGTTCCCCCTGGCCGAGGCGCCGCAGGCGTACGAGGCGCTGCGCCGGGGCGAGGTGCGGGGGCGGGCGGTCATCGTCCCCTGACGCGGGGACGCTCAGTCGTGCTGAACGACCGCCGCGGCCCGTGCCCTCGCGGGCAGGCGGTCGAGCAGCGCCAGCCCGGCCCGCACCGGACGCCGGTCGAGCACCTCGGCGAAGCTCGCCCGGCCCTGACAGAACCGGACGAACATCCGCCAGCCGGGCGGGCTCGCGAGCATCGCGTGGAACACCTCGGGCCGCCGCTCGAACACCTCCAGCAGCCGGTGCCCGGCGCGCATCTCCGGCGTCAGCCGCCGGTCGACCTCGCGGGCGTACGCGTCGAGGTCACCGGCGGCCACCGCCTCCCCGGCCAGCCGGCCCGAGCGCAGCGCGTAGCTGATCCCCTCGCGGCTCCACGGCTCCAGCAGGCCGGCGGCGTCCCCGGCGACGAGCACCCGGCCGTGCCGCAGCGGGGAGTCCCCGGTGCGGCAGCGGGTCAGGTGGCCGGAGTCGTGCTCCGGCCTCACCCCGGACAGTCCGAGCCGGTCGGTGAAGTCGCGCAGGTAGGCGCGGGTGCGGTCACCGTCGCCCCGGGCCGCGATGACGCCCACTGTGAGACGGTCGCCCTTGGGGAACACCCACGCGTAGGAGCCGGGCAGCGGCCCCCAGTCGAGCAGCACCCGGCCGCGCCAGCGGTCCCGCTCGGCGGCGTCCACCGGCAGTTCCAGTTCCAGGCCCAGGTCGACCTGGCGGAAGCGCACCCCGACGTGGCGCGCCGTCACGCCGGAGGAGCCGTCCGCGCCGATGACGGTACGGGCGCGTACCAGCTCACCGCCGGCCAGGCGCAGGCGTACCTCGTCGGGGTCCTGCTCGATCGCGCGGACCGCGACGCCCTCGCGGACCTGCGCCCCGGCGGCGACGGCGGCGGCGCGCAGCCGGTCGTCGAACTCCTCCCGGCGGATCATGGTGACCAGCGGCGCCGGGTGCCGGCGGGTGAACGCGCGCCGCCCGTCCCGGGTGAACGTGAGCCGGTCCACCCGGTCGTGGGCGGGCACCTCGACGCGGCCGGCGACCTCGGCCAGCGACGTCCCGATCAGGCCGCCCCCGCAGGTCTTGTAGCGCGGATGGGTGGCCCGTTCGACAACGAGCGTGCGGACGCCGGCACTGGCCGCGGCGTGCGCGGCGGAGAGTCCGGCGGGTCCGCCGCCGACCACGACGAGATCCATGATCACGGGAGCAGCCTAGGGCACCGCCGTGCCGCACCGCCCGGTACGACAGCCGAACGGGTGAGCATCATCGCCGCGCATCCGGGTAACCGCCGGTCGCCGGCCGTCCGCGGGGCGGGCGGTCCACGCCGAGGAGGGAAGCGATGCCTCAGGTCCAGTTGTCCGCCGTCGAGGAACGGGTCTACCAGGCGGTGTCCGCGCTGGAGGTGCAGGGACACGTCCCCTACCCGGACCTGATCGCCCAGGAGACCGGGATGACCGAGGAGGAGCTGCGCGAGCCGCTGCACTCGCTCACCGAGCGGGGTCTGCTGCATCGCGAGGACTCCCCGATGTCAGGTCTGGACTTCGGACCCCGGTGGTGCGCGCGTCAGGTGGCGTGATCGGGTCGTTTGCCCCACCGGGCACCGGGTAGCGATCGGAGTCGGGTGAGCGACGGTCAGTGGGGGGCACGATGAGCGAGGGCCGGGCGTCGACCCCCGGGTACGACGACCGGCGCCGCTGGCGCGCGCTGAGCGTCGGCCTGATCGCGGCGTTCATGACGCTGCTGGACGTCAGCATCGTCAACGTCGCGGTGCCGTCGATCGACCGGGCGTTGCAGGCCACGCCGAGCGACCTGCAGTGGGTGCTGTCCGGGTACGCGCTGACGTTCGGCCTGGTGCTGGTGCCGGCCGGGCGCTTCGGCGACGCGCGCGGGCGGCGTACCGCGTTCGTGGTCGGGGTGGGCCTGTTCACGCTGACCAGCGCGCTGGCCGGCCTGGCCCGCTCGCCGGAGTGGCTGGTCGTGGCCCGGCTCGTCCAGGGTGCCGCCGCCGGTGTGGTGAATCCCCAGGTCAGCGGCATGATCCAGGAGCTGTTCCGGGGTGCGGACCGGGGCCGGGCGTTCGGGCTGCTCGGTGCGACCATCGGCATCTCCACCGCCGTCGGCCCGCTGCTGGGCGGGCTGCTCATCCAGCTCGGCGGCACGGAGCACGGCTGGCGGTGGGTCTTCTTCGTGAACATCCCGGTCGGGATCGTGGCGATGCTGCTCGGCTGGCGGCTGATGCCGGCCCGGCCGACCAACCCCGCCGGCCGGGGCCGGCTCGATCCGCTCGGTGTGCTGCTCCTCGGCGCCGGGGTGACGGTGATCCTGCTGCCGCTGGTGCAGCGGGAGCAGTGGCGGGGCGCGGGCAAGTGGCTGCTGATCCCCGCCGGCCTGCTGCTGCTCGCCGGGTTCGCGCTCTGGGAGCACCGGTACGCCCGGCGCGCGCAGCCACTGTTCGACCTGCGGCTGTTCACCGTGCGCTCGTACACGCTGGGCGCGCTGATCGGCCTCATCTACTTCGCCGGTTTCACCGCGATCTTCTTCATCTTCACGCTCTACCTCCAGATGGGCCTGGGTTACAGCGCGCTCGTGGCCGGCCTGGCGATCACCCCGTTCGCGCTCGGTTCGGCGCTCGCCTCCGCGCTCGGCGGCCGGGTGGTCACCCGGTACGGCCGTCCGCTCGTCGCGATCGGGCTGGCGGCGGTGGTGGCCGGGCTGGTCGCGACCGACCTGGTGCTGGCCGGCGGGCCGCACGAGAACGTGCCGTTGCGGACCGCGCTGCCGCTGCTGGTCGCCGGGCTGGGCAGCGGCCTGGTGATCGCGCCGAACCAGACGCTCACGCTGTCCGAGGTGCCGGTGCCGATGGCCGGCAGCGGCGCGGGGATGCTCCAGACCGGGCAGCGCATCGGGTCGGCCGCCGGCATCGCGGCGGTGGGCGCGCTGTTCTTCTCGACGCTCGCCGCGGACCGCGGCGACTGGAGCACGGCGTTCCGCCACTCGCTGCTGCTCGCCGCCGGGATCGTCGTGCTGGCGCTCGGCGCCGCCGTGGCGGACATCGTGCTCGGTCACCGGCGGGCGGCGGGCGGCTCCTGATCGGCGGCGGGCAGCAGGACTGTGGTGATCAGCCGCCGGGTGCGGCCGGGGCCGGGGCGCAGGGCCGCGTACTCGGCGAACAGCTCGCGGAACCGGGTGACGAACTCGGCGGTCTCGTCGTCGGTGGCGTGGAACGCGTTCTGCCGGTAGCCGGCCACGTCGCGGGCCAGGTCTCCCCCGCCGGCGTCGAGGTAGCCGTCGAAGTCGGCGAGCAGGCCCGCGACGAAGGTGAGGAACGCCTGGCGGTGCCGCTGCGGGCTCATGGCCCGGGCCTCGTCCGGGTCGACCGACGCGGCGGCCTCGTGGAGCCGGTAGCTGCGTTCGACGGCGCCGCGGGCCTGCCGCTGTCCCACCGTGTGCAGCACGCCGTGGTCGGCGAGCGTGGCCACCTGCCGGTAGAGCGTGGCCGGTGGGACGTCACTCAGCTCGGCGCGCAGGTCGGCGGTGGTGAGCGTGCGGCCACCCAGGAACGCCTGGACGATGCGCAGCCGGACCGGGTGCAGCAACAGCTCCACGGTGTCGAGTGCCACAGCGGCTCCCCTTTTGTTATCGCCTCCGGTAATGTTCTCACTGACGATAACAGAAGCGAGGAGTCCACCGATGGCCACCATCGACCTCACCCCCGACCGCGTCGACGTCCGGCTCACCACCGCCGAGAAGATCTGGGCCCTGCGCGGCGACCTGTCGTTCCCCCGCTCCGCCGTCGCCGGCGCCGCCGTCGTGCCGGACGGGGCGCGCGCCACCCGCGGCATCCGGGCGCCCGGCCTCGGCGTGCCCCGCACGCGCAACGTCGGCACCTGGCGCGGCAAGGCCGGCAAGGAGTTCGTCAGCGTCCGCGGCGGCCAGCCGGCCGTCCGCATCACCCTCACCGGCCAGGCGTACGACTCCCTGCTCATCGGTGCCGACGACGCCGACGCCCTGGCCGCGGCAGTGCTGCGGTGACGATCGACCGACCGCTCGCCGTCGACTCGGCCGGGCAGCGGCTGTCCGGCACGCTCACCCTGCCCGACGGAGCCGGGCCGCACCCGGTGGCGCTGCTGCTGCCCGGCTCCGGGCCGATCAACCGCGACGGCGACCACCGCCGCCTGCCACTGGGGATCCAGCGGCACCTGGCCGCCGCGCTGAGCGGGGCCGGATTCGCTGTCGCCCGGTACGACCGGCGGGGCGTCGGCGAGAGCAGCGGCGAGTTCCCGCGTACCGGCTTCCACGACAACGTCGACGACGCGGCGGCGGTGTTCGCGGCGCTGCGCGACGACCCGGCCGTGGACGCCGGGCGGATGTTCCTGGTCGGGCACAGCGAGGGCGCGCTCACCGCGATCGCGCTCGCCGCGCGCGGCGTACCGGTGGCGGGCCTGGTCCTGCTCTCCGCGCCCGGGCGCACCGGCGCCGAGGTGCTGCGCTGGCAGGCCGGGCGGCTGCTGCCCACGCTGCCCGGGCCGGTACGCCTGCTGCTGCGGCTCACCCGCACCGACCTGGTGGCGAAGGTGGCCCGCAACCACGAGAAGATCCTCGCCACCGACAAGGACGTGGCGTGGGTCGGCGGGCAACGGCTCAACGCCCGCTGGTTCCGGGAGTTCCTGCGCTACGATCCCCGGCCGGACCTGGCGCGCGTCGAGGCCCCGATCCTCGCGCTCACCGGCGACAAGGATTTGCAGACCGACCCCGCCGACCTGCCGGTCATCGCCGCGCACGCGGGCGGGCCGGTGCGGACCGGGGTGCTGCCGGACGTCACCCACGTGCTGCGCCGCCAGCCCGGACCGCCGTCGCTGCGGGCGTACCGGGACGAGGCGAAGCAGCCGCTGGACCCGTCGGTGGTCGAGCCGGTGCTGTCGTGGCTCACCGCGCACAGCGACTGAGGACACGCGAAAGGCCGGCACCCGATCCGGGTACCGGCCTTTCGTCAGCTCTTACTTGTTCCAGTGCTCGGCGACGATCTCGGCGGCCTGGTTCTCCCACTGCGCGTACGCGTCGGGGTAGGCGCTGACCTGCACGGTCTGCGCGGCCTCGGTCAGCGGCATGTCCTGCCAGCCGTCGACCTGCTTGAGACCCTTGAGGAACGCCAGCGTCGAGTACTCGGGGTCGGTGATCTGCTCCGGCGTGCCCCAGCCGCTGGACGGCCGCTGCTGGAACAGGCCCAGCGAGTCGTGGTCGTTGCGGTCACCCAGGTGACCCAGGTTCTCCAGCTTCGACTCCTGCAGCGCGGTGGCGATCGAGACGACCGCGGCCCGCTCGGGCAGGCCCGCCTTCTTGGTGGCCGCGATGACGGCCTTGGCGTTGGCCAGCTGCTCGTCGTTCAGGTCCACGTGCGACTGCGCGCCCTGCGGACTGACGCTCTGGACCGCGACCGCGGCGGGCTTGGCGGTCTCCGTCGCGTGCGCGGCGACCGGGCCGGCGAAAACGCCACCGGTGAAGGCGAGACCGGCGACACCGAGAATGCTCTTGCGCAGGATCGTGTTCATGGTGGCTCCGTTCGGGGGTCGACGCATCCGGGGGTGGACGCGTGGGCACCGTCAGGCGCTCAAGAAGTTCGGGGGGCCGGCAGCGCGAGGCGTGCCGGGTGTGCAACGACCGGCGGCCCGGGGCTGTTCCCGGGGGCGCCGCTCCGGTCGCGCACCGGGTTACAACGCCACCCGCCCGCCCCCGATTCCGCCCGCGCGGTGCCGCCCACCACAGCGCAACCGGACACTCCGCCCACAGGCCCGCCCTCCCGCCCTCCCCCGTCGATCTTGGAGTTGTGGCGCCCAGGATGTCCGGTTCACGAGGTCTGCGAGGTGCCACAACTCCAAGATCGGCGGGGATCAGCCCCGCGCGCGGAACGGCCGGCCCCGGAAGGGGCCGGCCGTTCGCTACGGGTGTCGGGTCACCAGACCTGCTGGACGATGTCCGCCGCCTGCTCCTCCCACTGCGCGTACGCGTACGGGTAGGCGGACACCTGGACCGTCTGCGCGGCGGTGGTCAGCGGCAGCTCGTGCCAGCCGCCGACGTTCTTCAGCGCGTTGAAGAACGCCTTGCTGGAGTAGTCCGGGTCGGTGATCTGCTCGGACGTGCCCCAACCGGACGACGGGCGCTGCTGGAACAGGCCCTCCGAGTCGTGGTCGTTGTACGCGCCGAGGTGACCCAGGTTGTACAGCTTCGACTCCTGGAGCGAGGTGGCGACGCCGATCACGGCGCCCCGCTCCCCCACGCCGGTCTCCTTGGCCGCCTCGACGATGGCCTTGGCGTTGTCGAGCTGCGCGTCGTCGAGCGGGATGCGCGACTGCGCGCCCTCGACGCCGTGCGGCACGAGCTTCTCCTTGGCCGGCCGGTCGGCCCGGGTCGGCACCTTGTCCAGGCCGGTGGTCTGGCCGGGCTTGACCGCCTCGGTGGAGGTCTTCTTGCCGGTGGCCAGGTCGATGGCGGCCTTGGCGCCGGCGTGCGGCCCGCTGGTCACCGGCGCGGCCACGGCGACCGGGCCGACGGCCAGCCCGCCCAGTACGGCCACACCCGCCACGCTGAGCACCGCACGGCGGTTACGGGAGACGGCGGCGGTCTTCGCGACGGCGGTCTTCGCGATGGCGGGGAGCCATCGAGTGAAGTGCTGCTTCACGATGGTTGCCCTTTCGATCGTTACGACGCGCTCCGGGGTGAGCGCCCCTCGAGGGACTACCGCCGGGTAGGTGTTTGGATTCCGGCGGTACGGGGGACACAACCAGCCCGCCGTGTCGGTCATTCCGGAAATGCCAGGTACGGCGCGGGCTGCGGCCCAGGTCACCCGGGATTCCGGGCAGGCGCGCCGTTCCGGCGGCGGACCGGGACGATCAGGCCGGAGCGCCGAACCGGACCAGCACGTGCCAGAGCTGCTTGAGGTGCTGCGACGTCACCTCGACCGGTCCCCGGTCGGCCCAGCGCTGCGGTTCGCGTACCACCGAGGCGGCGGCGCGGCCCACGAGCGCCGCGTGCAACGGCTCCCCCGGGTGCCCGAACTCGGCGGCCACCCGCGCGGCCAGCGGCGGGATGTCCGGGCCCCGGAACTCCGCGTCCACGCCGTCGACCGGCAGCACGAAGCCCGGGTGGAACCGCAGCGCCAGGCCGTGCCGCGCGGCGATCGCCTCCAGGCGCCGTCCCACGTCGGTGCCACGGAACGACGGGTCGACCACGAGCGCCTCCACGTCGCGGGCCAGGCTGATCTCGCCGTGCACCTGCGCCTCGACGTAGTCGTCAAGCGCCCGGCCGACCCGCCCGGACTCCCGCTCGCGGCGGCACAGCAGCGTCCGCAGCAGCGTGCCGGTGTCCATGCCGGCCACGCCCAGGGCGACGCCGGTCCCGGCGGTGGCGGTCAGCAACGCGGCGAACACCGGCTCGAAGACATCGGCGGTGCCGAACTCGGTGGGCTCGACGTGGCTGTCCCCGAAGCTGAACGTGGCCCGGGCCAGCACCTCCGGGCGCAGCCGCAGGTGGCAGGAGCCGAACCGGGGGCACGCGCCGTCGGCGTGGTCGAGCAGGTTCAGGCCGCCGTACTTCGGGCGCTCCGCGGGCAGCACGCCCGGCCGCTGGTACGCGCCGCCGAACATCGCCCGCTCCCACACGTCCCGGTCGCCGCCCGGGTACGCGGTCAGGCCGCCGTTGGAGATGCCGGTCTCGAACTGGCTGCGGTAGACGCCCTCCTCGTCCAGCGCCTCGACCACTGTGCGGCCGTCCCGCAGCACCCGGTCGGGGTGGAAGTTGAGCGTCAGACGGCCGTACCCGGTGATCGCGTCGACGACCTCCTCGTACCGGTAGGTGGCGCCGGAGGCGGCGAGGTGGTCGGCGATGACGGCGAGCGCCGACGGGCGGTCGCGCAGCGCGATGTCGCGAACGTGGCGCAGCGCGGCGGACTGGGCGGCGGTGAGGGTGGCGACGGGCACGGGCCCGAGTATCACCGGACGGCGGGCCGCGCGGCCACACGGTTTTCCGGGCCGCTCCGAAGCGGACGGAGACGCGGCTGTCCCGGGCACTGACGGCCGCAAGACGCCGCGCGGGCCCGGCCGGGCCCGCGCGAACCTGTCGTCCTCAGTGGCCCCGGGCGATCCACTCGTCCAGGTGCGGCGCCTCGGCCCCGATCGTGGTGTCGTCGCCGTGCCCGGTGTGCACCACCGTCTCCGGCGGCAGCGTGAGCAGCCGGGTACGGATCGACTCGACGATGGTGCCGAAGTCGCTGTACGAGCGTCCGGTCGCGCCCGGCCCACCGGCGAACAGGGTGTCCCCGGTGAAGACGGCGCCCAGGTCGGGGGCGTAGAGGCTGCACGCGCCGGGGCTGTGGCCCGGGGTGTGCAACACCCGCAGAGTGGTGCCGCCGACGGTGATCGTCTGCCCGTCGGTGAGGTCGCCGTCCGGTTCCGTGCCCGGGTGCGTCATGTCCCACAGCACCCGGTCGGCCGGGTGCAGCAGCACCGGAGCGCCGGTGGCCCGGGCCAGCTCGGGCGCGACCCGTACGTGGTCGTCGTGGGCGTGGGTGGCGACGATCGCCAGCACCCGCCGGTCACCGATGACCTCGCGGATGGCCGCCACGTCGTGCGGCGCGTCGAGGACGACGCACTCGGCGTCGTCGCCGATCACCCAGACGTTGTTGTCCACGTCGAACGTCTGCCCGTCCAGCGAGAACGTGCCGGAGGTGACGGCGTGGTCGACGCGGGCGGTCACGGGAAGACCACCACCGAGCGCAGCACGTCGCCGTGGTGCATCCGGGCGAACGCCTCCTCGACCTGGTCCAGGGCGATCTCCTCGGTGACGAACGCGTCCAGGTCCAGCCGGCCCTGCCGGTACAGCTCGGTCAGCATGGGGAAGTCGCGGCTGGGCAGGCAGTCGCCGTACCAGCTCGACTTGAGCGCGCCGCCGCGGCCGAAGACGTCGAGCAGCGGCAGGTCGACTGTCATCTCCGGCGTCGGCACGCCGACCAGCACGACGGTGCCGGCCAGGTCGCGGGCGTAGAACGCCTGCTTCCACGTCTCCGGACGGCCCACCGCGTCGATCACCACGTCGGCGCCGAAGCCGCCGGTGGCCGCGCGGATGGCCTCCACCGCGTCGTCCTCGGAGGCGTTGACGGTGTGCGTGGCACCGAACTTGCGCGCCCAGTCGAGCTTGCGGGAGTCGGTGTCCACCGCGATGATCGTGGTCGCACCGGCCAGTGCCGCGCCGGCCACCGCCGCGTCGCCGACGCCGCCGCAGCCGATCACCGCGACCGAGTCGCCCCGGGTCACGTTGCCGGTGTTCATGGCCGCGCCGAGACCGGCCATCACACCGCAGCCGAGCAGGCCGACAGCCGCCGGCCGGGCCGACGGGTCGACCTTCGTGCACTGCCCGGCGTGGACGAGCGTCTTCTCGGCGAACGCGCCGATGCCGAGCGCGGGCGTCAGCTCGGTGCCGTCGGTGAGCGTCATCTTCTGGGTGGCGTTGTGAGTGGCGAAGCAGTGCCACGGGCGGCCACGGCGGCAGGCCCGGCACTGCCCGCAGACCGCGCGCCAGTTGAGCACCACGAAGTCGCCGGGCGCCACGTCGGTGACCCCGTCGCCCACCTGCTCCACGATGCCGGCGGCCTCGTGGCCCAGCAGGAACGGGTAGTCGTCGTTGATGCCGCCCTCGCGGTAGTGCAGGTCGGTGTGGCAGACGCCGCACGACTGGATGCGGACCACCGCCTCGCCCGGCCCCGGGTCCGGCACCACGATGGTGGTGACCTCCACGGGCGCGCCCTTGCGCCGCGACACGACTCCCCGGACTTCCTGGCTCACGGTGCCTCCTCCGTTGCGTGGTCTGCCTCTGCCGAACCTACCGCTGATCATGACCCGCGACCCAACGAAGGCCGCCGGATTGTCCTGGTCATGACCGGGTACCCGGGATGCCGGCTCTACCAGGTGGGACGGGAGTGATCATGAGGTTGTCACATGCGCCACTGCGCGTCGCGATCGGCGCGTACATCCTGAACTCCGGGCTGGGCAAGCGGAACCTGGAGGGCGAGGCCGCCGCCGGGATGCACGGCATGGCGGCCGGTGCGATGCCGCAGCTGGGGCAGATCCCGCCGGACCGGTTCGGCGTGCTGCTGTCCCGGGGCGAGATCGCCCTCGGTGCGGCGCTGCTCGCCCCGTTCGTGCCGTCGCTGCTGGCCGGCGCCGCGCTCACCGCGTTCGGCGCCGGGCTGGTGCAGCTCTACCTGAAGACGCCGGGCATGCGCGAGGGCACCAGCCTGCGGCCCAGCGAGGCGGGCATCGGCCTGGCCAAGGACGTGTGGCTGGTCGGCGCGGGGCTGACGCTGGTGCTCGACTCGCTGGTCCGGCACCGGCGCTGAACCGGCCGCGCCGGGCCGCCCGCGCTGCCGGACCGGCCGCGTACTCAGGCCGGCGCCGCGACCACGACGGCGGCCCGCTCGTCGGCGAGCCGGCGGCGGGCGGCGTTGCGGTAGCGCAGCACCTGCACGGCGCCGAGCGCCCAGAGCAGGAACTGCACGGCGAACGCCCAGCGGAACGCGGACAGCGGCGGCGCGGCCTGCCCGGCCGGGGTGGCCAGGTCCAGCACCACACCGACGGCCAGGATCAGCACGATCGAGGCGGCGAAACCGCCGACGTTGACGATGCCGGTGGCGCTGCCGATGCGGCGCACCGGGTTGAACGAGCGGGCGTAGTCGAACCCGATCATCGAACCGGGACCATTCACCGCGAGCACCACCACGAGCGTCACGAGCAGCCAGTGCGGCGCGCGGCCGGGCCAGACCAGCACCACCGCCCACACCCCGGCGGTGGCGGCGGTGATCGCGAACACCACCGCCGAGCGGTGGAACGGGTGGCGGGAGCACAGGTGCGCGAGCACCGGCCCGCACACCAGCGTCGCCATCGTCATCAGCGTGAGCATCCCGGCCGCCGCGGTCGGCGAGAACCCCTGCCCCTGTACGAGGAACGGGTACCCCCACAGCAGGGCGAACACCGCGCCGGAGAACTGGGTGACGAAGTGCGTCCACAGCCCGAGCCGGGTACCGGGCTGGGCCCAGGCGTCGGCGAGCTGGCGGCGCACTGTGGCCAGGTCGGGGGCGAGCGCGGTGGCGTGCTCAGCGTGCGGGGTGTCGCGTACCGCGACGAGGACCAGCAGCACCACTGTCGCGCCGAGCGCCGCGGCGGTCAGGAACGCCGGGGTCCAGCCCGCCTGGTGCAGCAGCGCCACCAGGGGTACGGCGCCGAGCACCGCACCGAGCTGGCCGACGGTGCCGGTGAGCTGCACCAGCAGCGGGTTGCGCCGGCCGGGGAACCAGAACGCGACGATGCGCAGCACGCTGATGAAGGTCATGGCGTCGCCGAGCCCGACGAGCACCCGGGCGGCCACGGCGGCCGGCACGCCATCGGCGACCGCGAACAGGAGCTGCCCGGCCACCATGAGCGCGCCACCGGCCAGCAGCAGCCGGCGTGAGCCGTACCGGTCCAGCAGCACCCCGACCGGGATCTGCATGGCGGCGTAGACGGCGAGCTGCGCCACGGAGAAGGTGGCGAGCGCGGCGGCGTTGATGTGGAAGCGGTCCGCCGCGTCGACCCCGGTGACACCGAGCGAGCTGCGGTGGAACACGGCGGCCACGTACGCGGCCAGCGCCACCGCGTACACCAGGACGGCGGGCCGGCGACCCGCGTTCACCGCAGCGTCCCGAGCATCCGGGCGGCGGTGTCGATGTGCGCGGCCACCGCGTCGTGCCACGCCCGCGGGTCGTCGCCGTCGAGCGCGGCGAGCTGGCCGGCGTGTTCGGCGAGGGCGACCTCGGCCCAGCCGGGCGAGAGCCGGAAGCTCGCCTCGCCCATGCGCAGCTGGCGGTCGCGCAGCCTGTGGTACAGCTCGGCCAGGATCTCGTTGCCGGCCGCCTCCACCACCGCGGCGTGGAACGACCGGTCGGCGGCCATCAGCGCGGTGAGGTCACCGGCGGCGTGCGCGCGGCGCATCTCGTCCAGCCAGCGGGCCAGGTCGGCGCGCAGCTCGGCGCGGCGCGGCCAGACCCGGTCGGCGGCGTGCAGCTCGACCAGGCGGCGGGCCTCGATGACGTCGGCGATCTCCCGCGCCGAGACCGGCCGGATCAGCGCCCCGCGCTTCGGGTAGAGCTTGACCAGCCCTTCGGACTCCAGCCGCAGCAGCGCCTCCCGCACCGGCGTGCGGGACACGCCGGTCGCCTCGGCGATCTCCCCCTCGCTGACGAGCTGGCCGCCCGGGTAGACCTGTTCCAGGATGGCCTGCTTGAGGTGCCGGTACGCCCGCTCGGCGGCGGACAGCGCGGTCCGGCTGGGATGCGTCATGTATCTAAGCTTGCTCCCCGGGCCGCCCGGACGGCCCGGCGCGGGCCCGGACAGTGGCGCGGGCCACCGTCAGGCCCACAGCCGGCGCAGCAGCGCCTCCACCTCGGCGGTCCGCTCGATCTGCGGCATGTGCCCGGTGTCGGGGAACAGGTGACTGCGCGCGTGCGGCAGGCGGGTGCGGGCGTACGCCAGGTGCGCGGCGGGCAGGATCAGGTCGCGGTCGCCCCAGACGAGCAGCGTGGGCAGGTCGAGCGCGGCCACCGCGTCGAGCAGTTCGGTACGCCACCGCGGGCGTACGCCGCGCCAGGTCCCCAGGTCACGGACCAGCTCCAGCATCACCCGGGCCGCGTGCGGCTGCCCGGCCACGGCCAGCGCGAGGGCGATCCGTTCCTCGGTGACGTGCCCCGGGTCGTAGAAGATCGCCCGCTCGGTGCGGCGGACGATCCTCGGGTCGGGGCGCAGCAGCAGCCGGGCCAGCGGACGCACCGCGAGCAGCCGTAGCGCCACCGTCACCTCGCGGCCGAAGCCGGCGCTGTTCAGCAACGCCAGGCTGGCGACGCGCCGCGGTTCGTCGGCGGCCAGGCGCATCGCCACCGCCCCGCCGAGGGAGTTGCCGACCAGGTGCGCCGGGTCGCCCACCCCGGCCACGTCCAGGAAGCGGGCCACCGCCGCGGCCAGGGCCGGGAGCGTGTGCGGGCCGTCCAGCGGCGCGGAGCCGCCGTGCCCGGGCAGGTCCACCGCGAGCACCAGGTGGTCGCGCGCCAGCGCCGTGTGCAGGGCGGCGAAGTCGTCGAGGGTACGGCCGATGCCGTGCAGCAGCACCACGGGCGAGCCGTCCCCGCTGATCCGGCACCGGACGCGCCGCCCGTCGACTGTGGTCTCGCCGGCCGGGGGCAGGGCGAGCGTCACGCCCGGCGCCCGGATTCCGGCACGGCCTCCTCGCCGGTCCGGGCGGACGGCACCGGCACGTCGGCCCGGACCGCCGGCGCTTCGACGGCCGGAGTTGCGGATGTCTCGGCGGGCGCGGCTGCGGGGGTCTCGGCCGGCCCGGCCGGGCGCTGGCGCATGCCCAGGGCCAGCACCTTGCCGTACCCGGCGGGGGCGATGCGGGCAAGCAGGTCGGGCAGCTTCGCCGACCAGCCGATGAGCACCCGGCCCCGGCGGCGCTGGGCGCCGCGCAGGATCACCTCGGCGGCGGTGGCCGGGTCGATGGTGAGCAGCTTCTCGAACTGCTTGCGCCCGGCCTCGTACTCGTCGAGGGCCACGCCGCTGCCCACGCGGGCGCTGGCGGCGATCCGGGTCCGGATGCCGCCCGGGTGCACCGACGTGACGCCGACGCCGTCGTCGACGAGTTCGTGCCGCAGCGCCTCGGTGAAGCCGCGCACCGCGAACTTGCTCGCCGCGTACGCGGCCTGCCCGGCGGGCGCGATCAGGCCGAACAGGCTGGACACGTTGACCAGGTGGGCCCCGGGCTCGGCCTTGAGCGCGGGCAGCAGCGCGTGGGTCAGGCGTACCACCGCCCGGAAGTTGATCTCGATGACCCAGAGGAACTCCTCCAGGGTCACCTGGTCGAAGCGCCCGCCCAGCGCCACCCCGGCGTTGTTGATCAGCAGCCGGATCCGGGGGTGCGCGCGGTGGATCTCGGCGGCGACCCGGTCGGTGGCGTCGGCGTCGGCCAGGTCGACCAGGTGGGTCTCGACGCGCCGGTCCGGGTACGCGGCCCGGATCGCGGCGACTGTCGCGGCCAGGCCGTCGGCGTCCCGGTCGAGCAGCACCAGGTCGGCGCCGCGCCGGGCCAGCCCGTGGGCCAGCGCCGCGCCGATGCCGCTGGCCGCGCCGGTGAGCACCGCCGTGCCGCCGGGGAAGACGAGGTCACGCATCGGTTCCTCCCGAGGTGGTGGCCGCCGTGGCGGGTACGCCCGCGCGGGCGAACCGTACGCCGTCGGTGAGCGGGCCGTGCCGCATCAGGCGTACGTCGCGGGGATAGTTCTGGTGCAGCCGCCACGGCGCCTGCGGCCCCTGCTTGGGCAACTGGTCGACGGCACGCAGCACGTAGCCGGACTGGAGGTCGATGATCGGTTCGAGGTCGTCGGTGTCCGGCGCGAGCGGCGTGACGATCTGCTGCCCGGTGTCGTCGAGGTGGCGCAGCAACCGGCAGACGTACGTGGCCACGAGATCGGCCTTCAGCGTCCAGGAGGCGTTCGTGTAGCCGATGGTCATGGCGAAGTTCGGCACGCCGGACAGCATCATGCCCTTGTAGGCCACAGTCGAGGCGAGGTCGACCTCCGCGCCGTCGACCGCCAGCGTCATACCGCCGAGCGCGAGCAGGTTGAGGCCGGTGGCGGTGACCACCACGTCGGCGGGCAGTTCCTCGCCGGAGGCGAGCCGGACGCCCCGCTCGGTGAACGTGTCGATGGTGTCGGTGACAACCGACGCGCGGCCGGCGCTCAGCGCGGCGAACAGGTCCCCGTCCGGCACCACGCACAGGCGCTGGTCCCACGGGTTGTAGCGGGGCGAGAAGTGCCTGTCGACGTCGTACCCGGACGGGAGGCGGCCCTTCGCGGCGCGGCGCAGGAACCGCTTCACCACGCCGGGGGCACGGCGGCTGAGCTGGAAGTTGGCCACCCCGAGCGTGACGTTCTTCCACCGGGCCACCGCGTACGCGGCCTTCGGGGTCAGCCAGCGCCGCGCGGCGTCGGCGAACGGGTCGCGCGAGGGCAGCGCGATCACGTACGTGGGTGAGCGCTGGAGCATGGTGACGTGGGCGGCCCGCTCGGCCATGGCCGGGACCAGGGTGACAGCCGTGGCGCCGCTGCCGATCACCACGACCCGCTTGCCGGCGTAGTCCAGGTCGTCCGGCCAGTGCTGCGGGTGCACGAGCGTGCCGGCGTACCGCTCGACGCCGGGGAACCGGGGCGTGTAGCCCTCGTCGTAGCGGTAGTAGCCGGAGTTGGTGAACAGGAACCCGCAGGTGAGCGTGACGTCCTCGCCGGTGTCGTCGCGGTGGGCGTGCACCGTCCAGCGCGCGGTGGCGCTGTCCCACTCGGCGCGCAGGGCCCGGTGGTGGAAGCGGATGTGCCGTTCCACGCCGTACTCGCGGGCGGTCTGGCGCACGTACGCCCGGATGGCGTCGCCGTCGGCGATCGCCTTCGGATCGGTCCACGGCTTGAACGAGTAGCCGAGGGTGTACATGTCCGAGTCGGAGCGGATGCCCGGGTAGCGGAACAGGTCCCAGGTGCCGCCGATCGCGCCCCGGGCCTCCAGCACCGCGTAGGTCTTGCCGGGGCATTCGCGTCCGAGGTGGACGGCGGCGCCGATGCCGGACAGGCCGGCCCCGACGATGAGGACGTCGACGTGGTCTGCGGCCATCGGTTTCTCCCGTTCGCACCGGCGGTGGACCGGACACTATCCATCGCCGTCGACCGCAGTCAACACCGTGTCGAGTCGGATCGACAGGGTGTCGAGCGGGTGTAGCATCAGCCGACATGACGACCGCCCGTACGCCGACCGGCGCCGCGCCGACGCGCGGGCGGCGGGCCGGCCGGTCCACCGGAGACGACCGGGAGACCGCGATCCTGGCCACCGCCGAGCGGTTGCTGGCGCAGCGCCCCTTCGCCGACATCTCCATCGACGACCTGGCGCGCGGTGCCGGGATCTCCCGGCCCACGTTCTACTTCTACTTCCCGTCCAAGGACGCGGTGCTGCTCACGCTGCTCGACCGGGTCACCGAGGAGGCCGACGCGGCCGCCGGTGGCGTGTTCGAGCGGCTCGCCGAGGACCCGCGCGCCCACTGGCGGGAGCTGATCGCCCGGTTCCACGCCACGTTCGGCGGGCACCGGGACGTGGTGCTGGCCTGCGCCCAGGTGCGCGGCACCAACGCCGAGGTGCGTCGGCTCTGGGCCGAGGTGCTGGAACGCTGGGTCCGCGCGGTGCAGGCCGCGATCGAGGCCGAACGCGCGCGCGGCGCGGCCCCGGACGGCCTGCCCGCCCGGGACCTCGCCATCGCGCTGAACTCGATGAACGAACGTGTCTGGTACGCCACCTTCGCCGGGGACGGCCCGGCGGTGGCCGAGCGGGACGTGGTGGACGTGCTGCTCGACGTGTGGCTGACCGCGATCTACCGGACCACCACGCCGCCGGTCACCGCGTCCGGCGGAACTCCATGACCCAGTTGGTCTCCCAGGTGCGTTCACCGTCGGTGGAGAACGCCTGCTCCCAGCGGCAGGAGTCCGCGGTGATCGCCGACCAGAGGAAGCGGCAGCGCACCGGCCGCCCCTCGTCGGTGTCGTCGGCGTGGAACTCACCGACGCCGCCGGTGAACCGGCCCACCACCGGCGGCAGTCCCAGCACCCCACGGCTGCTGTGCATCCAGTAGAGCGACCACAACCCGGTCGACGGGTTCAGGATGCGCACCGTGGAGCCGGAGAAGCCCCGGCTCGGGCAGCGCATCTCGTCGAAGCTGCCCGCGCCGTCGAAGAACGAGCGCGCCTCGCTGACACCGGCGAACTCGTCCCAGTCGTCGCTGCCGACGTGGCGCTGCCGCAGGCGCCGGTTGGTCACGTCCCAGGTGCCGACGAGGAAGTCGAAGTCGCCCATCAGCGGCCCACCGGCCCCTCGGCCCGGGCGTCCGCCAGGTAGCCCGCGAGGTCTGGCCGGTCCGGCGCGAGCACGTGCCGGATCCAGGCGGCGCGCTCGTGTTCCAGCACGCCCAGTTCCCAGACGCAGCCGACGCCGGGGCGGGTCAGGTCGACGAAGTGCGCCGGGTCGTCGTCCGGGCAGTCCAGCGCGGGCTGCCCGGCGATCGCGATGCGGCACTCGACCACGTTGTCGAAGAACCAGCTGTACGCCAGCAGGTACGCCCCGGTGTCCGCGCCCCGGTGCAGCACCACCCAGCTCGCCGGCGGGGTGGAGCCGTCCGGGGCGGGCAGCAGCGCCGGGAGGTACGCGTACGCGGCGTCGACCACCCGCGGTTCGAGGCGGCGACCCGGCTGGTCCATGTGGTAGCGCTTGACGTGCCGGCCGGCCACCTCGACGGCCCCCGGCACTGTCAGATCCTTGTCGTGAAAAGCCATGCGGGCACGCTAGGGCCGCTCCCCTGACAGCTAGTGTCAGGAGAATGCGGGCCAGTCGACTCCTGTCCATCCTGCTGCTCCTGCAGGCGCACAACCGGCTCACCGCCGCCGACCTGGCCGCCCGCCTCCAGGTGTCGGCACGCACGATCTACCGGGACGTCGAGGCGCTGCACGCGGCGGGCATCCCGCTGTACGGCGAGGCCGGACACGACGGCGGCTACCGGCTCGTGGAGGGCTGGCGGACCCGGCTGACCGGGCTCACCGCCGAGGAGGCCGACCGGCTGCTCTTCGCCGGGCTCCCCGGGCCGGCCGCCGAGCTGGGCTACCAGTCGGTCGTCGCCGCCGTGCAGCTCAAGCTGCGGGCCGCGCTGCCCGCCCCGCTGGCCGACCGGGCGGCCCGGCTGGAGCAGCGGTTCCACCTGGACACACCGGGCTGGTACTCCGACGGCGACCCGTCGCCACACCTCGCCGAGGCGGCCGAGGCGGTGTGGCGGCAGCACCGGGTCCGGGTGCGGTACCGGGGCTGGCGGGGCGAGACGACCCGGGTCCTCGAACCGTACGGGCTGGTGCTCAAGGGCGGGCGCTGGTATCTGGTCGCCGCCCGGCCCGACCGCGCCGACCCGGCCACCTACCGGGTCAACCAGATCCTCGACCTGACCCCGCTGGACGAGACGTTCGAGCGGCCGGAGTTCGACCTGCCGGCCTGGTGGCGCGCGCACGTGGTGCGGTTCCGGGCGGGCCTGCACCGCGACGAGGCGCGCATCCGGCTGTCGCCGCGCGGCTTCGCCCGGCTGCGCGAGGTCGGCAGCGACGTGGTGGTCGCCGCCGCCGAGGCGAGCGCCGGCCCGCCCGACGCCACCGGCTGGGTGCACGCGGTCATCCCGATCGAGTCGCTCACCCACGCGCACGGTGACCTGCTCCGGCTCGGCGCCGAGGTGGAGGTCCTCACCCCGGAGGCGCTACGCACCCGCCTGACCGAAACGGCCACCGCCCTCACTACCCTCTACCCGCCGCCCACCCTGCCCACCGTCCCACCCACCCCGCCTCTCCCCCGGTGATCAAGGAGTTTGTGTCCTTCGAGGAGATCGACTCGGACACGAACTCCTTGATCACCGAGGCGGGGTACGGAGGGCGTCGGCCACCGTGGAGAGGGCTCGGTCGATCTCCGACGGCGGGGTCGAGGCGTAGCCGAGGACCAGGCCGGGCGGCTGTGGGCGCTGGCCGTGCCAGGACAGCGGGTGGACCTTGACGCCGTGGCGCAGCGCCGCCGCCGCCAGCGCCCGGTCGTCGACGTCGCCGGGCAGCGTGACCATCAGGTGCAGCCCGGCCGCGGCGCCGTGCACCACCGCCCCCGGCAGGTGCGCGCCTACCGCGCGGATCATCGCGTCGCGGCGGCGTACGTGCCGGTGGCGCAGCAGCCGCAGGTGCCGTTCCAACGTGCCGGACTCCATCAGCTCGGCCAGCACGAGCTGCGCCAACGCCGGGTTGCCGAGATCGGCGGCCCGCTTCGCGGCCACCACCTCGGCGTGCAGCGCGGGCGGCACCAGCATCCATCCGATCCGCAGGGCCGGCGCGAGCAGCTTGGAGATGCTGCCGACGTAGCAGACGCGGTCCGGCGCCATGGCCCGCAGCGCCGGCACCGGCGGCCGGTCGTAGCGGTGCTCGGCGTCGTAGTCGTCCTCCACCACCAGGCCACCGTCGCGTGCCCACCGCAGCAGCCGCCGGCGCCGGTCGCCGTCGAGCACCACTCCGGTCGGGAACTGGTGCGCCGGGGTGAGCAGCACGGCCGGCGCACCGGACCGCTCCAGCGCGTCGACGCGCAGGCCCCTGTCGTCCACCGGGACCGGCGGCGTCGCCAGCCCGGAATAGGCCAGGTGCTGCCGTACGCCCAGCGAGCCGGGGTCCTCCACCGCGACGGTGTGCGTACCCCGGTCGTGGAGCACCCGCGCGAGCAGGCCGAGCGCCTGGGAAACCCCCGCCACGATCACCACCTCGGCCGGGTCGGCGCGGATGCCCCGGTTGCGGGCCAGCCAGTTCGCGACCGCGAGCCGCAGCGCGGGCGTACCCGTCGGGCCGCCGTAGCCGAGCGCCGCCGGCGCCACCCGCTGCAGCACGGCCCGTTCGGCCCGCAGCCAGGCCGCGCGGGGAAAGGCCGCCAGATCGGGTACGCCGGGCGTCAGGTCCACCTCAGCGGGTACGGCACGCAGCTCGTCGATCGCGTCCATGCCGGGCCGACCGGCGAACACCTCCGGTGTCCTCCTGGGCCGGGACGGCCGGGTGAGCGCGGCGGCCGGGGTGGCGACCACAATCGTTCCGGCCCGGCCACGCCCGGCGACCTGCCCGTCCTCGGCCAGCCGCTGGTAGGCCTCGGTCACCACGCCCCGGGAGACGCCCAGCTCGGCGGCGAGCACGCGGCTCGCCGGCAGGCGGGTGCCCACCGGCGCCCGGCCGTCGGCGATCGCGGAGCGCAGCCGGGCCGCCAGCCAGTCCGCGCGGCCACCGGGCGGCGCCTCGCCGACGTCGAGCTGGAGGAAGTCGGCACCGGCCGCTTTGGACTCGTGGGAAGCGACGGCTTTGGCCCTGTCCATCGGGCCATTATGGCCACAGGCTGGACCGCATGACAGCCGCGTTTCTGCTGACCTCACTGATCGTCGCGGTCAGTCCCGGTACCGGGGTGATGCACACACTCGCCACCGCCGTGACCGCCGGGCGCCGGGCCGGGCTGGCCGCTGCCGCCGGCGCCACGCTCAGCCTCGTCCCGCACGTCATCGCCGCGGTGACCGGCCTGGCCGCCCTGCTGCGCGCCGGCACCCCGGCGTTTCGCGTGGTGACCTGGCTGGGTGTGGCGTACCTGCTCTGGATGGCCTGGTCGGCGCTGCGGGACCGGGGCACGCTCACCGTCGGGAGCGACCGGCCGCCACGTCCGGCGGCTGCGGTGTTCCGGGACGGTGTGCTGCTGAACCTGCTGAACCCGAAGGTGACTGTGTTCTTCGTGGCGTTCCTGCCGCAGTTCGTACCCCCGGACACGCCCGCCGCCACGGCGCGGATGCTCGCCTGCGGCCTGGTGTTCATGGCTGTCACGCTGCTGGTGTTCGCCGGGTACGCGCTCCTGGCCGGCGCGCTGCGTCGCCGCGTGCTGTCCCGGCCCCGGCTGACCGGGCTGCTGCGGCACGCCGTCGCCGGCGGCTTCCTCGTCCTGGGCCTCGGCCTCGCCCTCACCGCCTGACCCGTTCCAGTTCACCGCCCGAAAAGGAGTCTCCCTGTGCGTTTCCGGCACTCCCCCGAGGTCTGGTCGGCCTTCCCGGAACTGACCTGCGGCGTCCTGCACGCCACCGGCGTCACGCCCGACGTCGACGTCACGCCACTGCTGGCCGGGCATCTCGGCACTGCCCGGGACCGCCTTTCCGCCGGGCCGGAGGGTGGCTTCCCGGAGATCCAGGCGTGGCGGCGCGCGTTCACCCGGATGGGCTGCCCGCCGACCCGCTACCGCTGCGCGGCCGAGTCGCTGCTCCGCCGGCTGCGGCGGGACGGGGACCTGCCCCGCCTGCATCCGCTGGTGGATCTCGGCAACGCGCTGTCGGTCCGGTACGCGGTGCCGGTGGCGGTGCTCGACCTCGCCCACGTCGACGGCGACCTGACCGTACGCCCGGCCGAGGGCACGGAAACCTATCTGACCCTCGGCGGGGAGGCGGAGCACCCGGTGCCCGACGAGGTGATCTTCGCCGACGAGGGCGGGCACGCGCACGCCCGGCGCTGGTGCCACCGGCAGAGCGGCGCGTCAGCGGTGCGGGCCGCCACCACCGAGGTCCTGGTGGTGGTCGAGGCGATGCACGACGGGGCGGCCCCGACCGTACGCCAGGTCGTGGACGAGCTGGCCGCGGCGCTGGCCGAGCTGTGGCGCGTGCCGTCGCGGACGGCGATGCTCAGCGGTGACGCGCCGGAGTTCGCCGTGCCGGTCCGGACGGGCTGATCCGCCGGCGTGGTGACGGCCGGTCGCGCGGCGTGACGCCGGTGCGCAGGTTCCGGGCGTCCGGCGACGACGCTGGGAGCCGCCCGGCTCGTCGTCAGGCGTCGGGGTCGGTGCGCTCGCGGGTCGTCAGCTCGTCGAACTCGGCCGGGGTGATCTCACCGGTGCGCAGGCGCCGGGCGTTGGCGGTGAACCGGGCCAGCGCCGCGCCCCGCGCGTCGGGCTCGGTGAGCAGGCCGGCGTCGGCGGTCAGGGCGTTCGCCGCACCCGCGACGTCGTGCGAGTCGGCCGGCTCGCCGTGCAGCTCGCGCAGGGCGTCGGCGAGGCGCGCGTCGGCGGCGTCGCCGGTGCCCCACAAGCGCCGGGCGAGGTCGACGGTGCGGCCGAGCGAATCCTCGCCCGCCCGTTCGGCGCTTATCTCGGCACGCATCATGCGCAGGAAGCGGACTGTCACGGCATCGGAGTCATCGGCGATCACGTCCGTACCCTAGCGAGCGGGTCCGACGAAACCGCCGGGCGAGCCGGGGTCGTCCGGCCGGTCGAGCGGGCTGCCCACGGGTAGTGCGCGGATATGCCCGAACGATGTCCGATGGTCGCCCCCGGCCCGTCGTGAGTCAGGTGCGTTCGTCGCTGCCGGGCGCCGGGGTGGCTTCCATAGGCGTGTCGAGCGGTGCCTCCTTCTCGGGGTAGTGGCAGGCGGTGAGTTGTGTGCCGTCGTCGCGGGTGACGAGTGCGGGTTCTTCGGTGGCGCAGTGGTTGGTGGCTTTCCAGCAGCGGGT
>NZ_JBEZDP010000041.1:0-25156 GCF_040648395.1 Micromonospora sp. NPDC049151
TCCGGCGCCCAAGTCTGGATCATGTCCCCGACAACATCCGCCACAAATAGAAGATCATGCCCGAGGCCACAACCTCACCAACTGAGACACCCCCTAAGGGCACAGTCGATCAACTGCCTCTTTTATCGCCGCTATCCGGTTCGCCAGTGGGCCCGCCAGCACGTCGACGAGGTCGAATCCCGCCTCCCGGTACGTCAGTTCATGGACGCGTTCGAAGACGAGCGACTCCTCGAAGGTGATCCGACGCGCGGCGGTCGCCTCGACGAAACCCTGATTCCGTATGAAGAAGACGGTCCGCTCCGTCGTCATACCCTCGATCTCGTCGAGCAGGGCGGGTGGCGGCGTCAACCCCAGGTGACGGCACAACGCGAGCGTGCAAACGGGTGAGCGATCGTGGAACACCACGTCGCCGCCAAACAGCTCGGCTCGGCGGCAGCGCTCCCGCTGGAGATCCAGCACCTGCTCGGCGAAGTCCGGCTCACGCCACGGCTCCGGCCGCCCGAGTGCCTGGCGCAGCGCGATCACGTCGGTCGCGGCCTCCTCCACGACGTGGTACCCGTCGACCTCCAGGTGGCGCAGGATCGCTGTCTTACCGGAGCCGGGAGCGCCGGTGAGGATGTATCCGGGCATGACGTCCTCCGATTGCGGTAAACCTCTTGATAGGCAAGCCGCTGCTTGCCTATCGTGGGTGCCGTGGGCGACCTGTACCAGGCGCTGGCCGATCCCACCCGCCGCCTGATCCTCGACGAGCTGACCGAGCGCGACGGTCAGACCCTGTTCGAGATCTGCGGCCGGCTGGCCACCAAGCACCAGGTCACCTCGTCCCGGCAGGCGATCTCCCAGCACCTCGACGTCCTGGAGGCCGCCGGCCTGCTCGTCACGCGGCGGCAGGGCCGCTACAAGTTCCACCACCTCGACACCCGGCCGCTGCGATCGATCACCGAGCGATGGCTCAGGTCCGCCGCACCCACCCAGGAGAACCCATGAGAATCAACCTCACCAGCGTGTACGTCGACGACCAGGCGAAGGCCCTGCGCTTCTACACCGAGGTGCTCGGTTTCGTGAAGAAGACGGACGTGCCGACCGGGGAGTACCGCTGGCTGACTGTGGTGTCGCCGGACGCCCCGGACGGCGTGGAGTTGCTGCTGGAACCCGACGCGCACCCGGCCGCCAAGGCGTTCAAGGAGGCGCTCGCCGGCGACGGAATCCCGCTGACGCAGTTCGCCGTCGACGACGTGGCCGCCGAGCACGACCGGCTGCGCGGCCTCGGCGTGCTGTTCACCCAGGAGCCGGTCGACATGGGCCCGGTGACCACCGCCGTGTTCGACGACACCTGCGGCAACCTGATCCAGATCGCACAGTACCGGTAGCGGGCCGACGGTGGCCGGTTCGTGGCGGAGCCCGGAGTTGGCGGCCGCGGTGACCCGCCTGGAGGGCGAGATCCGGGACGCCTGGGCACGGCTGCGCGATGAGCTGGACGTCGCCGCGGGCTCACCGGAGGAACGCGAGCTGGCCTGGCTCGTCGTGGACGACCCCGGGGCGTACGACTGGCGGACCGTTGACGGTGCGGTGGACCGGCTGACCTGTCCCGACTGCGGGGCGCGACTGGCCGCCGGACCGGTGACGTGTGCGACGTGCGAGTTCCGCGACCGGATGCGGTTCGGCGCCCGGGAGCGGGACCGCCCGCAGGTGCCGCCCGGCAACGAGCACGCGCTGCGGGTGGCAACGGCGGTGACCCGAAACCGGCATCGCTACTCGCCACGGGCCCGGGCCGGCTACGAGCTGGTGCTGCCGGACCTGCTGGCCGGCGTCCTGCCCACGACCCCCCAGGCCCAGGCGGCGAAGGCGCTGATCAACAAGCTGACCGCCGACGAGTGTGACCGGGTCGCGAGCCTCGCCGAGGTGGAGGAACTGGCGAGAGGACGTTGACTCGGCGGGAACCGCTGGACACGGTCGGTCACCCTGACGGCATGACGGTGTGGCGGCGCCCGTACTCGCTGGACCTGACCACCTCCGGCGCGATGTGCGCGGTGGTGGGGACGGCCGCTTTCCTGGTGTTCTTCGTGGTCACGGGCGTTCGCGGCGTCTATCCGGTCCCGATGGCGGCGTTCGCTGCGGCTTGGACCGCCGCCGGTCTGGTCGTCTGGGCCCGCCGCGCGATGCTCGGCGTCTGGGTGAGCCCCGTCGGCGTACGCTCGCGCTCGCTGTTCCACACGACCACAGTGCCGTGGGCGTCGGTCGTGGAGATCCACAGCGGTACGGGTTCGATAGTGGGCCTGGACATGGGCCGCGACGCGATCGTCATCGAGCGGATCGACGGCGCGCCGGTGCAGACGCCGATCCAGTCCGGCGCCATCATCCGGCCGTTCCGCCTGGAGCTGACCCGGCTGGTCACCTGGCCGGAGCACTACGACGAGATCCTCGCGACCCTGCGGGAGTGCCACCGCAACGCCCGGCCCCCGGAGCGGCGCGGGCCGGCGGGCCCGGCGCCGGACCAGGTCCGCGCCGACCGTCCGGGCCGGACCCGCCCGCCCGCGCCGAGCGCCGGGCGGCGGCGCGACATCCACGCGCTGACCCGGCAGTACGAGCGTGGGGCGCTGACCGACGCCGAGTACGCGGCCCAGTTGGCGCGGCTGCGGGGCGACGGGTAGGCGTCAGCCGAGCCGGTCGAGAAGTTCGCGGCTACGGCTGATCACCAGAGCGGTCGCCTCGGCGTCGTACGAGGGCAGGGAACTGTCGGTGAACAGGTGCCGGTCGCCGGGGTAGACGTACAGCTCGCCGCGCTCGGGACCGACGATCGACACCAGCTCACGGGCGGCGTCCACGTCGCCTTCCAGCCCGAAGAACGGATCCTGCTCCATGCCGTGCACCTGTACCGCCACCCCGTCGGGCCACGGACCGATCGCCCACTCGCCGGTCACCGGCAGGCAGGCCTCGTAGAGCAGCGCGGCCCGGGCCCCGGCCCGGGTCTGGGCGAGCCGCTGGGCGGTCGCGGCGCCGAAGGACACGCCCGCGTAGACGAGGCCGGCGGGCAGGTCGGCGACGAACGCGTCCGCGCGCTGGTCGAGGACGTCGCCGCCGATCCGCTTGGTCAGCGCGGCGCCGTCCTCGATGGTGGCCGGCTGTTCGCCGTCGAACAGGTCGGGGGTGTGGACGGTGTGCCCACCGGAGCGCAGCGAGTCAGCGAGCGCGCGTACCCCGTCCGTGAGCCCTTGAATGTGGTGGAAGAGCACGATCTCGGCCATCACTACACTCCTGGATTGTCGAACCAGAGTTGTCGAACGAACCAGAATCTTAGAACGGTCGAGAAATGTCGGTCAATCAGCGGATCCCGGACTACGACCTCGACGACCTGCTCGTGGTCACCGCACCGGAGCAGTTGCGCGCGCTCGCCGACCCGCTGCGGAGCACGCTGCTGGAGCTGCTCCTGGAGCGTGCCGCCACGGTCAACGAGCTGGCCGTCGCCGTCGGCCGGCCCAAGAGCAGCGTGGCCTACCACGTGAACCAACTGGTGGACGCCGGTCTGCTGCGCGTGGTGCGGACCCGCCGGGTACGCGCCATCGAGGAGCGGTTCTACGGGCGTGTCGCCCGCACCTACTACGTCGGCGCGCTCAGCCGGCCCGAGGACAAACGGGTGGCCGCCGGAATCAACGGGCTCGCCGAGGCGGCCGCCGAGTCCGCCGCCGCGCACGCCGCCGACGAGCTGCGCTGCACGCTCGTGCACGCCCGTATCCCGATCGAGGACGTCCGGGAGTTCTGGGCGGAGGTCCAGGCGCTGGCCCGGCGGTTCACCCAGATCCCCCGGGCCGGCGACCAGGTGTACGGCTTCGCCGCCGGCCTCTACCCGACCGACGCGCCCACGCTGCCGGACACGGACCCGGACACGGACCGCGGCCGGACCGACTGAGCCCGAGCCGTTGAGCTGTCACCGAGCCGGGCTGAGGCCGCCGACGGGGTCTTGCCGGGGCGGCGAACCCGGCAGGCTAGCGTCGGAAGCGTGAGCACCGGATCCCCGCGCGTCCTGCCGGCCGAGAGCGGCATCGACGAGGCAGCCGCCGTCCTGCGCGCCGGCGGGCTGGTCGCCTTCCCCACCGAGACGGTCTACGGGCTCGGCGCCAACGCGCTCGACGCCCGGGCCGCCGCGCGGATCTTCGAGGCGAAGGCCCGGCCCAGCTTCGACCCGCTGATCAGCCACCTCGCCGACGCCGCCGACCTGGCCGCGCTGGTGGGCGAGGTGCCGGCGGCGGTGGCCGAGCTGGCGAAGCGCTTCTGGCCCGGTCCGCTCACCCTGATCGTGGACCGGCCGGAGACCATCCCACCGATCGTCACCTCCGGCCTGGACACCATGGCGGTACGGGTGCCGGACGAGCCGTCGGCGCGGGCGCTGATCGCGGCGGCCGGTGTGCCGGTGGCCGCGCCGAGCGCCAACCGGTTCGGCCAGCTCAGCCCCACCCGCGCCGAGCACGTGGTGGCCGGGCTGGGCGGCGCGGTGGACGTGGTGCTCGACGGCGGTCCCACCCGGTGCGGCATCGAGTCGACGATCGTGGACGCCCGGGGCGAGCGGCCGGTGGTGCTGCGGCTGGGGGCGCTGCCGATCGAGGCGCTCGTCGAGGCGGTCGGCCCGGTCGAGGTGCGCCAGGGCAGCTCCGGTCAGCCGGTCGCGCCCGGGACGCTCGCCGCGCACTACGCCCCGCGTACCCCGTTGCGGTTGGGCGCGGCGGCCGAGCCCGGCGGTGGCCGGCGGGGGTTCCTGGCCTTCCGGGAGCCACCGGCGGAGGGTGACTGGGCGGCGGTGGAGGTGCTGTCGCCCGACGGCGACGTGACCGCGGCGGCGGCACGCCTGTTCGACGCGCTGCACCGGCTGGACGCGGCCGGGGTGACCGAGATCGTCGCCGAGGCGGTGCCGGAGACCGGCGTGGGTCGGGCGGTGAACGACAGGCTGCGCCGGGCCGCCGCCACCTGGCACTAAGAACCGGGCTGCGGCAGGCGGTCCATCAACTTGGTCAGCGTGCCGTTGGCGAACGTCGCGCCGAGCGCCGAGCCGGTGGCGATGGTCCAGCCCACCGGGCCGAGCGGGGTGCAGCCGAAGAACTGGCTGACGCCCGGCGTCTGCACCACCGCCACCAGCACGCCCACCGACGCGGCGGTGGCGGCGAGCACGCTGGGGCTGGTGCCGCCGGCCAGCACCGTCTGCCCGAGCTGGGTGCCGATCAGGGAGGCGAGCGCGACGGTGCTGGCGCGACGCTGGGTACCGGTCCACCTGGCGATCGTCCAGCCGGCCGTCGCGCCCAGCGTGGTCGACGCGGCGCGTAGCCCGATCTCCCGGGTCATGGTGACGCCGAGCGAGGAGTCCGGCCCCTCCCGCAGCAGGTGGTCGGCGCTGTCGTCGGCGGGTGGGCGGACCGCGATGGCGAGCGCGGGTGCCAGGTCGGTGAGCAGGTTGACCAGCAGCAACTGCCGGCCGCCCAGGGCGGACCGGCCGGTCGCGGCGGCGCTGAGCACGCTGAACGCGATCTCGCCGAGGTTGCCGCCGACCAGGATGCTCAGCGCGTGCCGGACGGACGACCACATGGCCCGGCCCTCGACCAGCGTGGCGATGATCGTCTCCAGCCGGTCGTCGGTGACCACCAGGTCGGCGGCGGCGCGGGCGGCGGGAGTGCCGCGCTGGCCGAGCGCGATGCCGACGTCGGCGAGGCGGATCGCCGGGGCGTCGTTGGCGCCGTCACCGGTCATCGCGACAGTGCGGTCCTGGCGCTGCAACGCCTGGATGATGCGTACCTTGTGCGCGGGCGTGCAGCGCGCCACCACGTCGGTGGCCATCAGGCGCTCGGCGAGCGCGGCGTCGTCCAGCCGGTCCAGGTCGGTGGCGGTGACGACGCGCTGGCTGCCGTCGTCCGGGCTGATGGTGGCGGCGATCGCCTCGGCCGTGGCCGGGTGGTCGCCGGTGATCATGACGGTGTGCACGCCCGCGGCGCGGATCCGGGCCACCGCCGGCCGGGCGCTGTCCCGCACCCCGTCGGCCAGGGTCAGGAAACCCACGAAGACCAGGCCGTCGACCTGCTCGTCGCTGACCTGCTCGGTGGCGACCGGGCACTCGGCCACGGCCAGGACGCGGTGCCCGGCACCAGCCCGCCCGGCCAGCATCGCCTGCACCTCCTCGCGCCCGGCCGCGTCAAGCGGCCGGTCACCCTCGGCGGTGCGCCGGGACGCGCAGCGCGGCAGCACCGACTCGGGTGCGCCCTTCACGCTCAGCAGCAGCCCGCCGGCGGTCCGGCCGACGGTGGCGCTGTAGCCCCGGGACGGCTCGAACGGCAGCCCGGCCGTGGCGGCCCAGTCCGCCGCACCGGTCCGCTCGGTGACCCCGGCGGCGTCCGCGCCGTGGCGTACCGCCCGGTCGGTCTGCTGCGGCAACTCGTCCGGGTCGTCCGCGGCCGGGGTGGCCCGCACCGCGGCGGCCAGCGTCGACCGGAGCGGGTCGTCCAGTTCGTCGAGCACGGCGTACCGGCCGTCGCCAGTGCCCACCCCGGCCAGCAGCAGCTTCCCCTCGGTGAGCGTGCCGGTCTTGTCGAAGCAGAGCACGTCGACCCGGCCCAGCGCCTCGATGGTCCGGGGGTTGCGGACCAGGGCGCCGTGCTCGGCCAGCCGCCGCGCCGCCGCCAGCTGCGCGGCGCTGACCAGGAACGGCAACCCCTCCGGCACCGACGCCACGGCCAGGTTCGCGGCGGTCGCCGCCGTTTCGGCAAGGGGTACGCCCCGAAGCAGCCCCGCCCCGGCGACAGCGATCGCCGAGGCGGCCGCCAGGGGTACGGCGCTGCTTGTCAGCTTGCCCAGCCGCGCCTCCACGCCACTCGCGGGCGGGGCCTGCCGCGCCATGGCGAGACTCCGTCCGGCCTCGGTCTCCGCGCCGGTCGCCACCACCACAGCGGTGCCGTGCCCGGCGGCCACTGTGGTGCCCTCGAACAGCATCGAGTGCCGTTCCGCGACGGCCGCCGCCACCACGGGTTCCGGGCTCTTGCGCACCGGCAGCGACTCGCCGGTCAGTGACGACTCGTCCGCCTCCAGTCCGTCGCTCGTCAGCACCCGGCAGTCCGCCGGTACGGCGTCCCCGGAGCTGACCGTGATCACGTCACCGCGTACCAGTTCCTCGGCGGGCACCACCCGCTCGGCGCCGTCGCGCAGCACCCGGGCGGTGACCGCCGAACGGGACAGCAACTCGGCCAGCGACCGTTCGGTGTTGCGCTGGTGTACCGCGCCGACCAGCGCCGACCCGCCCACCACGCCGCCGACCAGGGCGGCGTCGACCAGCGAGCCGAACGCGGCGGAGAGCACCGCACCGGCGGCCAGCACCGGGGTGAGCGGGTTGGACAGCTCCTCCACGAACGCGCGGAACAGCCCGGCCGGGCCGCGCTCGTCCCCGACCTCGACCCGGCGGCGACGGACCGCCTCCTCCTCGGCCAGCCCTGACGGGTCGGTGGCGAGCTGGTCCAGGACGGTCTGCGCCGGCATGAGATGCCAGGCGGTGAGCGCGGGCATCGGGGCGCCGGTACGGTCCGGCAGCCGGTGCGCCCGGAGCACGCCGTGCGCGAACGCGAGCGCCGCCGCGCCGTTGACCGCCGCCAGGGTCGGGCGGGGCAGCCGCCGCCGGTCCGCGGTGAACGCGCCGAGTGCGCCGAGCCCACTGCCGGCCATGGCGATCCGGACGTTCTGCGCTGTCATCCGGCGGGCCACCCCGGCGGCGTCGACGAGCAGGGCGGGTATCCGCAGGTCGTCACCGACCAGCAGGTGCGCGCCCCACGGCGGCAGGTCGTCCGGGCCGTACACGCCGAGGCCGCAGTCCGAGGCGGCTAGTGCCGACCGCTCACCGGAGACCACCATCACCACGGCGCCCTCGCGTTGCAGGTCGTGCACCGCGTCGGCGAGCCGGGAACCACCGGGTACGAGCAGGTCCGCGAAGTCGTACCGGCCGTCGTCCGCGCCGCCGACCACGAGCCGCAGGCCCGCCTGCCGGGCGGCCGACGCCAGCGCGTCCACACCCGGCGCGGGCTCCGGCTCGACCCGCAGCACGGCGGCGAGCCGGCCGTTCTCGGCGAGCCCGAGCAGCCGTCCACCGTCGGCGCGCAGCCGGGCGCTGTCCGGGGTGTCACCGGGATCGTCGGCGCCGAGGCGGTCCAGCGGGCCGATCCGCCAGCCCTCGGCGGCGCGTACCGCGTCCGGCTCGGCCGGGTCGAACAACGCGAACGCCCGGGCGGCGACCTGCCCGGTGTCGGCGTCGGCCAGCGGCGCGAGGTCGGCCAGGACACCACGGTCCGAACCGAGCACCGCCGCGTCGAGCACCACCGTGTCGATCCGGTCCAGCTCCCGCAGCACGCTACGGTCCATCGCGATCACGCCGCGCCGGGCGAGCATCCGGCCGAGCTGGGCGCCGTACCCCTCGCGGCCGGAGCCGGGCGCCTTCGGCAGCGAGGACAGCGCCAGCGCGGCGGCCCGCTTCGGCCCCAGCACCGGCAGCGCCGCCGCTCCGGCGACCGCGCCGGCCGGGAGCACGCGCTTGGCGTACCGCTCGGGCTGCCCGTCCGGCACCGGGCAGGGCCGCTCGCCGTCAGGCACCCGGGCCACAGCCCGCTCCGGGTCACCGGTCAGGTGCGGTTCGGCCCGCCGCCACGCGGCCAGTTGCGCGGCGCCCTCGCCCCACTGCACCACGCGCTGCGCGCCGTCGAGCACGATGCCCGCCCAGCCGCCGGTGAGACCCTGCACCACCGCCTCGGCCAGCGGGAACAGCACCTCGGCACGCGGGTCGGCGCGGATCCCCAGGCCGGCCAGCGCGTGCAGCTTCGGGTGCAGGTCGACAGCGCCGAGCAGCCCGGCCACCTCGGCGGGGATGGGAGTGAGCGGCAGGACACGGGTGGCCGCGGAGATGCTCAACCCGAGCACGTCGGACAGCAGCGCGCCGAACGTCCGCGCGGTACGCGGACCGTCCTCGGGCGGCTGCGGCGGTTCGATCTCCGGGTCCGGCTCGTACGGGCAGGTCCGCTCGACGCGCGCCACCGTGGCGATCAGGTCGCGCAGCTTCGGCGCCGGATCCCCGGTGGCCACCACCACCCGGCCCGACGGCGCGTTGACCCGTGCCCAGGTCACACCCGGCATCGACTCCAGCGCCGCCTCGACCTGGCGGGCCAGCCGGTCACCGCCGTCCTGGCAGACGCCGTGCACCTCGATGTGGTGCCGGCCGTCCTGCGACCACACCCGGCGACTGGTCAGCCCGGTGAGGCGGGCCAGCCGGGCCGCCGCCGTACCGACGCTGCCCGCGACCTCGGTGACCTTGGCGGGCACGGCGTCGGTGGGCAGGGCCGACCCGACGGTACGCGCGACGCGCGCGGCCGCTCCCGGTACGGCCGTCGGCGACAGCAGGAGGCCGGCGAACCGTCCCAGCGCCATCTCGCCTCCCGGTCTCGTCCCGGCGGCCCGACTTCCCGGCGCGGCGTCCGTCATGCCACCCCGACGGCAGAAGTTTCCGGTCGTGCGCCGCCGCTCCCTCCGTTCCGGGTGTCCCGCCGTGTCCGGCGTCCCGGGGGACGAGACGCGCGACACAGTTGACCTCAACCGGGGGTGAGGTCCGAGGCTGAACGCCATGACCAGCACCGCCGCCGTACCGGCTGATCCACCCGTCGACCTCTGGTCGCCGCGCCTGCGGGCGATGACTGTGGGCAGCGTGGCCCTGGTGTCCCTGCTCGCGTTCGAGGCGTTGGCGGTGGGCACCGCCATGCCGACAGTGGCGCGCAGCCTGGACGGGCTCGGCCTGTACGCGCTGGCGTTCGGCGGCCCGTTCGCCTCCGGCGTGGTGGCGATGGTCGCCTCCGGCATCTGGTGTGACGCGCGCGGACCACGTCCGGCCATGTGGCACGGGGTCGTCTGGTTCGTCGCCGGGCTGGTGGTGGCCGGTGCCGCGACGACCATGGAGGTGCTCGTCGTCGGGCGGGTGGTGCAGGGCTTCGGCTCCGGACTGGTCTCGGTGGCGCTCTACGTGGTCGTCGGTCAGGCGTACCCGGAGCAGTTGCGACGGCGGATCTTCGCCGCGTTCGCCGCGGCGTGGGTGGTGCCGTCGCTCGTCGGCCCGGCGCTGGCCGGGCTGATCGTGGAACACCTGGGCTGGCGGTGGGTGTTCCTCGCGGTGCCGGCGGTGGCGATCCCGGCGGCGCTGCTGGTCCAGCCGGGGCTGCGGGCGCTGACCGGAACCGTGGCGACCCGCCCGCCGGCGGGCGCACTGGCCCGGATCGGCTGGGCCTGCGGGGCGGGGGCGAGCGCCGCACTGCTGCACTACGGGGGGCAGCAGCGCGGCGTGCTCGCCGCCGGCCTGATCGCCGTGGCGCTGGCCGGGCTGCTCGCCTGCGTGCCGCACCTGCTGCCGGCCGGGTTCCTGCGTGCGGCACGGGGGTTGCCGACGGTGATCGGGCTGCGCGCGCTGGCGTCGGCGGCGTTCGTCGCCGCCGAGGTGGTGATCCCGCTGATGTTGTCCCGGGAGCGCGGTTTCTCGCCCACCGGGGCCGGCCTGGTGCTGACCGTCGGGGCGCTGTCCTGGTCGGTGGGCTCGTGGATCCAGGGCCGGATCAGCTCACCCCGCTCGGCGGCGACGCTGCCCCGGGCGGGGCTGGCCTGCATCACGATCGGTACGGCGGGCGTGGCGTCCGCGCTGCTCCCGGGACTGCCGGTGCTGCCGGCGGTGCTGAGCTGGTCGGTGGCCGGGCTGGGCATGGGCCTGCTCTATCCGTCGCTGTCGGTGCTCACCCTGGCCCAGTCCGCCCCGGCCGAGCAGGGCCGCAACAGCTCCGCGCTGCAACTGGGCGACTCGCTCGCCGCCGCCACCGTGCTGGCGCTCACGGGCGCGGTCCTGGCCGCCGGTTCGTCCCCCGGCCCGGCCGGCTACGCGACCACGCTGGCCGTGGCCGCCGCCTGCGGCCTGCTCGGCCTGGCCGTGGCCGGCCGAGTCTCCCCCCACCCCACCACCTGACCCCCCGCCTACCGTCTCCCCTCATCCGTCCTCACCGGTTGATCAAGGAGTTTGTGTCAGAAGGTGGGCCGAGATCCGATACCAACTCCTTGGTCAACAAGGCGGACGAGGTCGGGGAGAGGGCGGGTGGGTGGCTCGGACGGGGTGATCCGGGCCGAGCGGGCCGCCGGATGGCGCAGGATCGGGTGAGGGCGCTGCCGGGCGGGCGGCTGTCACGATCCGGGTCGGCATTCCGTCCCACCGTGGAGCCGCTGTGTGGCGGCTGCGCGTGGGCGGGAGGAGTGGCGATGCGGGTGCTGGTGACCGGGGCGACCGGACGGCTCGGGCGGGTGGCGGTGCCGCGACTGCGGGACGAGGGCTTCACGCTGCGGGCGGTCAGCCGCCGGCCGCGTACCGGGGACGGGGTCGAGTGGGTGACCGCCGACCTGGCCACCGGTGCCGGGCTGGCCGAGGCGGTTGCCGGGACGGACGCGGTGCTGCATCTGGCGTCGTCGCCGCAGCGGCGTACCCACGACGTCGACGTGCTCGGCACCCGCCGTCTGGCCGTGGCCGCCGGGCACGCCGGGGTGCGCCACCTGGTCTTCGTCTCGATCGTCGGCGTCGACCGGGTGCCGCTCGGCTACTACCGGCACAAGCTGGCGGCCGAGCAGGTGGTGGCCGCCGGGCCGGTGCCGTGGAGCGTGCTGCGGGCCACCCAGTTCCCGGAGTTCCTGGCCGGGCTGCTGAGCGGCGCGAGCCGGCTCGGCCCGGTGGTCGGGGACCGCGCGGTGCTCGCCCAGCCGGTCGACCCGGTCGACGTGGCGGACCGGCTCGCGGTCCTGCTGCTGGCCGGGCCGTCGAACCGGGTCGAGGACTTCGGCGGACCGCAGGTGCTGCGCTTCGACGAGGCGGCTCGCACCTGGCTGGCGGCACGCCGGGTACGGCGTCCGCTGCTGCCGGTCCGGATCCCCGGGCGGCTCGGGCGGGAGCTGCGTGCGGGCGGCCTCACCACCACCGCCACGCCGACCGGCAAGCGGACCTGGGCCGACTACCTGGCGGACACGTACGGGGGAACCGGCGGAAGATGAGAACCGGTCGGGTCCGCACCGGCCTACGGTGACCGCATGCTGGTCTTCGTCGCCACAGTGGTCCTCTACGTATTCGGTTTCGTCTTCCTCTACGGCGTGATCCGGGTCGGCGTCCGGCACGGCATCGAGGACGCCGAGGCGAACCGTCCCGAGGCGCTGCGCCGCCGGCAGCTCACCACCACCGAGAGCCGGGACTTCGCCCAGGAGAACGCCTTCCTCACCAATCCCAACTGAAGGGCGCGGGCGGGGTCCGGCCGGTCGATCCGCGAGGCGGGTGCGAGGATCGCGGCATGATGGGGACGCTGAAGACGGAGCCGGCCCGGACCCGGCTCGACCTGCTGGCCCCGCCGGTCGCCGCAGCCCTGCGGGAGTGGCCGGCCGAGGCCCCGGTGGACGTGGACGACGTGCTTGTCGCCCCGATCGACGCCGACCTGGCCGACACCGCCGCCTTCTGCGAGGCGTACGAGGTGGGGCTGTCGGAGTCGGCCAACTGCGTGGTGGTCGCCGGTAAGCGGGGCGGCGAGACCCGGTACGCGGCCTGCGTCGTACTCGCCACCACCCGCGCCGACGTGAACGGCGTGGTCCGCAAGCTGCTCGACGTACGCAAGGCGAGCTTCGCGCCGATGGCCGAGGCGGTCGAGTCGAGCGGCATGGAGTACGGCGGGATCACGCCGATCGGCCTGCCGGCGGACTGGCCGATCCTCGTCGACTCCCGGGTGATCGCCACGCCGCACGTGATCATCGGATCGGGCGTACGGCACAGCAAGATCGCCCTGCCCGGGCCGGCGCTCGGCGCACTGCCCGGGGCGAGGGTGGTGGAGGACCTGGCCAAGCCGGCCTAGGTCCTCATCCGCATCGATCTTGTTCCACGTGAAACATCAGGCTGTCGCTTCGCGCTGCGCCACCTCGCGCAGCGCGGCGAGCAGCGTCTCCGGCTCCTGGGCGCCGGTGACCGCGTACTTCCCGGCCAGCACGAACGTCGGCACGCTGGAGACGCCGAGCTGGTGGGCGGTGCTCAGGTCGGCGGCCACCTCCCGGCGGCCCAGGTTCGACTCCAGGTACTGCCGCGCCTCGGTCTCGTCCAGCCCGGCCTCGCCGGCCAGCGTGACCAGCGCGTCGATCGACCCGACGTCGACGCCGTCGTGGAAGTGCGCACGGTAGAGCCGCTCGACCATCTCGGCGGAGCGGCCCTGCTCGGTGGCGAAGCGAACCAGCCGGTGCGCGTCGAACGTGTTCGCCGCCACCGCGCGGTCGAACCGCAGGTCGAGGCCCGCGCCCGCGGCGACGCCGATGACGTGCGCGGCCATGCCCTCGGCCTTGTCCCGCCCGCCGAACTTGTCGCCGAGCGCCTCCAGCAGCGGCTTCGGCTCGGTGACCGGCGTCGGGTCCAGCTGGAACGGCCGGAACCGGACGTTCACCTCGCCGTCGTACGACTCCAGTGCCTGTTCCAGCCGGCGCTTGCCGATCCAGCACCAGGGGCAGACCACGTCGGCGTAGATCTCGATGTCCATGACCAGCGACAACCCGCGGATCAGGAGATCTGTTCCCGGACCTGGCGCTTGAGCCGGGCCAGGATGGCGGTGCCGCCGCGTACCCGCAACGGGCTGATCGCCTGCGCCAGGCCCATCCGCTGATAGAGGTCGTCCGGTACGGCCAGCACCTCCTCGGCGCTCGCCCCGGCCAGCCCTTCGGCGAGGATGCCGGCGAACGCCCGGGTGGTGGGCGCCTCCGGCGGGCAGTCGAAGACGGTGCTCACGGTCTTGTCCGCGTTCACCTCGGCGCGCAGGAAGAACGCGGTCTGGCACTCGGGGACCTGCTCCAGCTCCTCCCGGCTCACGCCCTCGGGGAGGGGCGGGATCACGTCGGCGAACTCCAGCAGCATCTCCAGGACGACGTCGCGGGGCGCGGCGGCGAACTCGTCGACGATCTCGGCCAGCTTGGTCGGCATCTCGGGCATGAGTCGAGGCTATCCGCCAACCGGCGGCGCCGAGCGGGGCCCCGCGCCACGCGAGCGGGGCCCACCCTCACACGTTCGGTGCGGCCTCGCTGATGTCGCTGAGCGCCGACTGGGGGTCGAGCTGCATGGCGAGGTCACCGAGGGAGACGATGCCGACGAGCTTGCGCTCGTTGTCACACACGAGGACCCGGCGGATGTTGCGCTCGCGCATCAGCGCCGCCGCCTCGTTCGCCGTGCAGTTCTGCTCGATCATCACCACCTCGCGGGTGATGATCGAACCGATGGTCGTGCTGCCGGGGTCGGCGCGCTCGGCCACCGCCCGGACCACGATGTCGCGGTCGGTCAGCATGCCGGCGAGCGTGGCGCCGTCGGTCACCACCACGTCGCCGATGTCCGACTCCTTCATCACCCGGGCCGCCTCGTCTAACGGGGTCTCCGCCGGGAGGTAGACCACCTGCCTGGTCATGACGTCACTGACACGGAACATGAGAGCCTCCGAAATGCTTCGGTCGATCCGTCTGCGGTACCCGGTGGCGCGATTGCTACACCCCGTCGCGGTGCGTCGCGCGTACGTCGTCGCGCAGTCGCTCCACGATGGCCTCCACCGGCAGTTCGGTGCGCTCACCGGTGGCCCGGTCGCGCAGTTCCACGTAACCCTCGGCCAGGCGGCGGCCGACCACGACGGCGCGTGGGATGCCGATCAGCTCGGCGTCGGTGAACTTCACCCCGGCGGAGACGTGCGTGCGGTCGTCGACCAGCACGCGCAGGCCGGCGGCGGCGAGACGCCCGCCGAGGTCGAGCGCCGCGTCGAGCTGCGGCCCTTTCCCGGCGGCGATCAGGTGTACGTCGCACGGCGCGACAGCGGCCGGCCAGACCAGCCCTCTGTCGTCGTGGTGCTGTTCGGCAACGGCGGCGACCGCCCGGGACACGCCGATGCCGTAGCAGCCCATCGTGGGTCGCACCGGCTTGCCCTGAGGGCCGAGCACGTCGACGGTGAACGCGTCGGTGTACCGGCGGCCGAGCTGGAAGATGTGCCCGACCTCGATGCCCCGCCGGAGGGTCAGCTCGCCGTCGGCGCAGGCCGGGCAGCTGTCACCGGGCCGCACCTCGGCCGCCTCGATCGTGCCGTCCGGTACGAAGTCGCGCCCGCACACCACGTCGGTGGCATGCCGGCCCGGCTCGTTCGCGCCGGTCAGCCAGGTGGTGCCGGGCACCACGCGGGGGTCGACCAGATAGCGGATGCCGTGCTTGGCCAGGATCTGCGGCCCGATGTAGCCGCGGACCAGCTCCGGGTGGGCGTCCCAGTCCTCGAAGACGGTCACGGTGGCCGGGGCCAGCACGGCCTCGACGCGCTTGAGGTCCACCTCGCGGTCGCCGGGCAGGCCGATCACCAGCGGCTCGTGCTGCTCGGCGCCGGGCCGGCGGACGGTGAGGACGACGTTCTTCAACGTGTCGGCGGCGGTCCAGCCGGTGCGCCCGCCCAGCTTCCGTGCCTCGGCCAGCTCGACCAGGGCGGCGATGGTCGGCGTCTCCGGGGTGTCGTGCACCTCGGTGGGCGGGTGGGCGTCCGGGTCACCGACGGCTGGGGCGCGGGTCACCGCCGCCTCGGTGTTCGCCGCGTAGTCGCAGGCGGTGCAGCCGACGAACGTGTCCTCGCCGACCGGCGTGGCGGCCAGGAACTCCTCCGACGCTGACCCACCCATCGCGCCGGACATCGCGTGGACGGTGGTGAAGTCCAGCCCGAGCCGGGTGAAGACGCGCGTGTAGGCGGCCCGATGCCTGTCGTAGGCCGCCTGGAGCCCGGCCTCGTCGAGGTCGAACGAGTAGGCGTCCTTCATCAGGAACTCGCGCCCGCGCAGCAGACCGGCCCGGGGCCGGGCCTCGTCACGGAACTTGGTCTGGATCTGGAACAGCGTCACCGGGAAGTCCCGGTACGAGGAGAACAGGTCCTTCACCAGTAGCGCGGCCAGCTCCTCGTGGGTCGGCGCGAGCAGATGGTCGGCGCCCTTGCGGTCGGCGAGCGTGAAGATGTCGTCCCCGTACTCGGTCCACCGCCCGCTGATCCGGTAGGGCTCGGCCGGGAGCAGCGCCGGGAAGTGCACCTCCTGCTCGCCGATCGCTGTCATCTCGTCCCGCACGATCGCGGTGATCCGGTCCAGCACGAGCTTGCCCAGCGGCAGCCACGTGTAGCCACCCGGCGCGGCCCGGCGGACGTATCCGGCGCGCAGCAGCAGCCGGTGGCTCGGCACCTCCGCGTCGGCCGGGTCCTCGCGGAGGGTCCGGAGCAGCAGGGTCGACATGCGTAGCAGCATTGCCGCAGCTTATGGCGCGAGCGGACGGCCGGGCGACCCCTTTCGGTGTCCGTGCCGACCGATCGTCGCAAGCTCGGCGAGGTGGCGGTATCGACACCAGCGGGATGCCGCCACCCCGCCGAGGTGGCGCGGACGGGCCAGAAAATGTCGCGGGGGTCGGGTAGGAATGCGGCATGGCTGAGCGACCGCTGATGAAGCTGACGACCACGGTGCTGGACGCACCGTCCGCAGAGGACCTGGCCGCGTTCTACGAGCGGCTGCTCGGCTGGACCCGGCGCGAGCAGGAACCCGAGTGGGTGGTGCTCGCTCCGCCGGAGGGCGGCCACTGGCTGGCGTTCCAGGACGAGTCGGCCTACGTGCGGCCCGTGTGGCCGGCGGGTCCCGGTGACCAGCAGATGTCGGTCCACCTGGACATCAAGGTCGACGACCTGGAGTCGGCCGTGGCGTACGCGGTGTCGGTGGGCGCGACGCTGCCCGACTTCCAGCCGCAGGACGACGTCCGGGTGCTCCTCGACCCGGTGGGTCATCCGTTCTGCTTCTACCTCTGATGACGGGTGGCGTCACCGCGTCGGCTCGCGCGACCAGCCAGTACGCGACGACGACGGGCAATCTGACCGCCCGGATGGCGTTGCACTCGTACGGCACCAACCCGCACGGCTGGTTCGGCTGGCTGGGCGAGCGGCTTCCACTGGGCGGGGACGTGCTGGAGGTCGGTGCCGGCACCGGCGAGCTGTGGCAGAGGGTGAGCCATCGTGGCCGGCTGATCCTCACCGACTTCTCGCCCGCCATGTGCGCGCGGCTGCGCGAGGTGCCCGGCGCCGGGGTGCTGCGCTGCGACGCCGCCCGCCTGCCGTTCCGTGCCGGAGCGGTCGACGCGGTGATCGCCAACAGCACGCTCTACCACCTGGATGACCCGGACGCCGCACTGCGCGACTTCGCCCGGGTGCTGCGCCCGGGCGGGCGGCTGGCTGTCGCCGTGAACGGCCGCGACCACATGGCCGAGCTGAACACGCTCGGCCCGGTGATCGGGTGCCCGGACCTGGCGGTCCGGTTCCACGATCAGAACGACGTCACCGCCGAGACGACACCGGCCCGGGTCGCCGCCCACTTCACCGATGTGACGGTCGAGCGCTACCCGGACGAGCTGGCAGTGCCGGCCGCGGAGCCGATCCTGGCGTACATCGCCAGCATGATCGGGCCGCTCACGGCCGCGCAGGAGTCGGCCGCCCGCACCGCGATCGAGGCCCGCATCGACGCCGAGGGCACCTTCCGGGTACGCAAGCACACGGTGCTGATCAGCGCGACGCGTGGCTCCCGCTGAGCCGGACGAAGGCACGCCAGGCGTCAGGTGTGAAGGTGAGTACCGGCCCGGCCGGGTCCTTGCTGTCCCGCACCCCGACCACCCCGGCCAGGTTGTCCGCCACCTCGACGCACTCGCTGTGTCCGCTGCGGATCGACTTGCGCCAGATCGCACCGATCAGCTCCATGACTCGACCACTTCCTTCATCAGCTCGATCGACTGCCGGCGGGACAGTGCTTCACTCCGGACACTCTCCCACCTGGACAGCAGGATGGCCACGTCCTCATCTTTGTCGATCACTGTTCCGCCGAGCTGGTTCTCCAGATAGCCGATCCAACCCCCGTCAGCGCCCCGCGCGAGGGTGAACGGCCCGGTCAGTCCGACGTGGAGGCCCAAATCGGCCGGAATGACGTGCACCGCGACGTGGGGATGGTTGCTCGCCTCGATCAGGTGCGCGACCTGCTGACTCATCAACCCGCGAAAGCTCTCGTCGGCGCGGCGCAACACGGTCTCCTCGATCACCGCGACGAACTTGAGCGGATCGGTACCGGCCAGCACCGCCTGCCGGTCGAGTCGGACCGCGAGCCGCCGTTCCGCCTCCTGCTCGGCGAGCATGTCGTCGGTGCGGATCATCGCGCGGGCGTAGTTCTCGGTCTGCAACAGTCCCGGGATGAGGCTGGGCTGATAACAGCGCAACTGCTGCGCCTGGCGTTCGGCTTCGAGCCAGGGGCGGAACCAGCTCGGCTGGCCGTCGCGCTCGGCGAGCTTGAGCAGCGACATCAACAGCCCGCCGGTGCCGAGCACGTCGTCGGCCCGGGCGAGGAAGAACCGGTCGAGCGGCCGGTGGCCCAGCTCGACCGCCGACACCTGGGAGCCGGAGAAGTGCACCAGCTTCCCGAACTCCTCCTGGCTCAGCTCGGCCCGCAGCCGCAGCCGCCGCAGTTGGGCGCGGATCAGCTCGGCGGTCGGCTCGTTCTCCACACGCCCTCCCCGGTCGGCCGCCGGTCTCCCGGACTCTCCCCGGACTCGCCGGGACGACTTCCGAGCGTAGTGGTGTCCTCAGCAGACTGTCACGCATGAACCTTCCCGTACCCCGGCTCGGGCCGTACCCCGATCGGCCCCGCCCCTGCCCGCCGGGCCAGCCGGCCCACCTGCCGATCCGGCCGCTCTGGCTCTGCCGCGCCTGCGGCGGGCCGTGGCCCTGCGCGCAGGCCCGCCTGCTGCTCAAGGCCGAGTACGCGGACCACCCGGTCGACCTGGCCGTCTACCTGTCCGGGCTCTACCACGAGGCCACCCACGACCTGTTCCGCCTCAACCCGCAGGACGGGCCGACGCCGCGTGAGCTGTTCGAGCGGTTCGTCGGCTGGGGGCCTTACCGGCGGGGCAACGCCGATACGATGCCCGCGACATGACAGCACCGGGGGACTTCGACCTGACCGTGGACGAGCTGCGCGAGGTGGCGCGGTACGCGGTGCGGCACGCGGAGGACGTCCTCCCGGTCTACGAGCGGGCGGTTCCCGGTGACGGGCGTCCCCGCACGGCTGTCGACGCGGCCTGGACGTTCGCACGCGGAGCCGCCCGGACGAAACTCCAGCGGGTCACGTCCCTCGACGCGCACCGGGCCGCCCGGTCCGCGCCCACCGAGGCCGCGCGCCTGGCCGCCCGGGCTGCCGGTGACGCCGCGGCGGCCGCGTACCTGCACCCGATCGCGAAGGCCACCCAGGTCGGCCACATCCTGCGGGCCGCCGCCAACGCGGCGCGCGTCGCCGAACTGGAGGCCGGCGGCGACGAGACCGTGGGCGAGGCGGCGCTGGACCGGTACCGGCGGCTCGCCACACCCGTGCTGGTCGACGTGCTCCGCCGCTACCCGCCGGTGACCGGTGGCGGCAGCCGGGTCGCCCGGCTGATGAGCACTCTGGACCACGACCTGCGCCACGCCGGACCGGAGGCCGCGTCGTGATCCTGCCGAAGATCCGGGATCCCCGGTTCATCACGATCCGCCGGGGCGGCACGCTCACCGACGAGCACCACCACCTGCTGGCGCTCTGGGCCGCCACCTGCGCCGAGCACGTCCTCGGCCTGTTCGAGGCGGTCCGGCCGGACGACAGCCGTCCGCGCGAGGCGATCGAGCACGCCCGCGCCTGGGTGCGCGGCGAGGTCGGGATGATGCGGGCACGGGCGGCGGGCGGGCACGCCATGGGCGCGGCCCGGGACCTGCGCGGGGCGGCACGCAACGCCGCGTACGCCGCCGGTCAGGCCGCCGTCGTGGCTCACGTCGCCGCCCACGAACTCGGCGCCGCCGCGTACGCGATAAAGGCGGTACGCGCGGCGGCGCCCGACGGTCTCGGCGAGGTGGCCGGGCGCGACGAGTGCCGGTGGCAGCGCGACCGGCTCCCGGTGGAGATCCGCGAGCTGGTCCTGGACGACCAGCGCCTGCGCGACGACATCTGCTGGTCGGTCTTCGACTGCTGACGCCGGCCGGCCCGGCGAAAGAGTCACCGCCGGCGGCAACCATGGCGCGGGCAGGTGGCGTCTCGGAAGGCGTCACGCTGATGCACCACCTGACCCCAAGGACCGGCTCGTGTGGACCCTCTCCTGAATGAGTTCGACTTGTTCGTCCGAACTCGCACCCCCGCCTTACTGCGATCCGCCTACCTGCTCACCGGCGACCAGCATCTGGCCGAGGATCTCGTCCAGTCCGCCCTGGCCCGTACCCACCGCGCCTGGAACCGGTTGCACGAGACCGGCAACGCGGAGGCGTACACCCGGAAGATCATGTACCACCTGCAGGTCTCCTGGTGGCGGCGCCGCCGGGTGGCCGAGTCGATGCCGGGCGACATGCCCGAGCCGCGCGGAGGCGACTCGGCCCCCGACCACGCCCAGCAGACCACGCTCCGGCTGACCCTCCGGGTCGCGCTGGCCCGGCTGTCCGCCAAACAACGGGCCGTCCTGGTCCTGCGGTTCTTCGAGGACCGCACCGAAGCCGAGGCCGCCGACCTGCTCGGCGTGACAGTCGGCACCGTCAAGAGCCAGACGTCCAAGGCGCTGGCGAAGCTGCGCAGCGTGGCCCCGGAGCTCGCCGAGCTGTACGTCACGGAAGGAACCGCCCGATGAACCAGGACCGACTGCGTTTCGACCTGTCCGACCTGGCCGAGGAGGTCACCCCGGTCGACCTGCGGGACCGCGCGCTGCGTACCTCGCGGCGACTCGGCATCCAGCGGGCCGTCGCCACCTCCGCCGCCGCGCTCGTGGTGCTGGCCGCCGCGACCGGAACCGCGCTGGCGATCCGGCCGAACAGCCAGGCGCCCGAACCCGCCGGGCCGTCGGTGACCGTCACCGCCCCGCCGGTCGAGCCGTCCCGTACGCCCTCCACCGACGCGAGCACCGCCACCGGCCAGTCGCAGCCGGCGCTCACCGGTACCCGCTACTACCTGGAGCACACGTCCACCCGATCCCGGATCCACGAGGTCCGCGGCACGCGGGACCGGGTGGTCCACGAGGTCGTCCACGAGGCAGCCTCTCGCTGCGAGGCCAACAGCGTCAGCATCTCCCCGGACGGCAAGCGGGTGGTGTGGGTGCAGGACAGCGCCGACAACGCCAACGGGGTGCTGCTGATCGCCACCGTCGGAGACGAGGGGGCGACGACCCTCGCGGAGGGGATCAGTTGCCTCGGCGCCCGGCCGCTGCGGTGGAAGGGCGACGACCATCTGATGGTGCAGCGGAAGAACCGACAGTCCGTGCTCTACGACGTGACGGCCAACAAGCAGGTCGTCGGCGACCCGGGCCAGGAGGTCAAGCGCTGCTGGTCCGCCGACGGCACCTGGCTGGCCGCCGAGTCGGACGGCAAACCCTACGTCACGGACGGTGAGAGCACCCGGCAGTACACCTACACGCCACCTCAGCAGGAGGCCACGAAGTGGGGCGGCTGGGAGGCCCGCAGCGTGTCCGCCGACGGCCACTACGTGGCAGTGGGCTGGATCGGCACCGACCCGTCCCGCCGGGACGGCAGCTTCGCGGTGGTCGACACCAGGACCAGCAAGGTCGTCGACCTGCCCGGCACGGGCGAGGTCCGCGGCATCCTGTTCAGCGCCGACGGCAGGGTGTTGCTGCGGCGCGGTACCGGCATCACGGTCCTCGACAGTGAGTTCAAGCCGCTCGGCACGGTGACCGAGCCGGCACCGACCCGGAACCGGGCACTGCTGGCGTACGTGCCCGCCTGATGACGGGCGACGCGGGGCGGGTCACCGACGGGTGGCCCGCCCCGCGTCGTTCAGCGCAGGACGGTGATCGCCGCGTCCGCGCTGACCTGTTTCCACGGCACCAGCACCACGGTGCCGTCGCGTTCCAGCACCTTCGCGTCGCTGCCCTCGGTGCCGGCCGAACGCGGCGCCTCGGCCAGCACATCCACCTCTCCGGTGGCCGGGTCGATGCGGACCAGCCGGGGGGCGAGATCCCGCCGGTCGCCCACCTCCCACGCCAGCACACCCTGATCGTCGAGGCGGATCAGTTCCACCTCGCTGTCGGTGTGCCCGGCCGACACCCAGCGCCGCTTCCCGGTGGCCAGGTCGATCGCCACCACCTGATCGGCCTGGCGCATGTCGTCGCCGACCGGTGAAGGCTCGGTGGGCAGGTAGAGCGTTTCCGTGTCGGCCAGGTACGGCCGGATCTCCGGCCCCTCGACCGTGTTGGATCGGTTGACGGGCAGGTCGCTGAACCGCGTACCGTCGACGGGGTTGCCGAACGTGGCCCGCTCCTTGCCGGTGGCGTCGCGCGCGACGAACGTCTCGGTGCTCAGGCCGGGCAGGCTGACCAGCGGGTCGACGCTCAGCACGCCGCCGCTCTGCTGTGCGGCCGGCAATTGTTGCTGCCAGCGCGGCTTGCCGGTGGCCGGGTCCAGGCCGAGCAGCGCCCCCCGGTCGCCGTCGCAGAGCGCGGTGACCACGGCCTGGCCCCCGGCGGCCTGCGCGTCGGCCACGCGGCAGTCGCGGCCGGGCAGCAGCCGGTCCGCGTCGGTCTGCCACAGCCGCTTGCCGTCGGCCAGCGAGTATCCGAGGACGCTCTCGCCGCTGCGCACGACGACCTGCCCGTTCGCCACCGACAGGTCCGGCGCGGTGACAGTGGACCGGCCCTTGCGGCGTTCGACGGGGAACGTCGCCCGCCAGGTCTGGCTGCCGCCGGCCGCGTCGAACCCGACGAGCGTGTCGCAGGATTCGGCGGATCCGAGCGCCACCACACCCCGCCCCTCGGCCAGCGTCTGCGCGGCCGCGCACAGCGACGTCGCCTGTGGCGCGGGCACACCCCACGCCTGGGCGCCGTCGTCGAGCCGGTAGGCGATGATGCCGTCCGGCTGGGCCCGGACCACCGCGTCGCCGACCAGCCAGGCACCGAACATGTCCTGCCCGTCGTACGTCTTCAGCCCGTTGCGCTGCAGTTCCGGGAAGTCGAGCACCCACGCGGTACGCAGCTTCCGCCCGTCGCCGTCACCGCCGCCGACCAGCCGGGACACGCCGTAGGCGGTGCCGGCGGCGACCGCGAGCACCGCCACCAGGCCGCCGGCCACCAGTAACGCCACGCGCCCGCGCCGCTTCGGCGCCGCCGGCGGCGCACCGACCGGACCCGGCGGGCCCGCCGGTGGGTACGCGGGCGGCGGGTACTGCTGGTGCTGATACGTCATCGGTCGTCTCCCGTTTCCGTCAGCCGTCCAGTTCGCGGACGTAGTCGGCCCAGCCGGCCTGGAACTCGTCGAGCGACACGCCGAGCACGTCCCGGGCGGCGCGGTCGGTCGGGGCGCCGGCGTAGACGGCCTCGACGAAGCGGAACAGCTTCGGCTCGCCATGCTTTTCGGCGAGGTGGCTCATCGCGGTGTGCCCGAGCCAGTAGTGGAAGCTCAGCCGGTCGGGGTTGTCCCACTCGCCGTTGCCGGGCAGCTTCCCGTTCCACCCGTTGCGGACCAACTGCCGGGCCGGCGCGGTGCGTTCGCTGGCGGTCAGCGGAAGGCCGCTGAAGGCGATGTACTCGGCGAAGCCCTCGACCACCCACTCGTCGAGCTTGCTGAACTCGTCCACGGCGGACAGGTCGGTGCGGAGCGTCATCAGCGAGTGCGCGATTTCGTGCCGCAACACCATGCGGGCGTCGTTGTCGCCGCCGGAGCGGGTGAAGTAGCGATCGGTGGTGTCCACCACGATGCGGGTGCCGCCGATCGTGGCCTTGCCGTCCTTGCGCTCGGCCGCGACCATGCCCACCGAGAAGCCCGCCGCGGTGGCCTTCTCGGTGCCGATCCGGTAGAGCGAGGTCATCTCGTCCTTGCCCGCGGCGAACGTGACGACGAACTTGTCCGTCATCGGTTCGGGCGGCGCGTTGGCCCGCCACACGGCCAGGTTGTCCGTCACCGACCTGTCGACGGCCAGGGCGTACCGCACCGCCAGGTCGGCCCGGGCCGCGTCGGTGATGATCAGGGCGTACGCGGTCCGCTCGACATGGATCTCCTGCCACTTGTCCCACGGCCCGGGGTAGTAGACGGTCTTCGAGTCGCCGTTGCCGCCGGCAGGTGCGCCGGTCACAGCGGTGACCCGGATCGGCGCGTCCTTGCCGGCGCGGACGATCGTCCAGCGGTACCACTCGGCGACCGGGGCCAGGTCGAAGCCGTCCAACTGGTGCACGAACGAGACGTCGAGCTGGAACGTGACGCCCTGTCCGAACGCGTCGCTGGCACGGCCCTGCTTCTCGACCGTCTCGTAGCGGGCCACCGACAGCGGCAACTTCGCCAGGTTGCGGAAGAGCTGGGTCTGCCCGGCGATCAGCTCCTCGCGGGCCGGGTCGAACGCGGCCAGGTAGCCGTCCAGGTCCTTCGCCGCCAGCGCCTTGGTGTGCCGGTCGAGCAGGGCGGACAATTCGGCGTTCGTGACTGTGACACCGTTCGCGCCGGCTGCCGCCTTCGGCGCCGGGCCGTCCTCGTCGTCGCCGCGCAGGCCCAGCCCGACGCCGACCGCGGTGCCGGCGCAGACCGCGAGCGCGAGCGCGCCGGCCGCGAGCCCGATCCAGAGCCCACGGCGGGACCTCGGTGCTGGGGGCGGCGGCCCCCACGGGACCGGCTGCGCGGGCGGCGGTGTTCCGCCGTGCCGGGAGTCGGCGTTGCCGGGCGGCGGCCAGCCCGCCGCCGGAGGGTGCCCCTGCGTCATCTGGTTCCTCGCTCGTGCCGTGTGCGGGACCGGCCGGACGTTTCCGCGCGGCCAGGTGACGGCAGTCATCATCTCCGGTCCGGATGACGGATTCTGCCCCGGCAGGCGTGTCTGGTCGATTCGTCCCCGAGGTGCCGCTCGGGAACAGGACGTCGAGACATCCGCCACGTCCGGCGTGCAGGGCCAGCGGGACCGGTCCGCGCGGTGACAGACTGTGCGACGCACTTCTGCCGGGACGTCTGAGAGAGTGTTGGGTAACCCGGTGACTACTTGTGGTTGAGTTCGTCGTCGAGGCGTCGGGCTGCTTCGGTCTCGATGGGGCCTTGGGGTTCGATGT
>NZ_JBEZDP010000042.1:0-23906 GCF_040648395.1 Micromonospora sp. NPDC049151
TCGAACCCCAAGGCCCCATCGAGACCGAAGCAGCCCGACGCCTCGACGACGAACTCAACCACAAGTAGTCACCGGGTTACCCAACACTCTCTCAGCCGGCGCGGTGGCGGCGGTGGGCGCGGGTGGTCTCGACGGGCCGCCCCGGGTCGACGTGGCGTGGCAGGTCCGGCTCGTCGGGGCGCAGCGCCACCAGGTCGTCGGTGATCGCGTCGATGATCCGGTCAGTGGCCTGCCGGGCCGCGCCGGGGGAGCCGGAGCGCAGGTCGTCCAGCGGCACCGGGGCGCCGAAGTGCACCCTGATGGCGGGCCGGCGGACGACCGCCCGGGCGACCGCGCGCAGCATCCCCTTGGGCGCCCGGTAGGGCAGCACCTCGTGCGAGCCCCACTGGGCGACCGGCACCACAGCGGCGCCGCCGGCGAAGGCGAGCCGGGCGGCGCCGGTCTTTCCCCGCTCGGGCCACATGCCGGGGTCGAGCCCGATGCGCCCCTCCGGGTAGACCAGCACCACCGAGCCGCCGGCCACCGCCTCGGCGGCGACCTCCAGTGACCGGTGCACCGCGGCGGTGCCCCGGTCGACGCGGATGTGCCCGGCGTGGCGCATCAGCGCCCCGATCACCGGGGTGCGGAACAGCCCGCCGGTGGCCATGATCCGGGGCGCGACCCGCCGGACCCGGCAGGCGGCGGCGAGGACCACCGGGTCGAACGGGCTGATGTGGTTGGCGGCCAGGACCAGCGGGCCATGGCGCAGCGCGTCGGGCACGTCGCCGGTGACCTCCAGCCGGCCGACCAGCCTGACGGCGGCGCAGGCGAGCGTCTGCGCGGCCCGCCACAGCAGCGGCGCGCGCCAGGGGGTGCTGTTCATCAACGCTGGATGGTCGCACGAGCCAGGGCGATCCCGGCACCCGGGCACGGTGATCCGGGGACCGCAGGGTCCTCCGGCAAGGGTGAGCCCGGGACCGCAGGTCCTCCGGCAAGGGTGATCAGGGTCATTGGTCCCGGGCCGGGTGGGGCCCTGCGGCCCTGCTGGTCTCCCTACGACGACGAGTAGTATCTACTACGTCTCGTAGTATGCGCAGCTGGGGGTTTTCAGGTGGACGCGTTGGACGTCGCCCGCTGGCAGTTCGGTGTCACCACCGTCTACCACTTCTTGTTCGTGCCGTTGACCATCGGCCTGTCCGTGCTGGTGGCGATCCTCCAGACCATGTGGCACCGCACCGGCAACGAGCGGTACCTCAAACTCACCAAGTTCTACGGCAAACTGTTTCTGATCAACTTCGCGATGGGTGTGGTCACCGGCATCGTGCAGGAGTTCCAGTTCGGCATGAACTGGAGTGACTACTCCCGCTTCGTCGGCGACATCTTCGGTGCGCCGCTGGCCATCGAGGCCCTGGTCGCGTTCTTCCTCGAATCCACGTTCATCGGTCTGTGGATCTTCGGCTGGGACCGGCTGCCCAAGCGCCTGCACCTGGCCTCGATCTGGGCCGCCGCGATCGGCACCAACCTGTCGGCGTACTTCATCCTCGCCGCCAACTCGTTCATGCAGAACCCGGTCGGCTTCCGGATCAACCCCGAGAGCGGCCGCGCCGAGCTGACCGACTTCGTCGCCGTGCTCACCAACAAGGTCGCCCTGATCACCTTCCCGCACACGCTGGCCGGTGCGTTCCTGGTCGCCGGGTCGCTGATGGTCACCGTCGGCCTGTGGCACGTGATGCGCAACCGCGACAGCGCCGACACCGGCGCGTACCGCTTCGCCACCAAGCTCGGTTCCTGGGTCGTCCTGGTCTCCTCGGCGCTCGTCATCCTCACCGGCGACATCCAGGGCAAGATCATGACCGAGGTGCAGCCGATGAAGATGGCCGCCGCCGAGGGCCTCTACACCACCGAGAGCCCCGCCTCGTTCTCCGTGCTCACCGTCGGCAGCCTCGACGGCAGCCGCGAGCTGTTCGCCATCAAGATCCCGTACCTGCTGTCGTTCCTCGGCACCGGCGACCCCAATGGCACCGTGCAGGGCATCAACGACCTCCAGGCCCAGTACGCCAGCCAGTACGGCCCCGGCAACTACGCCCCGATCATCCCGGTCACCTACTGGAGCTTCCGCTTCATGATCGGCTTCGGGCTGGCCGCCGCCGCGATCGCGCTGCTGGTGCTCTGGAGCCAGCGCAAGGGCCGCACCCCCACCAGCAAGTGGCTGCTGCGCGCCGGCCTGGTCATGCCCGTGCTGCCGCTGCTCGCCAACTCCTTCGGCTGGATCTTCACCGAGATGGGCCGCCAGCCGTGGATCGTCTTCGGCGAGATGCTCACCCGCGACGGCGTGTCCCGCAGCGTCTCCCTGACCGAGGTCCTCACCTCCTTCACCGCGTTCACCCTCATCTACGCCGTCCTCGCGGTGGTCGAGTTCAAGCTGCTGGTCCGCTACGCCCGCGCCGGCGTCCCGGACGTCACCCCGCAGACCGACGACGACGACACCGACGACGCCGAGCGCCCGCTGGCGTTCGCCTACTGACACCCCGGAGCCCAACCGTGGAACTGACGACCGTCTGGTTTCTCCTCGTAGCAGTGCTCTTCACCGGCTACTTCATCCTCGAAGGCTTCGACTTCGGCGTCGGGATGCTGCTGCCGGTGCTCGGCCGCGACGACCGGCAGCGCCGCGTCCTGATCAACACCATCGGCCCGGTCTGGGACGGCAACGAGGTGTGGCTGATCACCGCCGGCGGCGCCATGTTCGCCGCCTTCCCCGAGTGGTACGCCACCCTGTTCTCCGGCTTCTACCTGCCGCTGCTGCTCATTCTGCTGGCCCTGATCGCCCGCGGCGTCGCCTTCGAGTACCGCCACAAGCGGCCCGAGGCGTCCTGGAAGCGTCGCTGGGACCAGGCCATCTTCTGGGGCTCGGCGATCCCGGCCGTGCTGTGGGGCGTGGCGTTCGCCAACATCTTCCGCGGCGTGCCCCTGGACGCCGACCACGAGTACGTCGGCGGCCTGTTCGACCTGCTCAACCCGTACGCGCTGCTCGGCGGACTGACCACGCTGGGGCTGTTCCTCACCCACGGCGCGGTGTTCCTGGCGCTCAAGACCACCGGTGACATCCGGGAACGCGCCGGCGCCCTCGCCGTCAAGCTCGGGGTCGGCACCGCAGTGGCCGCCGTGGCGTTCCTGAGCTGGACGCTGACCATCCGCTCCAGCGCCGCCGCCGTCGTGCTCGCCGTCGGCGCCGCCCTCGCCCTGCTCGGCGGTCTGGCCGCCGCCAAGGTACGCCGGGAGGGCTGGGCGTTCACCGGCACCGCCGTGGCCATCGCCCTGGCCGTGGCGACGCTGTTCGCCGCGCTGTTCCCGAACGTGATGCCGTCCACCCTCGACCCGGCCGGCACGCTCACCGCCACGAACGCCGCGTCCACCCCGTACACCCTGAAGATCATGACGTGGGTGGCAGTGGTGTTCACGCCGATCGTGCTGGCGTACCAGGGTTGGACGTACTGGGTGTTCCGCCGCCGAATCGGGGTACAGAACATTCCGCAACACTGATCGACCTGTGGGCGCAGGGGCGCGGGGCCGGTGCGAGGGGGTCGCACCGGCCCCGCGGGGCGTCCAAGGGTCAGCGCGCCTCGCGCAGCTCCGCCAGCCGCGCCTCGATCTCGGCCAGCTCGGCGCGCAGCTTCTCCGCCTGCTGCTCGGCCTCGGCCCGCTCGGCGGCCAGGATCTGCTCCACCGCCTCCTGCACGCCGGGCACGTCGACAAGCGCGACCATCCGCAGCGCCTCGGCCGGCTTCACCACGTACGGCCGGGCCAGCGCCTTCGTGCCCTGCTGCGCGGCCACCGTCCACTCGCCCTCGGCGTAGGCCAGCGTCACGGTCAGCCCCGGCGGCGTCTTCGGCTTCGCGGCCTTCACCGCCCGCTTCGCCGGCTTCGGCTCCGCCGGCGGCGCCTCGGCCTTCGGCTCCTCCCGGCGCGGCGCCGGTACCCGCGGCGTGTCCAGCACGAACTCCGGCTCCGGCGCGGCCGGCGGCTGCGCCGGCTCCGGCTTCGCCTCCGTGGCCGGACGCCGCCCGGCGCCCTTCGGGGCGATCGCCACGTCGGCGGGGGAGAACGGCAGCTCGTCGCGGCCGAACCGCACCACCACGAACTCCTCCGACGCCGCCGGGTCGGTCAGCTCCACCACCTGCCCGAGCTGCCCGGCCATCTGCCCGGCCGCCTCGGTGAACACCACCCGGGGCTTGCGGCCCGCGGCCAGCGCCTCCCGGATCCCCTGAATCTCGTCAGTGGACAAACCCTGACCCGCCATCACGCCCTCTTCCGTACACCTGTTTGACGCAGCCTTGATACCAGCTGGCTGCGACACCACGAAGATCAGCCCCCGAGGGCCCGCAACGCCGCGTCGGCGTGCTCGTTCATGCTCAGCTCGCTGCGCACCACCGCGAGCACCCGCCGGTCCGTGCCGATCACGAACGTCATCCGCCGCGTGCTCAGCGGCCCCAGCGGCAGCCGCCGCCGCACCCCGAACGCCTGCGCGACCACGCCGTCGGCGTCGGAGAGCAGCGGATAGCCGAGCCCGTGCCGGCGGGAGAACTCCGCCTGCCGCTGCACCGGATCCCGGCTGATCCCCACCCGTTGCGCGCCCACCGCCGCGAACTCCGCCGCCAGGTCCCGGAAGTGGCAGCTCTCCGCCGTGCAGCCCCGCGTCATCGCCGCCGGGTAGAAGAACAACACCACCGGCCCGGCGGCCAGGAACTCCGACAGCCGCCGTGGCGTGCCCGTCTCGTCCGGCAGCGTGAAATCCTCGACCAGGTCACCGACACCCACCGCGTCACTCATGACGCGAGGATATGTAGACACCGGCGATCCCGCTCCGTCGTACCCGGCGAGCGGCGGGAAGGCACCGCCGCACGACGCGAAGGACCGACAGTGAAATACGTGATCATGATTCATTCCAACCCGGAGCCGTGGGGCCACCCCACCTCCGACTACCTCGCCGCCCACCAGGAACTGCCCGCCGAGGTCCGCGACCGGCTCAACGCCGACTTCGAGCAGGTGATGGCCGAGCTGCACGCCAACGGCGAACTGGTCGGCGGTGAGGCGCTCGCCGACCCCCGCACCGCCCGGCTCTACCGGTGGAGCGACGGCGCGCCACTTGCCACCGACGGCCCGTACTCCGAGGCCAAGGAACACCTCGCCGGCTTCTTCCTCATCGACGTGCCGGACCAGGCCCGCGCGGACGCCGTCGCCGCGAAGTTCGCCGGCCCGGGGGAGACCGTCGAACTGCGGCCCCTGATGTGGCCGGGCGGCTCCGATCAGTGACGTGACGCCGCTGGCGGACGTGTGGCGCCGGGAGGCGCCGCACGTCCGCGCCGCGCTGCTGCGCCGCTACGGGCACCCCGACGCCTGCGAGGACGCCCTCCAGGACGCGGCGGAGGCGGCCGCCGCCCGGTGGCCGCTCACCGGCGTGCCCGACGAACCCCGGGCCTGGCTCATCCGGGTCGCCTCCCGCCGGCTGATCGACCGGATGCGCGCCGACACCGCCCGCACCCGCCGCGAGCGGCTCGACGCGGCCCGCCAACCCGACGCCGGCCGCGTGCCGGCGCTCGACGAGACTCCCGTGACCGGGGCCGACGACACGCTGCGACTGCTGTTCCTGTGCTGTCACCCGGCGCTGAGCCGCGCCTCGCAGGTCGCGCTGACCCTGCGCGCCGTGGCCGGACTGCGCGTGGAGCAGATCGCCGCCGCCTACCTGGTGCCGGCCCGGACCATGACCCAGCGGCTGAGCCGGGCCCGCGCGACGCTGCGCGAGGCCGGCGCCCGGTTCACCATGCCACCGCCGCACGCGCTGCCCGACCGGGTGGCCGCCGTGCTCGACGTGTGCCACCTGGTGTTCAGCGAGGGCTACGCCCGCACCTCCGGCGACCAACTCCTCGACGTGGAACTCGCCGAGGAGGCGATCCGGGTCACCCGGCAGGTCCACGCCGCGCTGCCCGACCACCACGAGGTCACCGGCGCGCTGGCGCTGATGCTGCTCACCCACGCCCGCTCACCCGCCCGCACCGACGCCGCCGGTGACCTCGTGCCGCTCGCCGAGCAGGACCGCACCCGCTGGCGTCGCGACCTCATCGACGAGGGAGTCACGCTGCTCGACCGGGCCCTGCCGCACGGCCCGGTGGGCCGCTACCAGCTCCAGGCGGCCATCGCCGCCGTGCACGCCGAGGCGCCGGCCTTCCCGGAGACCGACTGGCTGCAGATCAGCGTCCTCTACGACATGCTGAGCCGGGTCGCTCCCAGCCCGTTCGTCACCCTCAACCAGGCCGTCGCCGTGGCCATGGCGCACGGCCCCGCCATCGGACTGGCGCTGCTCCCGCTGCTCGCCGACCCGGCGACGCGCGACCACCACCGGCTGCACGCCGTCCGCGCCCACCTGCTGGAACTCCACGGCGATCCGCGGGCCGCCGCCGAGCACTACCGGCTGGCCGCGCGGCTCACCGGCAGCCTGCCCGAACAGCGCTACCTCAACCGGCGTCTGAGCCGCCTGACCAGCGGCGCCTGATCCGTTCGGCGGCTGCGACCCGCAGTCACCGCCACACCGCGGCCACCTCGTCGGCCACCGCGTCGGCCTGGGCGAACCCGGCCCGCGCCGACGCCGCCCGCCGCGCCGGATCCAGCACGTTACGGCCGATCGCCGTGCGCGCCGTCCGGTCCGGCGACACCACCGCCACCCGTGCCCCCGCCTCCCGCAACGCCGCGACCTGCGCCGCCGGCCGCGGCATCGGCCCCACCGCCGCACGCGTCGGCGCCAGCACCACCACCTGCCCGCACCCGGCCGCCAGATCCGCGTTCACCGGCGACCGCACCCCGCCGTCGACGTACCGCCGGCCGTCGACGGTCACCGGCGGCCACACCCCCGGCACCGCGCAGCTGGCGCCGACCGCGTCCACGAGCGACACCCCGCTGTCGGCGTCGAACACCACGAACTCACCCGACGCCGCGTCCACGGCGGTGACCAGCAGCCGCGCCGCCGGCCAGTCCGGCGACGGCAGCCGCGCCGCGATCACCGCCCGCCGCGACTGCTCCGACGGAGTACGCGCCGACAACGCCATCGCGCCGATCCGCGCCCGGGCCCGCGCCGCGTCGCGGCCCCGCCCACCGGCCCACGCCCAACGCAACAGCACACCGGCGCCGAGCCGGGCCGGCACCTCGTCGCGCGGCGGCCGAAACTGCGCCTCGTACAGCTCCGTCAGCGGCGTACCCGAGCGCACCTGCGCCCCGACCACCGACCCGGCCGACGTGCCCACCACCAGGTCCGCCTCGTCCAGCCGCAGGCCGTGCCCGGCGAGCCCGGCCAGCAGGCCCAGCTCCCAGGCCACCCCTGTCACCCCGCCGCCACCCAGCACCAACGCGCGCCCCATGTGACAGTCCTCTCCACCCCGGATGGTCCCGCCCACGGTAACGTCGGCCCTCACCACCAGGTAGGGGAGAGGAATTGAGCTCCGTCACCATCGTCACCGGGGGAGGGCGCGGCATCGGCGCGGCCACCGCCCGCCGGCTCGCCGCCGACGGCCACGACCTGGTCATCGGCTACCGCACCGACCACACCGCCGCCGAGGCGGTGGCCGCCGACGTGCGCGCCGCCGGCCGCCGCGCGGTCACCGTCGCCGCCGACACCACCGACCCCGACCAGGTACGCCTCATCTTCGACGCCGCCGACCGGCTCGGCCCGCTCACCGGCCTGGTCAACAACGCCGGCGTCACGAGCCCGATCGGCCCGTTCACCGACCTGCGCGTCACCGACCTGCGCGAGGTCGTCGACGTCAACCTCATCGGGTATGTGCTGTGCGCCCAGCAGGCCGCCCGGCGGCTCACCAGCGGCGGCGCAATCGTCAACGTCTCCTCGGTGGCCGCCACCCTCGGCTCACCCGGCGAGTACGTCCACTACGCCGCCGTCAAGGCCGCCACCGACACCCTCACCGTCGGGCTGGCCAAGGAACTCGCGCCGCGCGGCATCCGGGTCAACGCCGTCGCCCCCGGCATCATCCGTACCACCATCCACGCCCGCTCCGGCGTGCCCGACCGCCCCGACAGCGCCGCCGGCCGGATCCCGATGGGCCGTGCCGGGGAACCCGAGGAGGTGGCCGGCGCGATCGCGTACCTGCTCGGCGCGGACGCCTCGTACACCACGGGCGCGGTGCTGCGCGTCGGCGGCGGTCTCTGACCCGGCGGCGGCCCGGGGGACATCCCCCCGGGCCGCCGTCCCGCCTGTGCTACTCGGTGAACAGCTTCGCCGCCGTGATCGCCGTCTGCACCACCCCGTAGCCCAGCAGCGCCGACACCAGCAGCCACGACACCACCAGACGGGCTCCCTGCCCGCCACCGGTCCGCTCGTTCACGATCCGCTCCTCTCCGTCGCACCCGGTGCTGTCCCGTCCCGCCCGGACGCCGGCTCGTGGTAGCGCTCCGGCACCGGCCGCACCAGAAGGTTCGCCACCAGACCCACGACCAGCACGCCGACCATCGTGAACAACGCCGGCCGGTACGCCGCCGCGGTCAACGTGCCCGGCTCGCCCTGCGCGTCGAGGAACCCGTTGACGATCAGCGGCCCGGCCACACCCGCCGCCGACCACGCGGTCAGCAGCCGGCCGTGGATCGCACCCACCTCGAACGTGCCGAACAGGTCCCGCAGGTACGCCGGCATCGTCGCGAAACCGCCGCCGTAGAACGACAGGATCACGCAGGCCAGCAGCACGAACAACGCTGTCGCGGTCTGCCCGAACAGTGCCAGCAGCAGATACAGCACCGTGCCCACGCCCAGGTACAGCACGTAGATCGGCTTGCGGCCGATCACGTCCGACGTGGACGACCACACGAACCGGCCCGCCATGTTGAACAGCGACAGCAGCCCCACGAACCCGCCGGCCGCCGCCACCGACACCGCCGACGTCCCGTTGTCCCGGAAGAAGTCCTGGATCATCGGGCTGGCCTGCTCCAGGATCCCGATGCCCGCCGTCACGTTGCAGAACAGCACCACCCACAGCAGCCAGAACGACCGCGTCCTCAGCGCGTTCGCCGCCGACACGTTCGCGGTCGTCACCAGCGGCTTCTCCGCCACCTGCGCCGGGTCGAACCCGGCCGGCCGCCAGCCCGGCGCCGGCACCCGAACGTTGAACACCCCGAACATCATGATCACGAAATAGCCGAGGCCGAGCGTCACGAACAGCCACACCAGCGCCGACCCCGACGCCGTGGAACCGCTGTCCGACGGGTCGTAGCCCGAGTCGTAGAGCGACAGCAGCTGGCGGGACAGGGGAGAGGCCACCATCGCCCCACCACCGAACCCCATGATCGCCAACCCGGTCGCCAGACCCGGCCGGTCCGGAAACCACTTGATCAACGTGGAGACGGGGGAGATGTACCCGATCCCCAGACCGATCCCGCCCAGCACCCCGTACCCCAGATACAGCAACCACAGCTGGCCGGTCGCGATGCCCAGCGCCCCGACCAGGAAGCCCGCCGCCCAGAAACACGCCGAGACGAACATCGCCTTACGCGGGCCGTTCGCCTCCACCCACGTGCCGGCCACCGCGGCCGACAACCCCAGCATCACGATCGCGATACTGAAGATCACCCCGATCGCCGTCTGCCCCGTGTCGAAGTGCGCGATCAGGGAGTTCTTGTACACGCTCGTCGCGTAGACCTGCCCGATGCACAAATGGATCGCCAGCGCCGCCGGAGGGATCAGCCAGCGGCTGTACCCCGGCGGCGCGACGGTGTGCCGACGATCGAGTGCGGAAAGCATCGTTGCTTCCTCCGTCCAGATGGCGAGAACCCCTCGGTTCATGCCCCCACCGCACGCCGCGCCCAAACCCGCCGAGCGCCGGACGGTCGGAACAATGAGCCGAACGGCCGCCGCCGCAGCCACCCGGTCATCATCCCACCACCAACCGTCACCACCAGCGGAGATGCGACGATGACCGGGTGAAGATCCTGTCCATCCAGTCGTCGGTCGCCTACGGCCACGTCGGCAACTCCGCCGCCGTGTTCCCCCTGCAACGCCTCCGGCACGAGGTCTGGCCGGTCCTGACCGTGCACTTCTCCAACCACACCGGCTACGGCGCCTGGCGCGGCCCCCTGCTCGCGCCCACCGACGTCGCCGACGTCATCGCCGGCATCGAGGACCGCGGCGTGCTCGGCACCGCCGACGCCGTGCTCTCCGGCTACCAGGGCGACCCCGCCGTCGGCGCCGTCATCCTCGACGCCGTCGCCCGCGTCAAGGCCGCCAACCCGGCCGCCCTCTACTGCTGCGACCCGGTCATGGGCGACGTCGGCCGCGGCATGTTCGTCCGCCCCGGCATCCCCGAATACCTCCGCGACACCGTCGTCCCCCGCGCCGACATCGTCACCCCCAACCAGTTCGAACTGGAATTCCTCGCCGGCCGCACCACCGGCACCCTCGACGACCTGCTCGCCGCCGTCGACGCCGTCCGCGCCACCGGCCCCCGGCACGTCCTGGTCACCAGCGTCCTGCACGGCGACCTGCCCGCCGGCCACCTGGAGGTCGTCGCCGTCTCCGACGACGGCGCCTGGGCCGTCACCACCCCGCTGCTGCCGATCACCCCCAACGGCGGCGGCGACGTCACCGCCGCCCTCTACCTCGCCCATCTCGCCACCACCGGCTCACCCCGGACCGCCCTGGAACACACCACCAACTCGATCTACGCCGTACTCGAGGCCACCCTCGAAGCCGGCACCCGCGAACTGCAGATCGTCGCCACCCAGGACGCCATCGCCGACCCGCCCACCCGTTTCACCGCCCGCCGGCTGCGCTGACAGCCCCCGCCCGCCCGGGCGCACCTGCCGCACAGGTGCGCCCGGGCGGCGACTCGCCGCTCGAACAGGTGGACGACACCGCCGCCGAACAGCGAAGATGCACGGGTGCCCCCGGTCACCGACGACCCCGCGTTCGCCCAACGCCTCCGCGACCTGACCCGGCTACGCCGCGTCCGCGACCGCATCGACCGCGAATACGCGCAACCCCTCGACGTCGAAGCCCTCGCCCGCGGTGAGCACATGTCCGCCGGACACCTCAGCCGCCAGTTCCGCCAGACCTACGGCGAGTCCCCGTACGCGTACCTCATGACCCGCCGCATCGAACGCGCCATGGCCCTGCTGCGCCGCGGCGACCTCAGCGTCACCGACGTCTGCTTCGCCGTCGGCTGCCAGTCCCTGGGCACCTTCAGCACCCGCTTCACCGAACTCGTCGGCGAACCACCCAGCGCCTACCGCGCCCGCCACGCCCCCGACACCGCCGAACCGCCCCCGTGCCTGACCAAACAAGCCACCCGACCGGTCAGGAATCGAGAAGCCCGCACCGGCCGGCAGCACTAGCGTGACCACCATGACGATCACCATTCACTACGCGTTCCTGCCGCACACCGACGCCGACGCCGCCATCGCGTTCTACCGCGACACCCTCGGCTTCGAACTCCGCAACGACGTCGGCCGCGGCGACACCATGCGCTGGCTCACCGTCGGCCCACCCGAACAGCCCGAGACCGGCATCGTCCTGCACCCACCCGCCGTCGACCCCGGCATCAACGACGACGAACGCCGCACCATCCTCGAACTCATCGCCAAGGGCAGCTACGGCGCGCTCACCCTCGCCACCGACGACCTCGACGGCCTGTTCGACAGGCTCGCGGCAAGCGGCGCCGACGTCGTCCAGGAACCCACCGAACAGCCCTACGGTGTACGCGACTGCGCCTTCCGCGACCCCACCGGCAACCTCATCCGCATCAACGAACGGCGCTGACCCGCACCACGGACGGAGAGACCATGAGCGAGGCCACCACCGGCCTGCACCGCGCCGACAGCCACGACATCATCCGCGTCCACGGCGCCCGCGAGAACAACCTGCGCAACGTCGACGTCGAGATACCCAAACGCCGCCTCACCGTCTTCACCGGCGTCTCCGGCTCCGGCAAGAGCTCACTGGTCTTCGGCACCATCGCCGCCGAGTCCCAACGCCTCATCAACGAGACCTACAGCGCCTTCGTCCAGGGCTTCATGCCCACCCTGTCCCGCCCCGAGGTCGACGTCCTCGAAGGCCTCACCACCGCCATCATCGTCGACCAGGAACGCATGGGCGCCGACCCCCGCTCCACCGTCGGCACCGCCACCGACGTCAACGCCATGCTGCGCATCCTGTTCAGCCGCCTCGGCGACCCCCACATCGGCCCGCCCAACGCCTACTCGTTCAACGTCCCCTCCGTACGCGCCGCCGGCGCCATCACCGTCGACCGCGGCCCCGGCAAGACCCAGACCAAGAAGGGCACCTTCAACCGCCTCGGCGGCATGTGCCCCCGCTGCGAGGGCCGCGGCGCCGTCACCGACTTCGACCTCACCGTCCTCTACGACGAGAAGCTCTCCCTCAACGAGGGCGCCATCACCATCCCCGGCTACAGCATGGACGGCTGGTACGGCCGCATCTTCCGCTCCAGCGGCCTGTTCGACCCCGACAAGCCCATCCGCGACTACACCAAGCGCGAACTCGACGACCTGCTCCACAAGGAACCCACCAAGATCAAGGTTGACGGCATCAACGTCACGTACACCGGCCTCATCCCCGCCATCAGCAAGTCGATGCTCGCCAAGGACGTCGACGCCATGCAGCCCCACATCCGCGCCTTCGTCGAACGCGCCATCACGTTCACCACCTGCCCCGACTGCGACGGCACCCGCCTGGCCCCCGAAGCCCGCTCCTCGAAGATCAACGGCATCAACATCGCCGACGCCTGCGCCATGCAGATCAGCGACCTCGCCACCTGGATACGCGACCTGCGCGAACCCTCCGTCGGCCCACTGCTCAAAGCACTGGGGGACACCCTCGACTCCTTCGTCGAGATCGGCCTCGGCTACCTCAGCCTCGACCGCCCCGCCGGCACCCTCTCCGGCGGCGAGGCCCAGCGCACCAAGATGATCCGCCACCTCGGCTCGTCCCTCACCGACGTCACCTACGTCTTCGACGAACCCACCATCGGCCTGCACCCCCACGACATCGCCCGCATGAACAACCTCCTGCTGCAACTGCGCGACAAGGGCAACACCGTCCTCGTCGTCGAACACAAACCCGAGACCATCGCCATCGCCGACCACGTCGTCGACCTCGGCCCCGGCGCCGGCACCCACGGCGGCACCATCTGCTACGAAGGCACAGTCGCCGGCCTGCGCGCCAGCGACACCACCACCGGCCGCCACCTCGACGACCGCGCCACCCTCAAGACCGCCGTGCGTACGCCCACCGGCGCCCTGCCGATCCGCGGCGCCCGCACCCACAACCTGCGCGACGTCGACGTCGACATCCCCCTCGGCGTCCTGGTCGTGGTCACCGGCGTCGCCGGCTCCGGCAAGAGCAGCCTCATCCACGGCTCACTGGCCAAACGCGACGGCGTCATCGCCGTCGACCAGACCGCCATCCGCGGCTCCCGCCGCAGCAACCCGGCCACCTACACCGGCCTGCTCGACCCCGTCCGCAAGGCCTTCGCCAAGGCCAACGGCGTCAAACCCGCCCTGTTCAGCGCCAACTCCGAAGGCGCCTGCCCGACCTGCAACGGCGCCGGCGTCATCTACACCGACCTCGGCATGATGGCCGGCGTCGCCAGCACCTGCGAGGACTGCGAAGGCAAACGCTTCCAGCCCGCCGTGCTCGACTACCACCTCGGCGGCCGCGACATCAGCGAGGTCCTCGCCATGTCCGTCGACGAGGCCGAGACGTTCTTCAGCGACGGCGACGCCCGCACCCCGGCCGCCCACACCATCCTCGACCGGCTCGCCGACGTCGGCCTCGGCTACCTCACGCTCGGTCAGCCCCTGACGACGCTGTCCGGCGGGGAGCGGCAACGCCTCAAGCTCGCCACCCGGATGGGGGACAAGGGCGGCGTGTACGTCCTCGACGAACCCACCACCGGCCTGCACCTGGCCGACGTCGCCCAGCTGCTCGGCCTGCTCGACCGGCTCGTCGACGCCGGCAAGTCCGTCATCGTGATCGAACACCACCAGGCGGTCATGGCGCACGCCGACTGGATCATCGACCTCGGCCCCGGCGCCGGGCACGACGGCGGCCGGATCGTCTACGAGGGCAACCCTGCGGATCTCGTCGCCGCCCGGTCCACGCTCACCGGCGAACACCTCGCCGACTACGTCGGCGCCTGAGCGCCGCCGCGCCCGCTGAGGCCCCCGGCCGCGCCGCGGGTCTCAGCGGGACAGGCCGGCCATCCGGGCCGGCGGCGCGGTGCCGGGTTCCACCAGGCCGCACTGGTACGCGGCCACCACCGCGTGCGTCCGGTCCCGCAGCCCCAGTTTCGTCAGGACCCGGCTGACGTGGGTCTTGACCGTCGCGTCGCCGAGCACGAGATGCTCGGCGATCTCCCGGTTCGACATCCCGTACGCCATCAGCACCAGCACCTCCCGCTCCCGCGGGGTGAGCCGGCGCATCTGCACCGGGGTGGGCAGTCCCGGGTCGGGCCGGGCGGCGAGGTCGTCGAGCAGCCGCCGGGCCACCGCCGGATCCAGCCACGCCTCCCCGGCGGCGACCGCCCGGATCGCCGACACCAGCTCGGCGGGCGCGGCGTCCTTGAGCACGAAACCGGAGGCGCCCGCCCGCAACGCGGCGTGCACCGCCTCGTCCACGTGGTACGTGGTCAGCATGATGATCCGTACCGGCCGCTCCGGATCGTCGATGAGCTGCTCGTCCGCCATCAACCGGGTCGCGGCCAGCCCGTCGGTGCCGGGCATCCGCACGTCCATCAGCACCACGTCCGGGCGCAACCGGCGACTGACCTCGACGGCCTGCGCCCCGTCGTCGGCCTCGGCGACGACCTCGATGTCAGGTTCGTTGGTGAGCAGCATCGCGAGCCCCGCCCGTACGAGCGGCTGGTCGTCCGCGAGCAGCACCCGGATCATGAAGGCTCCCGTCGTCGGCGGCCGTGACAGTGGCCCCACCACATGATCATCGACGTCGGCGCCGCCGGCCAGCCGGATGTCGCACAGCGGACACGCGTTCACCCGACAACCGGCGCCCCGCCGTCACCCGACGCCGCCACCAGGTCGCCGCGCTGCGCGACCGGCAGCGTCGCGCTCACCCGGAACCCGCCCTCCGGACGCGGCCCGGCGACCAGGCGGCCGCCGACGCGCTCCAGCCGCTCGGCGAGGCTGGCCAGCCCGTTGCCGGTGGACAGTCCCGCTGCCGAGCCCGGCTCCCGGCCCGTGCCGTCGTCGTCGACGCGCAGCAACAGCACCCGCTCCCGCCACCCGAAATGAACAGTCGCGCAGGCCCGCCGACCGACGTGCTTGAGCGTGTTCGTCAGGCTCTCCTGCACCGTCCGGTACGCCGCCAGCTCGATACTCGGATCCAGCGGGCTCGGGCTGCCGGACACCGACATGGTCACTGTCAGCCCCGCGCACCGCATCGACGTCAGCAGCACCTCGATGTCGTCCAGCCGCGGCTGCGGGCCGGGCTCACCGTCCGCCGGGCCCGACTCGGCCCGCATGACCGCCAGCAGCCGCCGCAACTCCGCCATCGCCTGCTGCCCGGCCTGCTGGATGTGCAGCAGCGCCTCCCGCGTCCGCTCCGGGTCGGACGCGCTGATCCGCGCGGCACCGGCGGCCTGCAGCACCATCACCGTCACCGAATGGGACACCACGTCGTGCAGCTCCGCGGCGATGCGGCGACGCTCCAACGCCACCGCCTCCGCCCGCGCCACCCGCCGCTCCCGTTCCAGCTGGGCCACCCGCCGCCGGTGCCGCCGCACCACCGACCCGGCCGTCCACGCGGCCGCGTAGATGAGCGCGAACATCAGCGCGGTCACCACGAACTCACCGGCCCGCGCGCCCGGGTTCGGTTCCACCCGGAACGAGTCGAACGCGCTGAGCAGGCTCCGGGCGCACGCCGCCGCGTACGCCACCGCCGACACCACGAGCGGCCGCAACGCCGCCACCGTGTACAGGGCCACGATCAGGCCCACCCACGGCCGGTAGTCGTGCAGCAGGAACCACATCGCCACGCCGTGCACGCACTCGAAGGCGAACACCGCGACCGGCGCGCGGACCCGCCACCACAGGGCACCGACCGACAGCACCGCGGCGAGCACCTGCAACCACTGCCGGGCCGGGCCGACCGGCTCGCTCTGGATCACCACGGACGACGCGGTGAACAGGTCGAGCAGGCCCAGCACCGGCAGCAGCAGAAGATCGTGACGCCACCATCTCGCCGCCCGCGCCGGGTCGGACGGCGCCACCGCACCGGCCACCGAGGTCATCGGCGGGTCAGGAGTCTTCCGCGGGGCAGCCGATCCCGAACAACCGGCACGTCCAGGACAGCGGAGAGCCGTCGTCGTCACCGCCTCCGTCACCGTCGGGCGGCGGCGTGGCCGCGCTCACCCGGTGCGTGGTAACCGGCACCGCCGGCCGGCCCGGCTCACCCCGGCGGCCCGCCCCGGCCAGCACCACCGGCGCCACCACGTCGGCCGCGACGCCCGCGGCCACCCGCCACCGCCCGTCCGCGTCGTCGGCGAGCATCGCCAGCACCCGGCGCACCGACAAGGCATCAGTGCCGTACCCGCCGGCGACCGTCTCACCGGCGAGGGACACCATCAGCAGGTCCGCCTCGTCACGGTGCAGCACCGACACCTCCGCGACCGCGAGCGACCACGCGTCCCCGCCGGCCACACCCACCAGACGCACCGCGTCACCGGACCGGGCCCGGCCCGCGCCCACCGTCCTCAGCAGACACCGCCGGCCGTCCAGCGGCACCCCACGCGCCACTGTCACCCACCCGGCCGGCCGCTCCGCCTGCAGGAACACCACCACCGGCGGCGACTGGACCTCGGTTCTCATCACGGACCTCCACAGAAGGAACTGCGGGCGGACAGCCCGCGTACGCGAGAAATTCTGGCCCACACCGGCCCGCCGGACGTCCCCGTACCGGGTGACATCCGGTGTCCACTTCCAGACGGACCCCCGCCACCCGGCACCCAGCCGGGACGGACCCCGAACCTCGCCCCACGGCCGGACGCCAACACCCGCCGGCGACCACCACGATGGAACCAGTCCGGACGACGACGGCCCCACACCGAACGCCCCCGGACACCCAACCCATCCGTCACGGCCGCGAGGTTTGCCATGCCCACGCCCGGTGCGTTCCTGATCGCCGACCCGGTCCACGTCGACTCACCGGCGTACGTCGCCGACACGGCGAGCCGGTTCCCGCTGGCCGACCAGACCCCGCCCGACGGCTGGCGCGTCGCCGAGCACGGCGGCTGGGTCATGTGGCACCCGCCGCACGCCCAGCTGCCGCAGCAGGGCTGGAAAGTCCACGTGTCAGTCGGCCTCGACGACGCGGCCGACGTCCTCGACCTGGTACGCGACCACTGCGTGAACCACCGCGTCGCCTTCAAGTTCCAGCGCAGCCGCCGCCTCGCCCTGGTCAACAACGAGAAGTACGCCCACCGCGCCGGCAGCGGCAAACTCGCCGCCCTCTACCCGGCCGACGACACCGCCCTGCGCCGCATCCTCGACGACCTCGGCGCCCGCCTCGCCGGCTACCGCGGCCCGTACGTCCTCAGCGACCTGCGCTGGCACGACGGCCCCCTCTACCTGCGCTACGGCGGCTTCGCCGAACTGTGGTGCGTCGACGGCGACCAGCCCGTCCCCGCCGTCACCCGCCCCGACGGAACCCTCGTCCCCGACCGCCGCGAACCCGTCTTCACCGTGCCCGACTGGGCCCCCGTACCCGACTTCGTCGCCGAACACATCGCCGCCGTCGACGCCCAGACCGACGACGAACCGCCCTACCGCATCGAGGAAGCCCTGCACCACTCCAACGCCGGCGGCGTCTACCGCGCCACCGACCTGCGCGACGGCCGCACCGTCGTCCTGCGCGAAGCCCGCCCGCACGCCGGCCTCGACGGCGCCGGAACCGACGCGCTCACCCGCCTGCGCCGCGAAGAGGACATGCTGCGCCGGCTCGCCGGCCTCGACTGCGTCCCACGACTGCTCGACCGCCTCACCTGGTGGGAACACCACTTCCTCGTCGAGGAGCACGTCGAAGGCGACACCCTCCAGCACCACCTCGCCATGCGGCACCCCCTGATCCACCCCGACCCCACCGAGAAGGACCTGACCGACTACACCACCTGGGCACTCGACGTCATCGACCAGGTCGAGGCAGCCCTGTCCCAGATACACGCCAGGGGAGTGGTCTTCGGCGACCTGCACACCGCCAACATCATGATCCGCCCCGACGGCCGGATCGTCCTCGTCGACTTCGAACAGGCATACCTGCTCGACGAGGACTTCACCCCGTCACTCGGCGACCCCGGCTTCGCCACACCCCGCATCCGCCGCGGCCCGGCCGTCGACAGATACGCGCTCGCCTGCCTCCGCCTCGCCGTCTTCGTCCCACTGACACCACTCGCGGCGCTGTGCGACGACAAGTTCGACGACCTCACCACTGTCGCCCGGCGCTTCCCCCTGCCACCCGGCTACCTCGACCGCATCCGCGACGACCTGCACACCGCCCTGAACCCGGCCCCGTCCGCACCCGGCCGCCGCCGCGTCACCCGCTACCCCTGGCCCGCCGACCAACGCCAGCTGATCGCCTCACTCGCCGCCGGCATCCGCGCCACCGCCACGCCGCACCGCACCGACCGGCTCTTCCCCGGCGACCCCGGCCAGTTCCCACACGGCGGCGCCACCCTCGCGCACGGCGCCGCCGGCGTCATCTGGGCACTCGTCACCACCGGCGTCGACTACCCCGAACGCGACGAACACCTCGACTGGCTCACCCGCGCCGCCCACCGCCTGCCCGCCGCCCACCTCGGCCTCTACGACGGCCTGGCCGGCATCGCCGCGCTGCTCGACCGGACCGGACACCACGACGACGCCGATGAACTACTCGACCGATGTCGCACCGGCCTCCACGACCGCTACGGCCCCGGCCTGCACAGCGGCCTCGCCGGCATCGGACTCGCCCTGCTCCGCCCCGGCAGACCCGTCCCCGACGCCGCCCTGCACCTCGGCGACCGACTCGCCCGCACCCTCACCGGCGACACGAGACACCCAGTGCCCGAACCCGCACGCCCCGGCCTGCTCCACGGCTGGTCCGGCCCCGCGATCTTCCTCACCCGCCTCCACGAAGCCACCGCCGACCCCGCCTGGCTCCGCGCCGCCCGCACCGCCCTGCGCCGCGACCTGCAGCACACCGTCCGCGACGACAACGGCAACCTGCACGTACGCGACGGCGCACGGCGACTGTTCTACCTCGACGAAGGCAGCGCCGGCATCGCCGTCGCCGCGCACACACTGCTGCGCCACGGCGAACGCCCCTGGCTGCGCGACATCGTCACCACCGTCCACCGCACCATCGACGTCGAGTTCGTCCTGCTACCCGGCCTCTTCCACGGCCGCGCCGGACTACTCGCCACCACCGCCCTGCTCACCGACGACCCGCCGCGCACCACCCCGCACGGTCCCGCCGGCCTCGTCCGCGACGACGCGCCCCGCCACACCCCGGCCCACCTGACCCGGCTCGCCTGGCACGCCTACGCCCTCGACGGCCACCTCGCGTTCCCCGGCGACACCCTGCTGCGCATCTGCACCGACCTCGCCGCCGGCGGCGCCGGAATCCTCTCCGCGATCCACGCCGCGCTGCACCGCACCGCAGTCACGCTGCCCTTCCTCGACGCGCCCACCCACGTCGCGCCCACCGGCCACCTCCTGGCCGCGAGCTGAACCAGCCGGCGCCCACAGACCCCGTCGGAACCACCGACGGCCAGCCCCACCACACCCGAGAAGGAGGTGAACCCCCATGACGAAGCTCCTCAACCTGCAGGCCATGGCCACGCAGAACGGCACCCGCCACGCGGTCCCGCCGCAGTCCAGCAGCATCAGCATCGCCTGCTGCAACGGCTGAGACGGCAGTGGCGACAGCCACACCTGATCCGCCTGGCGACCCGGGCGGGGGCGACAACCGCCCCCGCCCGGGTCCGCCGTCAACCCGCCCGGTGGAGCCGACCTCCCGCCCGCCACCACGCCCACGGAGCCCTCATGCCACCCACCGGCCTGCGACACAACCGCGACTTCCTCCTCATCACCGTCGCCCGCACCGCGTCGAAACTCGGCACCCAGGTCACCGCCGTCGCCACACCGCTCCTCGTTCTCATGACCACCGGCTCCGCCACCGACGCCGGCCTCGTCGCCTTCGCCGAAGGCATCGCCCTCGTCCTCGTACTCCTGCCCGCCGGCCTGCTCGCCGACCGCCGCGACCGGCGCATCCTCATGCTCTGCTGCGACGGCGGCGCGCTGCTCGCCGTCACCGGCGTCACCCTCCTCGCCCTCGTCGGACACGCGCCCGTCCTGCTGCTCGCCCTCCTCGCCGCCGCCACCGCCGGTCTCGGAGCCGCGCTGCAACCCGCCGCCGCGGCAGCCACCCGCGCCGTCGTCCCGGCCCGGGACCTGCGTACGGCCACCGTGTTCAACGAGACCCGCAACGGCGTCGTCCACCTGGCCGGCCCACCCCTCGGCGGCTTCCTGTTCGGCCTCGCCCCGGCACTGCCGTTCCTCGTCGACGCGATCTCGTACACCGTCTCCCTGATCGCCGTGGCCCTGCTGCGCGGCCCGCTCGGCCGCACCCTGACCACGCCGGGGGAGTCGCTGCCCCGGCAGGCGGTCGCCGGTGTCCGGTTCCTGTGGCGGCACCCCTCACTGCGGTTCACGCTGCTCAGCGGCGCCGTCCTGAACTTCGCATTCGCCGGCGTGCTGCTGGCGATCATCGTCGTGCCGGTCCGCAACGGCGCCTCCGGCCTGTCCGCCGGAACCGTCATGGCGTGCGTCGGGCTCGGCGCCGTCGCCGGGTCACTCGTCGCGTCCTGGCTGACCGCCCGGGTACCCACCCGCTGGCTGATCCTCGCGGTCATCTGGGCCTGCGGCGTGCTCACCACCGCGATGGCCACCACCGACAACGGACTGGTCCTGGGCGCGCTCGCCGGTGCCTGCGTCCTGGTCGTACCGGCGGCGAACATCAGCATGCTGACCCTCCAGACCCTGCTGACCCCCGGCGAGCTCCAGGGCAGGGCGAACGCCGCCACCAGCTTCATCGCGCTGATCGTGGCGCCGTTCGGTCCGGCGCTGTCCGGTCTGCTCATCGACCGGGTACCGGCCCCGGTGGTGTTCGGCAGCTTCGCCGCCGTCATGCTGGCGCTCGCCGTCGTCGCGGCCCTCGCACCCGCTGTGCGCGCCATGCCGGACCTGCGGTCTGTCGAGGACGGTCAAGAGGCGGGGGAGGCCGAGCACCGCGACCCGCAGCCGGTCTGAGGGACAGGGGAGAGGCATCGGTTCTGTTCTTCAGAACCGCGCCGGGACGTTCGGATGATCATGAGAACGCCTAGACATTCTTCCCGTCCCAGGCCACAAGGGACGAGGTGCCGGCGTAAAGCTGCGCAAGAGTTGACCGTGGTTCCGCTGCTGTACCTCAGGCCGGAAGCGGAGAGCCGCGTCGGTGTTGCTGGTGCCGGCCGGCCACTGTTGGGCCGGGGTGTTGAAGGCGCTGTCGGACGCTCTCAGCGTCGAGGACGGCCTCGTTACCAGGGTTCGATAATGTACATTATGTCAAGTTCCGCTTGGGGGTCTCCCCAAGCACCCGCGCGGGCGGCTGACCGCCTAACGCGGGCCCGGTCGGTGCCGGCGTTCAACCGATCACTCGTCGCACCCCGAACGCGGCACCAACTTCGCTCCCACGGACCGACGGCTCCCGCAGCAGAAGCAGCGTGGTGCGGTTACCGACCACCGCGCGGTCGGCTCGTTGGTCCGCAACGGGCGCAATGTCGCCCGGGCTTTCACCGCGCCCGGCAGCCCGCCGAGGCGCGAACTCCACCGACACCGGTCCTCCGGCGTCGCCCCCTCATCTCGTTTCACCATTCCGGCGATCATGAGGTTGGTGGCGACAAAGTGGACAGGATTCCCGGTCAACTTCATGATCGCCGGAACAGAGCGGGTGCCGGCCCTTCCGCCCTCTCTCCCGGCGCCTCCCGAGCGCCGACGGGCGTCGCTGTCGCCAGTTCGCCGAGGTGGCTGCATCGGAGCGCTCGGGATGCAGCCACCTCGGCGAGGTTGAGTTGATCATTGGTTGATCGGATGGCACTCCCCCTGGAATGACCCCTGACAGGAACGCGAGAATCATGCATAATATCCCTTATGCATGACAAACCGGACGAAACGGTAGGGGGTCTGATCAAGGAGTTCCTGACCGCCCGGGCCACCCGTAAGCCCTCCCCCCACACTCTGGCCGCGTACCGGCGAGACCTGACCACAGTGGCTGAGCTGGTCGCCGCCGACGGTGACACCACTCCCCTCCCCCTGGACCGTCTTGCGGTCGCCGCGCTCTCCCCCAAGGTGATGCGCGCGGCGTTCGCACGGTTCGCCGCTCCCCGCGCCGCCGCGTCGGTCCATCGTGCCTGGTCGACGTGGAACAGCTTTTTCACGTTCCTGGTGGCCGAGGGCGTCGTACCGGGAAATCCGATGCCGGCGGTGGGACGGCCCCGAACGCCGCTCCCCCGGCCCAAGCCGCTGCGGGGCGAGGACACCCCGGAGGAACTGCTGGCGGCGGTGGCGCGCGCGGAAGGCCGGCAGCGCGATCCGTGGCCGGAGCGCGACCTGGCGGTGCTGGCGCTGGCGTTGTGCGCGGGGTTGCGACTGTCGGAGCTGCTGGCGTTGCGGGTGTCGTCGGTGGCGGGGCGCGACGGCGAGCGGCGGGTGGACGTGGCGGGTAAGGGTGGGCGGCCGCGCACGGTGCCGATCGACGACGCCGTGGACCGGGTGCTTGTGGGTTATCTGGACAGCCGGCGGCGCCGGTTCGGGTCGCGCAGTGTGCGGCCGGACTCGCCTTTCCTGGTGGACCGGCAGGGTGAGGCGTTACGGCGGGGCGGGCTGCAGTACCTGGTGGAGTCGTGTTACCGGCGCGCGGGCATCGGTGACCGGGTGCCGCGGGGCGCGCGGTTGCACGCGTTGCGGCACACGTTCGCGACGCGGTTGGCGGAGGACGGGGCGAGCGCGGCGGAGATCATGCGATTGCTGGGGCACGCGTCGTTGGCGTCGTCGCAGACGTACATCGAGGTGACGGCGGGTCAGCAGCGGGCGGCGGTGGCGGCGAACCGCACCAACCGGGCGTTGTCGGGGTTGGTCAAGCGATAGCCGTCAGGCCGAGCTGAGCGGCGACGTAGGCCAAGTGGTGTGACGTTGCCCAGGCGATCCATTGGGAGGCGGTGCCGGGGCCGGCGTGGCGGGCGGCGCGCAGGGCGATCTGCTCGTCGCCCCAGGAGAAGTGACGCCCGGTGGGCGGCCAGTGGTCGGCGGATACGAGGGCCTGGCAGATGTCGTAGATGCCGCTGTTGCCGCTGCCCTTGCCGCCGCGCGGCGCACGGTAGGTCCACCAGGCGTCCTGGTGGGTGTAGCGGATGTTGGGTGCTGGCCCTCGGGGTCCGGAGCCGGCGCCGGGATAGGTGACGCCGTAGTCGGCGAACTGGATGTCGTGGTCCTTGAGCCGCTGCCAGAGGTCAAAGTCCCGCCTGCGGAGCGGGATGGCGGTGTGGGCTGGTACGTGGGAGATCGTGGCGGGCATGGCTCCGGCAGCGATGACGACCGCCTTCCATGGGCGGCGTCCGGCCCACACGAGGTGTTTGCGGACAAGGGGTTCGGCTCTCGTGAGGTGCCGGTCGGATGCCAACTCGGCGACGTCGATGACGAGGGTGCAGTTCTCGGGTTGCAGTTCGGTGGCGGAGAGGACGTGGCTTAGGGCGTGTTTCATAAGCCGGTCAGAGCCACTCGCAGATGATGGTGATGGTCAGGACGGCCTGGAAGCGGACGGCTAACTTGTCGTAGCGGGT
>NZ_JBEZDP010000043.1:0-23242 GCF_040648395.1 Micromonospora sp. NPDC049151
CCCACTAGGGCGTTCAGGGCTTGCTTCAGGCATACCAGCCTTGTTCGAGGATGCGCGACAAGCTCCGGTCTGGGCGTCTGAAAAAACAACGCGCCTGCGCTGACTCGCGCCCGGCGAGCTCAGGCACTCGCACTCGGTCATCAGCGCCCGCACGTTGCGCACGTACTGCGGGTTGGGGATGGCCAGCGGCTGATCCTCACGCGCCACCGCCCCGTGCCCGTAGTTGTAGGCCGCGATCACGGCGTTGAGCAGGCAGGAGTTCAGCTCGGCAGTGCACAGCGAGGCGTCCAGCCGGTAGTCGGACTCGAAGTACATGTCGCCGATGTACTTGGTGAGCCAGGCCAGGTAGGTGCCGCCCAGGTAGGCGTTGTCCCGGTAGGCGTCGATGTCGTACGACTGGCCGAACCGCTGGTTCATCCACTCCGCCGTGGCCGGCATGACCTGCATCAGCCCGACCCCGCCGTCACAGGCGACGATGTTCGACTGCCACCCGCTCTCCTGCCAGGCGGTGGCCTTCAACAGCGCCGGCGGGATGCGGATGTCCGGCGCCGAGGTCGGCCAGTAGGTGCGCGCCGCGGCGTCGGCGAGCGCCGCCTTCACCTGGCTCTGGCTGGCCTTGGTGCCCCGGTAGCTCGGCTTGCAGCCGTTCTCCACCGGCTTCGGCGGCGCCGGCGGCACCTGGGTCTCGGTCGGCGGCTTCGGCCGGGCCAGGGGTGCGGTCGACGTACGTGACGGCTTGACCCGCGGCTTCGCGCTCGCCGACGCGCTCGGGCTGGGCCGGCCGCCCATCGCCGCCACCGCCGGTGGTTCCTCACTCGGCGCGTCGGCCGGCGCCGCCTGCGGCTCGTCGACCGGCACCTCCGTGCTGGGCAGCGCCACGGCTACCTCACGGACCGGCCGTTCCCCCTCGCCGCACGCCGTCAGCGTGCCCGCCGCCAGCAGCGCCACCACTGCCACGGCCCACCGGCCGAATCCTCGCCGCATCGGACCTCCCCGTCGTCCTCGTCGGCGCACCCTAACAAGGATCGACAGGTCCGCGGGGTACCCGAAACGCGGACCGGCGGCGCCGGGGCCGGGGCGGCGGCTCCGCCACCGCGCCGGCCGGCCGCTCGCCCGGGTCCCCGTCGGCGGACGACTCCTCCCGGTCCGCGCCGGCCGGCCGCCCGTCCGGGTCCGCGTCGGGCCGCCGCTCGTCCGCGTCCGCCAGGCGGTCCCGGGTCGCCCACGCCACCACGAACACGGTGGTCCAGGCGAGGCCCAGCAGGACCGCGGTGACGGTGCCGCTCGCCGTGCTGAAGCCCAGATAGAGCCGCGCGCCGGTGACCGTGACCACGCCCGCCGACGCGACGGTCCACACCGCCGCGCCCACCGGCCACCGGGCGCCCCGCGACAGCAGCCAGGCGAGCGTGCCGAAGCTCGCCGTCACCACCGCGTTCTGCGTCGGGAACAGGTCACCGGGACGGTCCGGGCCGCCCGGGCCGGTCAGGTCCGCGACCACCACGAGCAACACCAGCGGCACGGCCGCGCCGACAGTGCCCAGCACCCCGAGCGGGTCGGCCCGCCACGCCCGCCCGCGCCGCGCCACCACCACGGCCACCACCGCCACCGCGGCGATCAGCACCCAGCCCCGCAGCACCGACACCGCGAGCAAGGCCGTGTCGACCACCCCAGGGGTACGCCGGGCGGCGAACCAGTCGGCGGCCAGCCCGTCGAGCACACCCAGCCCGCTGTGCGCGACGACCGCCTCCAGCAGCACCGCCACGGCCAGCCCGGCGACGAACAGCAGCGCCAGCCCCAGCGCCAGGTTGATCAGCAGCGTCCAGGCCGGGCCGACGCGCATGGCGACCAGGAAGAACAGCACCCCGTACCGGGCTCGCAGCCAGCGCAGCGGCGGCAGCGCGGCGGCCCGCGCCGCCAGCGCGCGTACCGGGTCCGGGTTGCGCCCCAGCCAGCGGCCGGCCAGCACCACGGCGAGCAGGCACAGCAGCAGGACGAGCACCGCCCCGGTGGCCCGGCCGAGCAGCTTCGACACCCGCTCGTACGACTCACCGGCCAGGTAACCGGCCAGCACCGAGGCACCGACCCAGCTCGCCACCCCGGCCAGGTTCCACGGCGCGAACCGCCGGTACGGCATCCCGGCCGACCCGGCCAGCCGGGGCGCCAGCGTGCGGGCGAACGCGATCCAGCGGGCGGCCAGCACACCCCGGCCGCCGAGGCGTTCCAGCAGCGAGTTGGCCCGCCGCCACCGGTGCGCCCCGATCTGGGCGCCCACTCCCGAGGCGCGCAGACGCGGCCCGTACCGGCGGCCCGCCCGCCACGCGAGTGTGTCTCCGATCACGGCGGCGGCGGTCATCGCCACCAGCACGGGCGCGAGGCGCAGCGTCCCCGCGTACGCTAGGAAGCCGACCAGAAGCAGGGTCGCCTCGCCGGGCATCAGCAGCCCGACGATCACCGCGGTCTCCGCCGCGACGATCGCCGCGGCGGCCACGTAGATCAGCAGGGGCGGCAGCTCCTGCAGCCAGCTCAGCAGGTCAGGCATCGGGCACCCCGCACGGGTGTCAGCATGCCAGTCGCTGGAACGGTCGGCACAGCACTTTCGACGCAGATCCGGGCGATCTCGGGGTGACCCCGAGGCGTGCCCGGGCAACCGCAGACAGGAGTATGGAGGGTATGCAGCTACGCACCGACCTCCGCAACGTCGCCATCATCGCCCACGTCGACCACGGCAAGACGACCCTGGTCGACGCCATGTTGCGGCAGGCCGGCGCCTACGGCGCCCGTGGTGAGAACACCGAGCGGGTCATGGACTCGATGGACCTCGAGCGCGAGAAGGGCATCACCATCCTCGCCAAGAACACCGGCGTGCGGTACCTGCCGGCGGACGGCTCGGAGCCCGTCACCATCAACATCATCGACACCCCCGGCCACGCCGACTTCGGCGGCGAGGTCGAGCGGGGCCTGACCATGGTCGACGGTGTGGTGTTGCTCGTCGACGCCAGCGAGGGCCCCCTGCCGCAGACCCGGTTCGTGCTCCGCAAGGCGCTGCGCGCCCGGCTGCCGATCATCCTGGTGATCAACAAGGTGGACCGTCCGGACGCCCGGATCAAGGAGGTCGTGGACGACACCTACGAGCTGTTCCTCGACCTGGACGCCGACGAGGAGCAGATCGACTTCCCGATCGTCTACGCCTGCGCCCGCGACGGCATCGCCTCGCTGACCCAGCCCGCCGACGGCGCGGTGCCGGACGACAGCAGCAGCCTGGAGCCGCTGTTCCGCACGCTGCTCGACACCATCCCCGCGCCCGCGTACGACGAGGGCGCGCCGCTGCAGGCGCACGTCACCAACCTCGACGCCTCGCCGTTCCTGGGCCGGCTCGCGCTGTGCCGGGTCCGCCAGGGCACCATCAGCAAGGGCCAGAGCGTGGCCTGGTGCCGCACCGACGGCAGCACCCAGCGGGTACGCATCTCCGAGCTGCTGATGACCGAGGGCCTGGAGCGCAAGCCCGCCGAGTCCGCCGGACCGGGCGACATCATCGCCGTCGCCGGCATCCCGGAGATCATGATCGGTGAGACGCTCGCCGACGCCGAGAACCCGGTGCCGCTGCCGCTGATCACCGTGGACGAGCCGGCCATCTCGATGACCATCGGCACCAACACCTCGCCGCTCGTCGGCCGGGTCAAGGGCGCGAAGGTCACCGCCCGGATGGTCAAGGACCGGCTCGACAAGGAGCTCATCGGCAACGTCTCGCTGCGGGTGCTGCCCACCGAGCGGCCGGACGCCTGGGAGGTGCAGGGCCGCGGCGAGCTGGCCCTGGCCATCCTGGTCGAGCAGATGCGCCGCGAGTCCTTCGAGCTCACCGTCGGCAAGCCGCAGGTCGTCACCCGGGAGATCGACGGGAAGACCTGCGAGCCGGTCGAGCGGCTGACCATCGACGCCCCGGAGGAGTACCTCGGCGCCATCACCCAGCTCCTGGCCACCCGCAAGGGCCGGATGGAGCAGCTGGTCAACCACGGCACCGGCTGGATCCGGATGGAGTGGCTGGTCCCGGCGCGCGGCCTGATCGGCTTCCGCACCGAGTTCCTCACCGAGACCCGCGGCACCGGCATCCTGCACCACGTCTTCGAGTCGTACGAGCCGTGGTTCGGCGAGCTGCGCACCCGCAACAACGGTTCGCTGGTCGCCGACCGGGCCGGTTCGGTCACCGCGTTCGCCATGACCAACCTCCAGGAGCGCGGCCAGCTCTTCGTCGAGCCGGGCACCGAGGTGTACGAGGGCATGATCGTCGGCGAGAACTCCCGCTCCGACGACATGGACGTCAACATCACCAAGGAGAAGAAGCTCACCAACATGCGCTCGTCGACCGCCGACGAGACCGAGAAGCTGATCCCGCCGCGCAAGCTGTCCCTGGAGCAGGCCCTGGAGTTCTGCCGCGAGGACGAGTGCGTCGAGGTCACCCCGGCCGCGGTGCGCATCCGCAAGGTGGTGCTGGACCAGACCCAGCGTGGCCGGATGGCCGCCCGCCGCAAGCACGCCGGCTGACCTCAGCCCGTCACCAGCACCACCCGGAGCCCGGCCCGCCCTACGGCGGACCGGGCTCCGCCCTTTCCCGCTCCCCCGCTCCCGCCGCACCCGCTCGCCACCACCGCCCCCACAAGTCGGCACGCCGGCGCTAGCTCGCCGCGGGGCGAGACACGGCGCGCAGGGTGGGAGGGCGGCCCGACTTCCACGTCGGCGGAATGTGCATCTCAAGGACGGACGCGAGGCGACAGGGACAAACTCGGCATGCGCAAAGGGCACGAGACGCCGGGACCAACACGAGACGCCGGAAGCAGCACCGACGCGGGACGGCGGCGGAGTCAGCGGGGCTTGGTGGCCTCCAGGGCCAGGACGTCGGGGACGGGTCCGGAGCCGGACTCGACCACCCGGGTCAGCCGCAGGCCGGCGTCCGTCACGGCGCCCAGCAGGCCGGCCAGAGGTAGGTGCCAGGCGCCGACCCGGGCGCGGACGCCGATCGAGTTCCAGGACCGGAGCGTGTGCTCCCGGGAGGCGTACCCGCCGTCGATCACGATCCGCTCCGGCTCGGACCGGTCGGCGAACGCGCCGACGAAACACGGGTGCACGCCGACGTGCACCAGCCGCCCGCCGGGTGCCAGCACGCGTGCCGCCTCGGCGATCGCCGCCGGATAGTCCGGCATGTCGGTGTGCGCCAGCACGCAGACCACCGCCGGTACGGCACCGGTGGCCAGCGGCAACGCTGTGGCGTCGGCGCGGGCCACCGGCAGCCGGGCGCGGGCGTGGCGCAACTGCCCGCCGGACAGGTCCACCCCGACCGGTGTCCATCCGAGACGGCGCAGCTCGGCCGCGTGCGCGCCGGTGCCGCAGCACAGGTCCACACAGCGCCCCGGGCCGTCGCCCAGCAGGCCGGCCAGCACCGACCGGACGCGGTGCATGTAGACCGACGAGGTCTCGCTGGCGTACTCCTCGTACCAGTCGGCGATGCCGTCGTACAACGGGGTCGTCATCTCCGTACGCTAGCCCCGCCCCCACGGCCACCGCTGCCCCGCGAGCGCCGGGAAGATCGGCTACGGTGCGGGCATGACCTGGCAGGACGAGCTCGACGCGCACCTGGACAAGGTGCCCGGCACCGTCTCCGCGTACGTGTGCCGCCCCGGCGCGCGGCAGGCGTGGGCGCGGCGGGCCGACACCACCCACTACGCGGCGAGCACCATGAAGCTGGCGGTGCTGGTGGCGCTGTTCCGCGCCGCCGAGGCCGGCCGGCTCGACCTGGACGCGCCGGTGCCGGTGCGTAACTCGTTCGACTCCGCGCTGCCGGGGGCACCCCGCTTCGCCAACGACCGCGACTACGACAACGACGAGGCGGTCTGGGACCGCGTCGGCGGCGAGGCGCCGCTGCGCTGGCTCGCCGAACGGATGATCGTCCGGTCCAGCAACCTGGCCACGAACATCTGCATCGGCCAGGTGGGGCTGCCCGCCGTGGCGCAGGCGTGGGCGCTCGCCGGAGCCCGGCACAGCGTCACCGGCCGCGGCATCGAGGACTTCGCCGCCCGCGACTCGGGCGTCGACAACCTGGTCACCGCCGCTGACCTGGCCGCTCTGCTCGGCGAGCTGGCGCTCGGCGCGACCCGGCCGGGTCCGCTCGCCTCGCCGGCCGCCTGCGCCGCCATGCTCGACGTGCTCGTCGCGCAGGAACACCGCGAGGACCTGGCCGCCGGGCTGCCCGACGGCACCCGCGTCGCGCACAAGAACGGCTGGGTACGCGGCGTGCGCCACGGCGCGGGCGTGGTGTTCCCGGACGACGCGCCGCCGTACACGATCGTCGTCTGCACCACCACCGACCTGGCCGACGGCGGCGCGGACGGCGACGAGGCCGAGGACGACGCGTGCCGGCTGATCGCGCACGTCTCCGCGCGGGTCTGGGCCGCGCGGCACGACCTGGCCGGCTGACCCGCTACTCCAGCAGCCGCTCGCGCAGCGCCGCGCGGTGCGCGTCGGTCACCCCCAGACCGTCGCGCAGGTACGCGTCGAACGAGCCGTGCGCGCGGCGCACCTCGTCGTAGGCGGCGTCCAGGTACTCCGGGCGCACCTCCAGCAGCGGCCGGGCCACCGCCGGGTCGAGGTCCGGCCGGCGCTGGATCATCGCGGACAGCAGCACCTCGCGCAGGCTCTCGGTCAGCTCGTTGTGCACCAGGTAGTCGGCGCGGATCGCCTCCTCCTGGACGCCCAGCACGGTCAGCAGCACCACCGACAGCCAGCCGGTGCGGTCCTTGCCGGCCGAGCAGTGGAACAGCAGCGGCAGGTTCGCGCCCTCGGCGGCGAGCCGCACCGCCGCGCCGAACCCGGCCCGCGCCGACTCCCCGGTGACGAACCAGCGGTAGATCGCCGTCATCGCCCCCGGCATGCCCTCGCGGGCCAGCGCCGCGTACGCGTCCAGGTCGTGGCCCTGCAACACCGCCGAGACGTACGTGAACACCGGGTGCGCCGCGTCGTAGACCGGCAGGTGCACGGTGCGGGGCTCGCCCACGAGCCGGTCCGGCGGGGCCACCGCCTGCTCGTGCGCGTCACGCAGGTCCACCACGCAGGCCGGGCCGAGCTTGCCCAGCACCGGCAGGTCCTCGTCGGTGAGCCGGCCCAGCGCGGGCGTGCGGATGAGCCGCCCCGCGCGCACCCGACGTCCATCGACCGTCGGCAGTCCACCCAGGTCACGCGCGTTCGGCGCGCCCACCAGCTCCCATTCCCGCCCGGACATCGGCCCTCCCCTGCTCGCCGCCAGTTGGCTATAGGGTGCCCCACATGACGATCGCCGCGGTACGCACCCACCGCCTTTCGGCCCCCTTACACACGCCGTTCGTCACCGCGCTGCGCCGTACCACCACCGTGGACACGCTGGTCGTGGAGGTCATCGACAGCGACGGCCGCCCGGGTTTCGGGGAGGCGCCGCAGGTCTGGCAGGTCACCGGCGCGTCGGTGGCGGGCGCCGAGGCGTGCGTACGCGAACTGCTCGCGCCGCTGTTGATCGGCCGCGACGCCGACGACCTCCAGGCGGCCTGCGCGCTGGTGCGCGGTGCCGTGGTGGGCAACGAGTCGGCGAAGGCGGCGCTCGACGTGGCGCTGCACGACCTGGCCGCGCGGCGGCTCGGCGTACCCCTGGTGCGTCTGCTCGGAGGCACGGCGCTGCGCGTGCCGACCGACGTCACGCTGGCCGCCGGTGACGCGGTCGACCTGGCCGCGACGGCGGCCCGGCGCGGGGCCGAGGGATTCACGGTGCTCAAGCTCAAGGTCGGCACCGACGCCCGCGGCGACCTGGACCGGGTCCGCGCGGTGCGCGCGGCGGTGGGCCCGGACGTACGGATCCGGCTGGACGCCAACCAGGGCTGGACGCCCCGGGAGGCGGTCCGGGTGATCCGCGCGATCGAGGACGCGGGACTCGACGTGGAGCTGGTCGAGCAGCCGGTGCACCGCCGTGACCTGGACGGGCTGGCCTGGGTCAGCGACCGGGTCGACCTGCCGGTGCTGGCCGACGAGTCCGTCTTCGACGTGCGTGACCTGGTCGAGGTGATCCGGCGCCGGGCGGCCGACATGGTCAATGTGAAGCTGGCCAAGTGCGGCGGCCTGCAACCGGCGCGCACGCTGCTCGACCTGGCCGCCGCGCACGGCATGGGCACCATCGTCGGCTCGATGATGGAGGGCCCGGTGGGGGTCGGCGCCGCGGCCAGCCTGGTCGCCGCCTACGGCACCACGGCCGTGTCGGACCTCGACGCCGCCTGGTGGCTGGCCTGGTCGCCGGTCACCGGTGGCATCCGGTACGAGGACGCGAGCGTGCTGCTGCCCGACGCGCCGGGTCTGGGCGTCACCGGACTGCGTGAAGCTAAAATTCAGACAGTTGGTTGAGCAACGTCAGAATTTTTCATATGGTCGCCCCGACGACCACCGGAGAGAGGGGTACGCGTGGCGCCTCAGCCCGGCCGGCGAGCCGTCGTACGAGTGCCGGTGGCGACCCTGTGGACCGCCCCCGAGGCGGTACGCCCGGTCGACCGTCCCGCCCTCGCCGGCTCCCCCGACGTCGCTGCCTGGATCGCCGGCATGGACCGCGACCAGCGCGTCGGCGACTGTGTCCTGACCCAGCTGCTGCTCGGCGAGCCGGTGCGTGTCATCGAGACCCGCCCGGACGGCTGGGTCCGGGTGGTGGCCCTGGGCCAGCCCGCCGCGAAGCTCGGCACCGACGGCTATCCGGGCTGGCTGCGGGCCGCCCACCTGGCCGACGCCGACCCGGCCGCTGACGGCCCGCTGACCGTCGACGCCGCCCGCACCGCGTTGCGCGCCGGGTCGGAGGGCGACGCGGCGCTCACCGGCGTGGTCCTCGGCACCCGGCTCACACCGGCCGGGCCGGCGGTGGACGGCAGGCGTCCGGTCCGCGTACCCGGGCGGCCCGATCCGCTCTGGGCCCCGGAGGACGATCTGGTGCCACTGCCCGCCGAGCGTCCCGAGGCCGAGAAGGTGCTCGCGGTCGCCGAGCGGCTGCGCGACCTGGCCTACGTCTGGGGCGGCATGTCCACCGACGGCATCGACTGCTCCGGGCTGGTGCACCTGGCCTGGCGTCGGTACGGCATCACACTGCCCCGCGACGCCGACGACCAGGCGGCGGCGACCTCGCAGGTGCCGCTTGACGCCGAACGCCCCGGCGACCTCTACTTCTTCGCCCGGCCCGGCCGGCGCATCCACCACGTCGGGATCGTGTCGGCCGAGCCGCACGGCGGCCGGCGCCGGATGCTGCACGCCTGCTACCTGACGCGGCGGGTGATCGAGGAGGAACTGCCGGCCGACCGGAGAGCCACCCTCGTCGGTGCGCACCGCGTCTGACCCCAGACACGCCTCGGGGCGCCCCCGGCACGGGAGCGCCCCGACGGTACGGACGGATCAGCGGCGGGCCTGGGCCAGTTCCCGGCGCCGGTCCCGCGACGACTTCGCCAGGCTGGCCACAGTCGCCACGGCCAGGGTGCCGAGGATGACGGTGAGCGAGAGCCAGATCGGAATGTGCGGGGCCCACGCCACGTGCTCGCCGCCGTTGATGAACGGCAGGTTGTTCTCGGCCAGCGCCTCCAGCATCAGCTTCACGCCGATGAAGCCGAGCACCACCGCCAGGCCGTAGCTGAGGTAGATGAGCCGGTCCAGCAGGCCGCCCAGCAGGAAGTAGAGCTGCCGCAGCCCCATCAGCGCGAACACGTTCGCGGTGAAGACCAGGTACGGCTCCTGGGTGATGCCGAAGATCGCCGGGATCGAGTCCAGCGCGAAGATCAGGTCGGTGGTGCCGATCGCGATCATCACGATCAGCATCGGCGTGAACAGCCGCCGGCCGTTCTCCCGGGTGGTCACCTTCGCGCCGTCGTAGTCCCGGGACAGCGGCAGCGCCCTGCGGCTCCACCGGATCAGCACGTTCTCGCTGAACTCGTCCTCGTCCGGCTCGCCCTGCCGGGCCAGGTTGACGGCGGTGTAGATGAGGAACGCGCCGAAGATGTAGAACACCCAGGAGAACTGGGAGATCAGCGCCGCACCGGCCGCGATGAAGCCACCGCGCATGACCAGCGCCAGAATGATGCCGATGAGCAGCACCTTCTGCTGGTACTGCCGGGGCACCCCGAACCGCGCCATGATGATCACGAAGACGAAGAGATTGTCCACCGAGAGGCTGTACTCGGTGAGCCAGCCCGTGTAGAACTCACCGGCGACGCGGCCACCGGCGGTCAGCCAGAGCACCACCCCGAAGACCAGCGCCAGGCCGACGTAGAAGCCCACCCACAGGCTGGACTCGCGGACGCTCGGCTCGTGCGGCCGCCGGCCGATGATGAACAGGTCGGCGAGCAGGATCGCGGTCATCGCGATCAGCGTTACCGCCCACACCAATGCGGACACGTTCAAATCCATCCTCCGGCAGACACGCTGCGCCGAGGCACACCGTACGCCCGGGTGTGGTCGCGGGGTGCGTCGACGCTGACTGGGGTGACTGTCGGAGGTCTCTTCCGCCGGGGCCCGGGGCCGGGTTCCGACCGACGGAGCCGGGTCGGGCGCCTGGGGGTACGGGCGCTCTTCCGTGCTGACGACTCCGTCGCGGGGGAATACTCCCCTCCTCGGCCGCCATTGTTCACCATCGCACCCGCATGGCGCATCTCCGGGCCGCTGCCTGATCTCCCGAGGTGCCGCGGCTCACGTCGCGCAATGCGTCCTAGGAGGCTAGCCCTGCGCCTCTACGCAGCACGCCGGCACATTCACCCCGGGACGCGCTGGCGGGCGGCCGGCATGGCAGGCTGCCAGCATGGTTCTTGAGGTTGCGCTCATCGATGTGACTCCCGGACACGAGGACGAGTTCGCCGCCGCCTACGCGCAGGCGCGGCCGATCCTCGCCGGCGCCGACGGCTGCCGCTCCGTGCGGATGACCCGCGGCGTGGAGTCGCCCACCCGGTTCGTGCTGCTCGTCGAGTGGGACTCGGTCGAGGCCCACGACGTGAACTTCCGCCAGACCGAACGGTTCGCGCAGTGGCGTGGGCTGATCGGCCCGCACTTCGCCGGACCGCCCCTGGTCGAGCACTTCATCGACGTTCCGGCCTGAACTGTCGTACCCCCGCCGTAGCCTGCGCGCTGCGCGGTCACCGATCCCGACGGGCAACGGGGGCGCCGGGCCCGGTGGCCGCGCCCAGCCGACGAGCCGTTACTCGTGCGGGCCGCGCGGCCGGGGCACCGGCGCCGCGCCGAGCCGCCGGGCCACCAGTTCGGCGGAGGCGTCCCGCGGCAGCGCCGCCGCCAGCAGCCGCTCGATCACCCGCTCATAGTGGGCCACCTCCGCCTCGGCAACCAGCCGCAGGTCGGTGGTGAGCGTCTCCACCAGCACGGTGCGCGGGTCCTCCGGGTCGGGGTAGGCGTAGTAGGAGAACGGTGCCAGCGGGTGCGGCCCGTCGCCGCCCGACGCCGCCGACGGCAGCACCCGGACGCTGACCCGGGGCCGCTCGGCGAGCGCGAGCAGGTGCCGCATCTGGTCGCGCCACACGTCCGCGGGCAGGCCGTCCGGGTCGCAGACGCGCTCGTCGACAAGCGCGGTGTAGTGCGGCGGGTCCGGCCGGATCAACAGCTCCTGGCGTGCCACCCGGGCGCGCACGTCCGCCTCCACGTCCACCTCCCCGGTCAGCGCCGCGCCGGCCGACACCCGCAGCCGGGCGTACGCCGGGGTCTGGAGCAGCCCGGGCACGAGCACGCACTGGTACTCCACGATGCGCTCCGCGCCCGCCTCCAGCTCGGCGTACGCCCGCTGACGCTCCCCCATCTCGCCGAGCGCCTTGGACCAGCCCCGGCCGGTGGCGGCGTCGCGGGCGATGACGATCAGCTCGTCGCGCTGCGGCGACGGCACCGCGTAGACGTCGAGCAGGTCGAGCACGTCGGCCAGGTCGGGCCGGCTCTGCCCCAGCTCGATGCGGGACAGCTTCGACGTGGACGCCCAGCCCAACCGGGCGCAGACCTGCTCGAGCGTGAGCGACTCGCGACGGCGCAGCCGGCGCAGCTCCACACCGAGCCTCGCCCTCCGGACCACAGGACTTGCTGACAACGGCATGCGCGCCTCCCGGGAGGGAGCGTACGCATCGCCGTCACGCTCGGCAATACCTCCCCCACAGAGCGCAACCGCGCGGACGGCGTGCTCAGGGGCGGTAGGTACCGAACGACCAGACCAGCCCGGCCACGTCGCGGGCGGCGTAGTCACGCGAGCCGTAGTCGGTGTCGAACGGCGCCCGGACGATCTCCGCCCCGGCCGCCCGGGCGCGCTCGTGGTGCGCGTCCACGTCGTCGAGCGCCACGTAGACGCGGTAGTCGTCGTCCGCCGGCCGGGACTGCGGCGCCGGCCCCGGGCCGAGCATCACCAGGTCGTCGCCGTACGCCAGCTCGGCGTGGCCGATGGTGCCGTCGGGCAGCTCGTGGGCCTCGCGCACGGTGAGGCCGAACGCCGAACAGAGGAAGTCGACGGCGGCTCGCACGTCGGGATACCGCAGGACCGGATAGATGCTTCGCATGGCGGTCAGTCTGCCGCCGGGGCGGTCAGGCCGGATTGGACGAATGCGATCCGGGCCCGGTCAGCGCGGCCGGGGTGGTGCCGGCGAACTCGCGGAACTCCCGGATCAGGTGCGACTGGTCGTAGTAGCCCCACCGGGCCGCCCGCTCCGCCCAGCCGGCGTCGTCCGGCACCGCGACCGGCGCGGTGAGAAGGGTACGGCCCAGGCTCGCGTACGCCCGCTCGAAGCGCAGCAGCCGGGCGACAGTCTTCGGCGGCAGGCCGAACTCCTGCCGGAACCGGACCGACAGGTGGCGCCGGGACCAGCCCAGCTCCCCTGCGAGCGCGGCCACGCCGACCGCTCCCCCGCTGCCGTCCAGACGCCGCCAGGCGGCCAGCAGGTGCGGGTCCACCGGCGCGGTCGCCGCCAGCCGCGCGGCCAGGGCGGCGTCGAGCCGGGCGAAGCGCTCTGGCCAGCCCGGCTCGCCGGCCAGCTCGTCGCGCAGCCGGGCCAGCCAACCCGCCACCGCGCCGACCGGCACCGCCCGGTTGGCCAGCTCGGCCAGCGGCAGCCCGAGCAGGCGGCGGGCCGCCGGGGCGGTCAGCAGCACCTGCACCCCGGTGCCGGTCCCGGCCGTCCGGGTGACGCACCAGCCGTCGAACGGACCGGCCAGGAAGGCGTTCGCGGCGGACCCGCCCCGGCCGGCGGCACGCGGATCGGTCACGTCGAGGGGGTCGCCCCAGCCGAGGATCAGCACCACGAAGGCGCCCGCCACCTCCCGGCGTACCAGCGGGACGGGCGCGTCCTCGCGGTAGCCGAGGTAGCTGCCCACCCACCGGCGCAGCCGAGGGTCGGGGTGCCCGACGACGGCCTCGGTCAGCATCGCGCCGCCGCGCCGGTCACCGGACCCCTGCGGCGTCCATCCCGCGCAGCTCCTTCTTGAGGTCGGCGACCTCGTCGCGGATCCGCGCGGCCAGCTCGAACTGCAGCTCCCGCGCGGCGGCGAGCATCTGGTCGTTCAGCTCCTGGATGAGGTTGGCCAGGTCGGCCCGGGCCATCCCCTCCCGCGACGGGGTCGCCGCCGCGCCCCGGCGGCTGCGCGTCTCCTTGACCGGCGCCTTGCCCCGGGACAACTGCCGCGCCGCGCCGCCGACGTTGCTGTTCTCGGTGTCCTCCGCCTCACGGTAGATGTCGTCGAGGATGTCGTGGATCTTCTTGCGCAGCGGCTCCGGGCTGATGCCGTTCGCCTCGTTGTGCGCGATCTGCTTGGCCCGGCGCCGGTTGGTCTCGTCGATCGCGCTCGCCATCGACGGCGTGATCTTGTCGGCGTACATGTGGACCTGACCGGAGACGTTACGGGCCGCGCGGCCGATGGTCTGGATCAGCGACCGGCCGCTGCGCAGGAAACCCTCCTTGTCGGCGTCGAGGATCGCCACCAGCGACACCTCGGGCAGGTCGAGACCCTCCCGGAGCAGGTTGATGCCCACCAGCACGTCGTAGTCGCCCTTGCGCAGCTCGCGCAGCAGCTCGACGCGGCGCAGCGTGTCGACCTCGGAGTGCAGGTAGCGCACCCGGATGCCGTTCTCCAGCAGGTAGTCGGAGAGGTCCTCGGCCATCTTCTTGGTGAGCGTCGTGACCAGCACCCGCTCGTCCCGCTCGGTACGCAGCTTGATCTCGTGCATGAGGTCGTCGATCTGCCCCTTCGTCGGCTTGACCACCACCTCGGGGTCGATCAGGCCGGTCGGCCGGATCACCTGCTCGACGAACTCGCCCTGCGCCTGCTCCAGCTCCCACGGGCCGGGGGTCGCCGAGAGGTAGACCATCTGGCCGACCCGCTCCAGGAACTCGTCGAAGCGCAGCGGCCGGTTGTCGGCGGCGCTGGGCAGCCGGAAGCCGTGGTCGATGAGCATCCGCTTGCGGGAGGCGTCGCCCTCGTACATGCCGCCGATCTGCGGGATGGTCACGTGCGACTCGTCGACCACGGTGAGGAAGTCGTCGGGGAAGTAGTCGAGCAGGCAGTGCGGCGGGCTGCCGGGCAGCCGGCCGTCGATGTGCATCGAGTAGTTCTCGATGCCGGAGCAGAACCCCACCTGGCGCATCATCTCGATGTCGTAGGTGGTGCGCATGCGCAGCCGCTGGGCCTCCAGCAGCTTGCCCTGCCGGTCCAGCTCGGCCAGCCGCTCGCCCAGCTCGGCCTCGATGTCGCGGATCGCCCGTTCCATCCGCTCCGGGCCCGCGGCGTAGTGCGTGGCCGGGAAGATCATCAGGCTGTCGACCTCGCGGACCACGTCACCGGTCAGCGGGTTGAGGTAGTAGAGCTTCTCGATCTCGTCACCGAACAGCTCGATCCGGACCGCCAGCTCCTCGTACGCCGGGATGATCTCCAGCGTGTCGCCGCGCACCCGGAACGTGCCGCGCTGGAAGGCCATGTCGTTGCGCGTGTACTGAATGTCGACGAGCCGGCGCAGCAACTGGTCGCGATCCAGCTCCTGGCCGACCTTGACCCGCACGGCCCGGTCGAGGTATTCCTCCGGCGTGCCCAGGCCGTAGATCGCCGAGACGGTGGCCACCACGATGACGTCACGCCGGGTGAGCAGCGACATGGTGGCCGAGTGCCGCAGCCGCTCGACCTCCTCGTTGATCGAGGAGTCCTTCTCGATGTAGGTGTCGGTCTGCGGGATGTACGCCTCGGGCTGGTAGTAGTCGTAGTAGGAGACGAAGTATTCGACAGCGTTGCCCGGCAGCAGCTCGCCGAACTCCTTCGCGAGCTGGGCGGCGAGCGTCTTGTTGGGGGCGAGCACCAGGGTCGGCCGCTGGAGCCGCTCGACCAGCCACGCCGTGGTGGCGCTCTTGCCCGTGCCGGTCGCGCCGAGCAGCACCGTGTTGCGGTCGCCGCGCCGCACGCGGCGCTCAAGCTCGTCGATGGCAGCCGGCTGGTCACCGGCCGGCTGGAACTCACTGACGACCTGGAAGCGGCCGTCGAGCCGGGGAATGTCGAGCGCCATGACACCAACCGTACGCCCGGGGTCCGACACTTCGGCCACGACCACTGACCGTCCCTGATCCGCTTCGATATTCGCATTGTGTGGCTCATCTCACCGGCCTATCCTCGTACCGTAGGCCGCTCGCGGCGGCCGACCGGGCCGGTGATCGCCCCTCGCGGGCCGGTCGCCCCCGGCGCCAGGGCCGCAGCACCCGGGACGACCGGCGTGCGCGCCGACGGTGGTCGCGCGCAGCGCTGACCGGCCGCCGCGAGCGCCCCTGCTCGTCACCGAAACCCCGCTCTCGCGTTCTCCACTCGTGGGGACCTCTCCCGAGCGCCGGCCGCGACGCGAGCCCGACACCGGCACGCCCCCGCCCGCCGACGAGCCGGGCCGCCCGCGCGGGGTGAGCCGTCCCCACCGGTCCTCCGCGCGTGGCGGCGGCGACCAGGCCGTACCCCGTGAACCGGGCCGTGGCCACCGGCGTGGCCGCACCAGCACACCGACCCGGCCCGCCACAGTGGCCGGCCGTCGCCGCCGCGCCGGCCTGCTCGCCGGCCACCACCCCACGCTCGTCACCCGGCCGGCCGGCGAACCGGAACTGGACGGCGCCGACGATCCGCCGGACGGGCCGGGCCGGCGCCGGCTCGCGCTCGCCGCGCTCGTGGCGGCGGCTGCGATATCCGCCGCGACGCTCGTCGCCGCCCTGCCGGCGTGGGTACCCGGCCGCACCGACAAGGCGGCAGCCGAACGCCCGCTCACCGCCGCCCAGGCCGACCGGGTGGCAGCGCTGCGGGTCACCAACCTGCGCGACGTGCGCGCCGGCGTCCGGGTCACCGTCGGCGCGGACGCCGCCCGTACCGAACTGGTCGGCTGGGTCGACTGGGCCCGCCCCCTGGTCTACCTAAACGTCGGCGGCCCGGGCGCAGGTGCCGACCGGGGCCTGGTGCAGGCCGTCGCGTCCGCGCTGCTGGTACGTCCCGACCCCGCCGCGCTCCCCACCTCGGCCCGGCCGCCGCTGGTGCCACCGGCGGACCGGTGGCGGCTGCGCGATCCGGTCGGCGGCCACGGCCTCGGCGCGGTACGCGACCTGCTGATCGGGCTCGGGGCCGACCGGGTCGACAGGCCCGCCGCCGACGGGCGGTGGCTGCGCCGCGACCAGGTCGACGGCGTCCCGGTGGACGTGCTCCAGGCGCCCCTGGCCCCGCTCGGCGGCCGGCCGGCGCTGTGGGTGGACGCGGACGCCCGGCTGCACCGGCTCACCGGCCGGCTGGCCGACGGCACGCCCGTCACCGTCGACCTGATCCGTGCCGACCGGCCCGCCCTGCGCGCGGTGGACGCCCTCGGCGGCCGGCCGGGGCAGCCCCGGGCGCTCACCGACGACGAGGCCGCCCGGCTGGCCACGCTGCCCGCCCGGCTACGGGCACTGCGCGGCGCGTCGGTGGACGTGGCCGCCCCGCTCGGCCCGTCCGCCGACCTGCGGGCCAACGGCACGGTGAACTGGACGAGCCCGTCGGCGTACCTCGTCGTGGTCGAGGAGGGCAGCGGCCGGCGTACCCTGCGGTGGGTCCGGCCGGACCGGGTGGCCGAGGTGCGGCACCCCCCCGCCGGGCCCGCGTCCCTCCCGACGCCGATGCCGCCCGCGCTGCTCGCCGCCCCCACGCGACCGCCCGGCGATGACCTGGACCGGCTGCTCGACGCGGCCCTGCGGGCGGCCCGGCACGCGCCCGGCGCCACCGCCCGGGTCCGGGAGGACCGGCTGGGCGACCGGACGGTCGACGTGTTCGAGCTGCCCGGCAACCGCCGCCTGTGGCTGGACCGCGGCGGCCTGCCGCGCCGGATGGAACTGCGCACCCGGCCGGGCGTGTGGATCCGGCTCGACCTCACGCCGGGCAGCGGCGGGCCGTCCGCGCCGCCCCGCTGAACCGGCGGGGCCTCCACCGCCCGCTGAGCCGGAGCGCCCGGTCAGGGCCGCCAGCCGGTCTGCGCCGCCCACTCCTCGGCGCGCAGGTGCTCCTCGTCGAACCAGGGATCGGTCACCGTGCCCCACGCGGCGTGCTCCGGCGCGGCCGCCGCCAGTTCCCGCTTCACCTGGAGGTAGTCGGCCCGCCGAGCCGGGTCGGCGCGCAGGTGGTCGCGCGTGAGCAGCGCGTACCGCCAGCCGGGCGAACCGGCCTGCCGCAGGTGCAGGCGCACCGGACGCCCCGGGTCCGCGCTCCCGTGCAGCCGCTTGGGCCAGCGCACCTCCTCCGGCTGACGCGGGGTGTCCCACCACTCGCCCGGCAGCCGCGGGAACCCCGCCTCGGCCAGCCGCCGCGTCAGCGGCCCGTCCGCCTCGGCCAGCGAGGAGACCGTCACCTGGATGTCGATCACGTCCGGGGCGGCGAGGCCCGGCACGGCCGTGGAGCCGACGTGGTCGACGCGGATGTCGCCGCCGGCCGCGTGGCGGATCCGGGCGGCCAGCCGGGCGTACTGCTCGGGCCAGGTCGGGTCCGGCTCGGCCGGCGCCGCCGGGTCGGGCGGGACGGCGCGGCGCTCGCGGACGTTGCGCTCGTAGGGCAGCAGGCGGTCCCGCCAGAGGACGTCCACCGCGGCGTGCAGCTCGGCGAGTGTGCCGTCGTTCGTGAGCAGCACGTCGGCGACCGCGCGGCGGGTGGCGTCGTCGGCCTGCGCGGCGATGCGCCGCTGGGCCTCCGCCGGGGCCATGCCCCGGTCGCGGGTCAGCCGGGCCATCCGGATCGGCACGGCCGTCCGCACCACGACCACCAGGTGGTACGTCGGCGCGAGTCCCACCTCGGCCAGCAGCGGTACGTCGTTGACGACAATCGCGTCGGCGGGGGCGGCGGCGACCAGTTCGGCGCTGCGCGCGCGTACCCGGGGATGGGTGATCCCTTCGAGCGTGCGGCGGGCGGCCTCGTCGCCGAAGACCAGCGCGCCGAGGGCGGCCCGGTCCAGCGCCCCGTCGGCGTCCAGGACCCGGTCGGAGAAGGCGGCGACCACCTCGGCCAGCCCGTCGGTGCCGGGCGCGACGATCTCGCGGGCGATGCGGTCCGAGTCGACGATCACCGCGCCCAGCGCGGCGAGCCGGCTCGCCACCGCGCTCTTGCCCGATCCGATTCCGCCGGTCAGCCCCACTTTCAGCACCCGGACAGTCAACCGGATCCTTCGTCCGCATGCCAAACCGCCCGGCCACACGACGCGGGCCCCGCCCCCGCGCTCCGCTGGTGCGGAACGCGGGGACGGGGCCCGTCGTCAGAGGCAGTCGGCGGTCCGTCCGGTGGGACGGACCCGCGTCAGCGTCCGGTCACTTGCCGCCGGCGAGCTTCTCCCGCAGCGCGGCGAGCGCCTCGTCGGTCGCGAGCGTGCCGGCCGGCTCCTCGGCCTGACGGCTCGGGGCCGAGGTCGAGGTCGAGGTGGTGCCGGTGGTGGCCGGAGCCGGGTTGGCGGCAGCCTCGGCGTCGGCGGCGCGGGAGGTCTGCACCTGCTTGGTGTGGGCCTCCCAGCGCTGACGGGCCTCGGCGTACTGGTTCTCCCAGGTCTCCCGCTGCTTGTCGTAGCCCTCGAGCCACTCGCCCGTCTCCGGGTCGAAGCCCTCCGGGTAGATGTAGTTGCCCTCGTTGTCGTACGTGGCAGCCATGCCGTAGAGGGTCGGGTCGAAGTGCTCCTCGCCCTCGACGAAGCCCTCGTTGGCCTGCTTGAGCGACAGCGAGATCCGGCGGCGCTCCAGGTCGATGTCGATGACCTTGACCATGACCTCGGAGCCGACCTGCACGACCTGCTCCGGGATCTCCACGTGGCGCTCGGCCAGCTCGGAGATGTGGACCAGGCCCTCGATGCCGTCGTCCACCCGGACGAACGCGCCGAACGGCACCAGCTTGGTGACCTTACCCGGCACGATCTGCTGGATCGCGTGGGTGCGGGCGAACTGACGCCACGGGTCCTCCTGCGTCGCCTTCAGCGACAGCGAGACCCGCTCGCGGTCCAGGTCGACGTCCAGGACCTCGACCTCGACCTCCTGGCCCACCTCGACGACCTCGGACGGGTGGTCGATGTGCTTCCAGGACAGCTCGGAGACGTGCACGAGGCCGTCCACGCCGCCCAGGTCGACGAACGCGCCGAAGTTGACGATCGAGGAGACGACGCCCTTGCGGACCTGCCCCTTCTGGAGCTTGTTGAGGAACTCGGTGCGCACCTCGGACTGCGTCTGCTCCAGCCAGGCACGGCGGGACAGCACCACGTTGTTGCGGTTCTTGTCCAGCTCGATGATCTTGGCTTCGAGCTCGCGGCCGACGTACGGCTGCAGGTCACGCACACGCCGCATCTCGACGAGCGACGCGGGCAGGAAGCCACGCAGGCCGATGTCGAGGATGAGACCACCCTTGACGACCTCGATGACCGAACCGCGGACGACGCCGTCCTCGTCCTTGATCTTCTCGATCGTGCCCCAGGCCCGCTCGTACTGCGCCCGCTTCTTGGAGAGGATCAGCCGACCCTCCTTGTCCTCCTTCTGGAGGACGAGGGCCTCGATGTGGTCACCCACCGAAACGACCTCGGCCGGGTCCACGTCGTGCTTGATCGACAACTCCCGAGAGGGGATGACACCCTCGGTCTTGTAGCCGATGTCGAGCAGGACCTCGTCCCGATCGACCTTGACGACGGTGCCTTCGACAATGTCGCCGTCGTTGAAGTACTTGATGGTCTCGTCGATCGCGGCGAGGAAAGCTTCCTCAGAGCCGAGGTCGTCGTGGGTGACCTTGTTGGCGCTCGAGGTGGCCTCGATGCTGCTCGTCATGTGGGCGGTTGCTCCGGTCGGATGGGTTGTCACAGCGGGCATGGGTGTCGCGGTGACTCTTCCGCGCCAACGGATCCGTCGCCGGGCACACCGAACGATCGACGCGAGAAGATCATTAGTGGCTCCGGTGACCGCGCACCTGCTCCCTGCCGAGGCACACGATCCGCGAGCGCATCGTCTAGCCTACCCGCTGCATTACCACAGCGTGCAAGCCCTCCCGGGTCCGTGCGAACTCATCCCCTGCGAAAGCGGAGATTTTGCTCGGTAAGGTGCCATCGCTGTCTCGTCCGTCACATCCGCCCCAGCCGCCACCCCACCGCACCGGGTCCGCGCCGCCGGACCTAGCGTGAACCCGTGGACGACGACAGGGTGACCCGCCGACGGGTCGACGCCGGGGAGATCCGCCGCGCCAACCGCGGCTGGTGGGACACCGACGCCGACGCGTACCAGGACGAGCACGGCGCGTTCCTCGGCGAGGTCGACTTCGTCTGGTGCCCGGAGGGGCTGCGCGAGTCCGACGCCCGGCTGCTCGGCGACGTCACCGGCCGGCGGGTCCTCGAACTCGGCGCCGGGGCGGCCGCCGCCGCCCGCTGGCTCGCCGCCCAGGGCGCCCGGCCGGTCGCACTCGACCTGTCCGCCGGCATGTTGCGGCACGCCGCCGAGGCCGCCGGGCGCACCGGGGTACGCGTGCCGCTGGTGCAGGCCGACGCGCTCGCGCTGCCGTTCGCCGACGCCGCGTTCGACACCGTCTGCACCGCGTTCGGCGCGATCCCGTTCGTGGACGACTCGGCGGCGGCGATGCGCGAGGTGGCGAGGGTGCTGCGGCCGGGCGGCCGGTGGGTCTTCTCGGTCACCCACCCGATGCGCTGGATCTTCCTGGACGACCCGGGCGAGGGCGGGCTGACCGCCGTGCACTCGTACTTCGACCGTTCCCCGTACGTCGAGCAGGACGAGAACGGCGTGGCCACGTACGTCGAGCAGCACCGCACCCTGGGCGACCGGATCCGGGAACTGGTCGGGGCGGGCTTCCGCCTGCTGGACCTGGTGGAACCGGAGTGGCCGGCCGGGCACGAGGGGGTCTGGGGGCAGTGGAGCCCGCTGCGCGGCCGGCTGTTCCCCGGCACCGCGATCTTCGTCGCGGAGAAGCCGGCCGGCTGACGCCAACGGACCCGCTGTGCGATCGACCCTCCCGTGGCACGCGGCACGCTGTCCCCATGAGCGTCGGCCCGGCCCCCACCTCAGCCTTTCCCTGGCGCCCTGACCCCATTCGGCAACTGCTGACCGACTACAGGCTGGACGACCTACTGACGCTGCCGCCCGAAGCACCGAGCGTCGAACTCGTCGATGGCATCATCCACCTGACGCCCTTCCCCACTCTCGGCCACCAAGGCATCGCCAGCCTGCTGGCGATATGGCTGCGATCCCGCGTTCCAGCCCATCTGCGCGCGGCCCAGGCGGTGAGCATCGGTCTGGACGTCGACTCCAGTCGCCGTCCGGACGTGCTGCTCCACCACGCCGGGCTGCCGAGCGACAGGTCCCTCCTGCGACCGGCGGACGTCGTCCTGGCCGTCGAGATCGTCTCCCCCGGCACCCGGCGCGTCGACCGGTTCGCCAAGCCGGGCGAGTACGCCGCCGCGGGGATCCCGTTCTACTGGCGGATCGAGCAGGATCCGGTGCACCTCTACGCGTACCGCCTCGGTGACCGGATCGGCCCCGGCGGCGAGCGGCAGTACGAGCTGGTGGACGACAGCAGCGAGGTGATCGAGCTGTCCGAGCCCTTCGCGATCAAGCTGCCGATCGCGGAGATCCGGCCCTGACCACACCGTTACTCGGTGTCCGGCACGGGTAACCGGGCCGCATGGCCGAGAAGGAGTTCCGCGCCGGCGACCACGTCTCCTGGGCCAGCCACAGCGGCCGGGCGTACGGCGTCGTCAAGGAGAAGCTGACCGAGCGCACCCACGTACGCGGGCACACCGTGAACGCCTCGCCCGCGCAGCCGCAGTACCGGATCACCAACGACGACTCGGGCCGCGACGTCGCCCATCGGCCGGAGGTGCTTCGCCATGAGTCGCGCTGAGGACCCGCAGCAGACGTACCGGGAGTTCACCGACGCGGTGAACATGAAGCCGGGCGAGCTGACCCGCTGGCTGGAGACCGAGGAGTCCAAGCACGTCGGCTGGCACAAGAAGGGCACCCAGGGCGGTGAGTCGGTCGGCCACGACTCCGGCCGGCGCATCGTCGACCTGCTGCGCCGCAAGCGCGCCGACCTCACCGCCGCCGACTACAAGCACATGCGCAAGGTCATCGGGTACGTCCACCGCCACCTGGCCCAGCGGCCGTCCGGAGACGTCCGGGACACCCGCTGGCGCTGGTCGCTGATGAACTGGGGACACGACCCGCTCAAGAGCTGAGCCGCCCGGTCCGTTCGCCGCGCGTTGGTAGCGTGCCGGCGATGACGACGGACGTCTCGACCGCCGGCCGTCATCCCCGCGCCGGACGGGTGACCCTCCTGGCGGGCCTCGGGCTCGTCGCCGTCGCGGCGCTCCTCCTGATGCTGACCGGCGGCACCGGCATCAGGTACAGCGCCGACCACGACGGCACCGTACCGACGTGGCACCGGTGGATCCCGGCGCTGGCCGGGATCGTGCTGATCCGCCTGATCCCGCCCGCGCCCGACCCGAGGTGGCCGGACCCGGTCGCGCCGTATCGCGAGGCGGTGCCGCCGCTGCTGGCCGGGGTCGCGCTCGCCGCCGTCTCTTCCCCAGTGATCAAGGAGTTCGTGTCCCCGAACGGGCTCGGGCGTGACACAAACTCCTTGATCACCGGGGCCTGCGGGCCGGGTGGAGGCCGGCGTCGGGGCCCCGCGCCGCTCGGCCCCGAGGCGTGGCCGCTGTTCGAGACCGTCTGGTACGCGCTGGCTG
>NZ_JBEZDP010000044.1:0-16296 GCF_040648395.1 Micromonospora sp. NPDC049151
CGCCCAGACCGTCCAGGTGTCGGCCTACCCCGACCACTACGCCCAGTGGGAACAGCAGGCCGCCGACCTCGTCGCCGAGCACTGGAACAAGTAAGACGAACAAACAACGAGAGGCCGGCACCCCGAAACGAGGGGTGCCGGCCTTTCCGCGTACCCGATGGGTCAGGCCGGGGGCAGGACGAACGTCCACGTGGTGGTGGTCGTGCTGGCGGCACCGCCGGTCGCGGTCAGCCCGCCGTAGCTGCCGGTCGGCACGCTGCTCGCCGAGTCGGCGAGCAGGCCGGTCACCCGTCCGCCACCGGTCTGCGAGGAGTTGCTGCGCACCGCCACGCCGGACGGCGGGGTGAGCGCGGTGGAGGTGCTGTCGCCGTGCAGCCAGTACGACACGGCCCAGCTCTGCGCCGCGGTCACCGGCGCGTACGGGGTGATCCGGGTGGTGGTGCTCGCCGGGTCGGTGGCCCTGCTGAAGACCGGTGCTCCCGGTGCAACCCCCCGGTACGCGGCCAGCACCAGGTTGCCCTTCGCCTGGCTGTCCAGTGTCACCCGGACCGCCGTGCCGGCGTCGCCCGCGCTCGCCGTCTTCCACCAGGCCGTGGTGGTGGCGAAGCCACCGTCGAGGCGGTCGAGCCTGCTCCAGCCGGTCACGCCGGTCGGCTCACCGGTGGCGGTGTGCGTGTTCTGGCTGAGCACGAGCAGCAGCGTGTCACCGGCCTGCACGCCCGCCGGGACGGTGACCGTGTGGCTGGTCCAGTTGGCGTTAGCGGTGGCCTGGCCGACGAACGAGATCCGCTCCGCTACGGGCGCGACTGTCACCTCGACTGTCGCGGTGCCGGTGGCACCCCGGTCGTCGGTGACGGTGAGCGTGACCGGGTAGGTGCCGGCCGCCGCGTACGTGTGCGACGTGGTCGGCACGGAGGCCGTGCCGGTGGTGTCCCCGTCGCCGAAGTTCCAGCTGTGGTCCTGGATCGCGCCGTCGGCGTCGGTGGAGCCCGCGCCCGAGAACGTGCACACCAGGCCGGAGCAGGTTGGCGTCAACGCGGCCACCGGCGTCTGGTTGGCCGGGCCGCCCGAGCCCTTCAGGATCTTCACGTAGTCGATGTCGCCGGCGAAGTAGTCGCAGGTGACCTTCGTACCGTCGCACTGGCTCTTGCCGCCGACGGACAGCGGCCATGTGTTCGCGATGGTGCCGGTCGGCCCGTTGAGGCGGCTGGTCCGCACGCCGTCGACGTACATCTCCACGTACGCCGACGTGCGGTTGCAGGTGATCGTGTGCCACTGGCCGTCGGAGATCGGCACGTCCGTGTAGCCGGTACGGGAAGCGCCGTCCGCGCCCCGGAACAGGCACTTCGGCTTGCCGTTCGGCGCCTCGAACTTCCAGTAGCCGCCGGCCGTGTTGCCCTGTCCCTTCTGGAGGATGTTGCCGAAGGAGTACGTGGTCCGGTACCGGATGGTCACCGAGAAGTCCCCGGCGTCCGGGTTGAAGTCGGTGGTGTGCGGCACCAGGTCGACGTGGCCCGGGACGGACTGCTGTTCGCTCGGCAGGTGGGTGGCGAAGCGGTGGCCGGTCGCTCCGGCGTAGAGCGCGCCGGTGACCACCTCACCGCCGATCGTGCCGTGGCGGCCGTTGCCGCTGTAGTCGGTCAGCACCGGCGACGACGTCGGCTCGTCCATGCTGAAGAACGCCACCGTCCGCGTCGCGGTGGCCTGCGCGGGCGCGGCCGAGACCGTCACCCCGGCCGCCGCGACGACAGTCGCCACCCCTAATCGGGCGGCCGTCCGCCGCCATCGTCCCCGCTCGATCATGTGCATGTGTGACCGCCTCCCTGCGCATCGGGGCATCACAGTGACACGCGTGGTGGCGGCGGCTGAATAAGCCGCACGGTGGAGCTGAGTGACCGATGTGGCCGGTACGAACCGTCCGGTGGGGTACGTCCGCAGATCGACCGGCGGCGCCGGTGAGCGGGGAGGGTGACTCTCGGTGGGCGATACTGGGTTTGAACCAGTGACCTCTTCCGTGTCAAGGAAGCGCGCTCCCACTGCGCCAATCGCCCGGGCAATCGCGAGCGGACGACGGGATTCGAACCCGCGACCCTCACCTTGGCAAGGTGATGCGCTACCAGCTGCGCTACGTCCGCGTGCCGCCGGTTCGCGCCGGCGACGGGGTGAACTCTACCCGATGCCAAGATCGCCGTGCGGCAGACCCCCGCCGCGCCGGATGGCTGTGTGGTTGCGCTGCTCGCCGCCGGGGTACAGAGGCCGGTGACAGCACAACCATCCCCCGAAGGAGGCTGTCGTGGGTATCGGTACGAGCATTTTCCTGATCGCGGTCGGCGCGATCCTCACGTTCGCGCTCAACGCCAGCGTCGGCGGGGTCAACCTCGACGTCGTCGGCTGGATCCTGATGGCGGCCGGCGTACTCGGCCTGATCATGACCACGCTGGTGTGGGGTCGCCGTCGCCAGGTGGTCACCACCACCGCCGAGCAGCCGGTGGAGTACCGCCGGGTCGAGGAGCGCCGGGACGTCGCCCCGCCGATGTGACCCCTGCGGGGCCGACGGAGCTGATCGGTCCCGGAGAACCGGACCGGCCGGATCACCCGATCCGGCCGGTCCGATCCGTCACGGGCGCTCGCTGTCGTCGGCGCGCAGCCCGTACCAGCCGATCGCGGCCACCAGCGCCACCTGCACCAGATAGCTCACGACGACCACCGCACGCGCGGCGTCCTGCGGCACCAGCACGAACGCCACGACGTAGACGAGCCCGGCGATGACCAGCGGACGCGGCATGGTCCGGCCGACCAGGGTGCCGGCGAGCGCCAGGACCATGCCGAGCACGATCGCCACCTGGCTGCCGAGGATGGCCGGGAGCAGGCCGTCGAGTTGGTCGTTGAACACCTCGAACAGCGCCCGCCCCTGCGACTCCGGCAGGACCGCCGGGTCGCCGGCGTAGGCGAACGGCAGCACCTCCGCGGTGATCACCAACGCGAACACCACGCCGCCGAGACCGGCCAGGAACGCCCCCACCAGGTTCAACACCCCGGCACGGCCCCGGGCCAGCCGGACGATGAACACCGCGGCGGCGATCCAGGAGACGGCGTACGCGGGCCCGCCGAGGTAGAGGTTCATGGGCCAGTAGGCGGCCCCCAGGTCCCGGACGTCGTCGTAGTGGATCGCGCCGTCGAACGGCGGCTCCCACAGCATGAACAGCGTCCGCCCGGCCAGGGCCACCAGGAGCAGGACGAAGAGGGCGACGAGCGCGGCACGGCGCGACTTCGGTACGGGCACGGTGAGAGCCTCCGTCGATCGGATGATGCTCCACCGTGCCGAGAATCGCCGAAACGGGGCATCGGCCTCAGCACCTATCTTCGGAGAAGCCCTGCTCAGCGCCGCTGCCGCGCGTGCTCCAGCCAGATCCGCGCCGCCCGTACCCGCCGGTTCGTGCCACCGCCGGGGGTCAGGTCGAGCTTGACGAAGATCGCGCGCAGGTGGGCGTCCACAGTGCGCTCGGAGACCACGAGCTGCGCCGCGATGCCCGCGTTGCTGGCGCCCTCGGCGAGCGCGGCGAGTACCTCGCGTTCCCGCGCCGTCAGCCCGCCGACCGGCGCCGGACCGGCTCCGGCCTCGACCCCCGTGCCGGACACCTCCGGCGACGCCGCGGCCTCCACCCCACCGGCCGGGTGCGCCGGCTCGGCGACGTCCGCCGTACCCGCTGTGCCGCCGCCGTCCGCCGTACCCTCTGCGCCGCCTCGCGGCGTCACCGCCGGTGCGGCCGACAGGGTCGGTGCAGCAGGCGGTGTCGGTGCAGCGGGCGGTGTCGGTGCAGCAGGCGGTGCGGCCGGCAGGGTCGGTGCGGCGGTGAGCAGCCGCGCCAGGCGGCCGGTACCGGCCCACGTGCCGCCGCCGACGACGACTGTCAGCGCCGACACGACGAGGGCGACCGAGGTCGGACCGAGGGACGAGCCCGGAGCCGCCACGAGCGTGCCGGCGCCGACGACGAGCAGGGCGGCGGCGGCCAGGCCGGCGGCGCGCACCACGAAGCCGACCCGGCGGGCGTCGATCGTGCCCCGGGCGGCGGTGACCGCGCATGCCACGGCGAACACGGCGGCACCGGACAGGGCTACCAGGAAGGCGACCGAGCCGAGCGACGGCTCGACGTCACCGGGGGCGCGGGCGACGGCGAGGAGCAGGCAGAAGACGACGGTCAGCGGCGCCGCGGTGGTGGCCGCGGCGGCCACGCCGAGGCGGGCCCGCACGGTGTGGTGCGAGCCGAGGGCGGCCCGCCAGAGCGTCACCGGCAGGACGAGCAGCGCCGCCACGCCCAGCACGGTGACCACGGCACCAACCGGCGCGAGCGCGGTACGCCAGGACTCCCCCGCGATCGTCGGGAGCCCGGCGAACGGCTCGGTCGCGGTCGTCAGCAGCGCGTTGACGAGCGCGGCAGCACCGAGGACGAGACCCACGTACCGGTGGGTCCCGGGGGTGGCCGCGCCGGTACGGACGGCGGCCGAGGCGGTCAGTTGCAGCAGCGCGAGCGGTGGGATCCACGCCGAGTTCCACACCGCGACGGCCGGCCCGGCCCACTGGTGCCCGGCCGCGACGGTGGCCACCGCCAGGACGGTGAGCGCGAGGTACGCCAGCAGCGAGGCGGCGAGCCCGGTCGCCAGCCGGCCTGCGGCGCGGTGGCCCGACCGGGCGAGCCGGGACGCGGCGGTGGCCGCTGTCACGGCTGCGGCGGCCGGGGCGACGGCGCCGGCCGGCTCGGTCGTGAACCCGCCGTGACCGGCCGCTCCCAGGGCGACGAGCGCGACGGCACACGCCCCCGCCGTGGCTCCCGCGAGGACGGGCAGGCCCAGCAGCGCGGGCACCGGGCGGGCGGAGGCGGTCATCGGCGCCCCCGCCGGCGCCGGGCGGACGAGTGCCGGCCGGCGGCGGCCCGGGTCAGATGCGCGCCCACCGGCACATTCAACCCGGTAACCCGCCCGGAGGTCGATCCCGTGGCGTGCGGCGCCGGTTTGTCACCACCGCGCGGGCGCGGCGACGGCCGGCGGCGCGGCATTGGACTGATCGCTGACGACGAGAAAGGCCGTGTCGAGTGATCGACACGGCCTTTCCGCTGGTGGGCGATACTGGGTTTGAACCAGTGACCTCTTCCGTGTCAAGGAAGCGCGCTCCCACTGCGCCAATCGCCCTCGTCTAATGCCGAGGTGGAGACGGGATTTGAACCCGTGTACACGGCTTTGCAGGCCGTTGCCTCGCCTCTCGGCCACTCCACCGAGGTTGCCCCCGAACTGCGTGGCGGCATCTCCGAGCGGACGACGGGATTCGAACCCGCGACCCTCACCTTGGCAAGGTGATGCGCTACCAGCTGCGCTACGTCCGCACGCCCCGGTGTTATCCGGTGACGGATGAGAACTTTAGCCGAGCCCGGGAACGGTTGCCAAATCGGGTCCCCTTTCCGGCGCGTCCGGGGTGGCCGGGGCCTCGCCCCGCAGGCTTCCTAGGAGCCTGGGTGGCTGGCTCGAAAGGGTAGTCGCGAAGGCCGCGACCTGCCCGAATCCGGGCGGCGCGTCGAGTGTCCGGCATCCGACTGTCCCATCGACGACCGGCCGCTTCGGTAACTCCTCGTGGTCATTCGGATGGGTTACCGTGACCCGGTGACGAGACGAGCCGCCGAGATCCGCCTGGACGCGCTGCTGCGTACGGCCTGCGAGGTGATCGCGGAACGAGGGCTCGCCAACACCCGCACCGCGGACGTGGCCGAGGCCGCCGGGGTCAGCCAGGCGCTCGTGTTCTACCACTTCGCGACGAAGGACCGGCTGCTCGCGCAGGCCTTCGCGTACGCGGTCGAGCAGGATCTGGCCCGCCTCGACGCGGTGCTGCGCTCCTCCGCCCCGCCGCTTGCCAAGCTGCGCCGGATGCTGCGCCTCTACACACCCACCGGCCGGGCCACCTCGTGGTCGATGTGGATCGACGGGTGGGCGGAGTCGCTGCGTACCCCGGAGTTGGAGAAGCTCTCCCGCCGCCTCGACCTGCGGTGGCGGCAGGACCTGGCCGCGGTGATCACCGCCGGGGTCGCCGAGGGCACGTTCGACTGCCCCGACCCGGCGGGCGCGGCCTGGCGGATCAGCGCGGTGATGGACGGGCTGGCGGTCCAGCTCGCGGTGCACGAGCGGGTGATCACCCGCCGGCAGATCGCCGAATGGATCCGCCTGGTCGCCGCCAGGGAACTGGGCCTGGAACCCAGCCAGCTCGACTGACTGTCCCACCCACCCCGCGCCGGTGATCAAGGAGTTCGTGTCTCCGTCCGGGCCGGCGGAGGACACCAACTCCTTGATCACCGGGAAGACCGCCCGAGGGGGTCAGTGCCAGCGGGGGCGGGGGCGTTCGAAGGGGGGTGCGAGCGTCTCCGGTTCGGCCGGCGCCGACGGGCGCAGGAGGCGGCGCATCCGCAGCAGCAGCCCGGCGCCGAGGAACAGCAGCAATCCGCCGAGCAGGAACGCGGCCTGCACCAGGCCGAAGCCGCCGCTGTCCGCCACCGGCCGCCCGGCCAGGCCACCCGGCGGCGGTGGCTCCACCGCGGCGTCGGTCGGCTCGCCGGTGGGTTCCTCGTCGGGCGCCTCGGACGACGGCTCGTCGCTCGGCGACTCCGAGGGCTCCGCGCTGCTCGGCGAGGGCGTCGGCTCGGCCCCCTCCCCCACCACCTGACGGGAGGCGGTCCGCCGGGCCAGCAGGCGCAACTGCGGGTCGTACGCCTCGGCGGCGAAGCTCACCCGCCCGCGCCCGACGTCCTCGGCGAAGGCCACCCGGTAGCGGGCGGTCACGGTACGGCCGGGACAGAGCACCCCGGGGTCGAGCTGCCGGTCGGTGAGCCGGGCGGTGTCTCCCTCGGTGCGGATCTCCAGCGGGAACGATCCGCTGTCCTCCACCCGGTCCACCTTGAGCTGGTCCAGCCGCAGGCCCTGCACCCGCACCAGCATCGACCAGCGCACCTTGACACAGCCGCCCCCGTCGGAGCGGGACACCACGGCGGACAGCGTCTCCACCCGGTTCCCGGCGGTGAACTCGTCCGGCAGGCCGCTCAACTCGGTGGAGAAGGCAGCCGCCGCCCGCGCCGGCAGGGCTCCGCCGTACCCGGTCCCGGCCACGAAGGTCAGCACCAGTCCGATCCGCAGCGCGTGCCGCCAGCCGCTCACCACGCCTCCTCCCCCTCGGTCGTGTCCACAGGCAACGCTAGGAGCGCGCCGGGGACGCCGGTAGACGGGCGTGTTCGCATCCAACGCCAAGAGAAGAGGGCTGTTTCACCGAGTGTGGTGAACCGGTCACGACGCCGCCGCGACACGCCCGGGATCGGGCCCGGCCGGGCGGTGGGACACAATTCTCCGGTGTCCGAGCTGTCCGCCGCGTTCGTCCGGCTGCACGCCCGCCTCGCCCCGGTCGCCTTCGTACCCGAGGTGCTGTTACACCAGGCCGACGAGCCGATCGGCCTGTGGGAGCTGACCGAGGGCGAGTTCCGCAGTTCCCAGCCGCCGCCGTTCTGGGCGTTCGCCTGGGCCGGCGGGCAGGGCCTGGCCCGCTACGTCACCGACCACCCCGAGGTGGTCGCCGGCCGCCGGGTGCTCGACCTGGCCTCCGGCTCCGGCCTGGTCGCCGTCGCCGCCGCCCGCGCCGGCGCCGCCGCCGTCCGGGCGGTCGAGGTGGACGAGCGGGCCGTCGCGGCCGTCGCGCTCAATGCCGAGGCCAACGGGGTACGCGTCGACGCCGAACTCGGCGACATCCTCGATGACGACGCCGGGGACGCCGAGGTGGTGCTGGCCGGGGACGTCTTCTACAGCGAGGCGATGGCCCGCCGGATGCTGCGCTTCCTGCTCCGGGCCGCCCGCGCCGGTGCCCGGGTGCTGGTGGGCGACCCGGGACGGGCGTTCCTGCCGCGCGAGCGTTTCCACGAGCTGGCCGCGTACGAGGTGCCGGTCTCCGAGGCGCTGGAGAGCGTACGGGTGAAGCACACCACCGTCTGGGAGCTGGACCCGAACCCGCCCGGGGCCCGCCGCTAGCGTTACCGGGTGCTGTTCCGGGGCTGGGGCGAGTCCGTCGACGAGCCGTGGCCGGACGCGGCCACAGTCGTCGACCACGTCGGCGTGCCGCACCTCGTGGTGACCCGGCACGCGCTCGTACGCGAACTGCTCACCGACCCGGTGACGTTCCAGCCGGACAACGCGCTCGACGCGGTCACGCCGATCCCGGTCGCCGCGCTGCGGGTGCTCGCCGGGCACCGGTTCCGGCTGCCGCCGACGCTGGCGAACAACGGCAGCGCCAGCCACCCGGAGATCCGCGGCATCGTGGCCGACGCGCTGCACCCGCACCGGGTGGACGCCCAGCGCCGATGGCTGACCGGGCTGGTCCGCGAGCGCGTGGCCACCCTGGCCGCGGCGCTGGATGAGGGCCGCCCGGTCGACCTGTACGCGGGCCTCGCCGCCGACCTGCCGCTGCTGGTGCTGGCCCGGCTGGTCGACCTGCCGGACGCCCCGGTGGGCGCGGTGAAGGACTTCGCCCGCGCCGCGCTGGAGCTGTTCTGGGCGCCCCTCGACGAGCGCCGGCAACTCGCGCTCGCCGCCGAGGTGGGCCGGTTCCACACCGTGCTGCGGGAGTTCGCCGCGACCGGGGGCGGGCTCGCCGCGCGGCTGCGCGACGCCGGGCACTCCCCCGACGTGGTCGTCGGTGCGCTGTTCTTCCTGCTGGTCGCCGGCCAGGAGACCACCTCGCAGTTCCTCACCCTGCTGCTGCACCGGCTGTCCCGCGAACCGGCGGTACGGGCCGGGCTGCGCGCCGGCACGGTGGCGGTGGACGACGTGGTCGAGGAGGGGCTGCGGCTGGAGCCGCCGATCGTCACGTGGCGGCGGGTGGCGGCGGTCGACACCACGCTCGGCGGCCTGCCCGTGGCGGCGGGTACCAGCATCGTGGCCTGGCTGGCCCGCGCCGGGCGCGACCCGGCGGTGGTCGAGGCGCCCGGTGAGTTCCGCCCCGGGCAGCCCGGCTCGCGGCGGCACCTGGCGTTCGGCGCCGGGCCGCACCGCTGCGTCGGCGCGCAGCTGGCCCGGATGGAGGCCGCGGTGGTGGTCGCGGAGGCCACCGCGCTGCTCGACGGCGTGACTGTGGTCCGTCCACCGTGGTGCCCGGACAACCTGACCTTCCGGATGCCCGACGCGTTCGTGGTCAGCCGCGCCTGAGCGCTGCGGGTGTTAGGAAGGGACCCTTTACCTACCGGAGGCGTTAACAGGGGGCCCTGCCTTACTCCTCGGCCCAGGCCCGCCAGTCGTCGAGCACGCCGTACAGGGCGGGGGTGAGCCAGCCCGGCGCGGACCGGCGGAACACGCCCGGGTCCATGCCGCCCGCGCCGGCCGGCACCGCGCCGAGCAGGTTCGGCAGCAGCTCGGACAGGTTGAGCCAGTGCACCAGCTCCGGTTCGGCCGGCCAGGCGCCGATCACCACGCCGGCCGGCACGGCCCGCCGTTCCAGCGCCTCCAGCGTCAGCGCGGTGTGGTTGAGCGTGCCGAGCCCGGCCCGCGCCACCACCACCGCGGGCGCGCCGAGCGACACCGCCAGGTCGGCCACCGTCCACGGCTCGCCGGACGGGCGCAACCCCATCGGTACGAGCAGACCGCCCGCGCCCTCGACGAGCACCAGGTCGTGCTTGTCCGCCTCCTCGCGGATCGCGTCGACCGCGTTGTACAGCTCCAGCGGCGGCAGCTCCGCCACCCGGGCCGCTGCCAGCGGGGCCAGCGGATCGGGGTAGCTGGCGAGCGTCCGGCCGGTCAGCGGGGCGGCCAGCCGGGTCACCGCGTCGACGTCGCCGGGCTCGCCGGTGGCCGTACCGGTCTGGCCGGGCTTGACCACGGCGACCCGCAGCCCGGCCGCCTGCGCGGCGGCGGCGACGGCGGCTGTCACCACCGTCTTGCCGACCTCGGTGTCGGTGCCGGTCACCAGCACCGGCCCGGTCCAGGCGTCGCCGAGGCTCATGGGGCACACTCCACGATCACGTCCAGGGCCCGGTCGAAGTCGGCCCGGTCCACGCCGGCGCTGACGGTGAGCCGCAGCCGGGAGCGGCTGTCCGGGGTGGACGGCGGACGGAAGCAGCCGACGGCGACGCCCCGGTCCCGGCAGGCGGCGGCCCAGGCGGTCGCCGCCTCCGGTCCGGGAGCGGTCACCGAGATCACCGCGCCGTCCGGGGCGGACACGGACAGCCCGGCCGCGCCGAGCCGCCGCACCGCAGCGGCGACCCGGTCGGCCAGGTCGGCGCGCAGCGCGTCCCCGTCGCGGGCCAGCCGCACCGCGGCGCGCACCCCGGCCACCACGGCGGGCGGCGGCGCGGTGTCGAAGATGAACGTGCGGCCGGTCTCCACCAGGTGACGGACGAACTCGGCCGGCCCGGCGACCACGCCACCGGCCCCGCCGAGCGCCTTGGAGAGCGTCGCCGTGACCACCACGTCGGGCGCGCCGGCGAGCCCGGCGGCGGCCACCCCGCCGGCCCCGGCCGGGCCGGTGACGCCGAGCGCGTGCGCGTCGTCGACGAGCAGCAGCGCGCCGTGGCGGCGGGCCACCGCGTGCAGCTCCGCGAGCGGGGCCAGGTCGCCGTCGACGGAGAAGACCGACTCGGTCACCACCACCGCCGGTCGGCCCGGCGCGGCGGCCAGCGCGGCGGCCACCGCGGCGACGTCGGCGTGCGGCGTCACGAGCGTCTCGGCGCCGGAGATCCGGCAGCCGTCGATCAGCGAGGCGTGGTTGTGGGCGTCGGAGACGAGCAGCGTACGCGGCTGCGCCAGCCCCCGGACGGCGGCGAGGTTGGCCAGGTAGCCGGAGGAGAACACGAGCGCCCGGTCGACGCCCAGCCAGCCGGCCAGGTCGTCCTCCAGCGCGTGGTGGGCGTCGGTGGACCCGCGCACCAGACGCGACCCGGTGGCGCCCAGCCCGTACGCGGACAGGGCCTCTGCCGCGGCGGCGGTGACCTCGGGGTGGGTGGCCAGGCCGAGGTAGTCGTTGCCGGCCAGGTCGACCACGGCGTCGTCGGCGGCGCGGGGGCGCAGCGTGCGGGTCAGTCCCGCCCGGGCCCGCAGCTCGGCGCGGCGGTCCAGGGCCGCGAGCCAGTCCGCCACCGTGCCGCCCCTCCCCGCCGACCGTCGCCCTTCCGGGCGCTTCCGCGGGGCGAAGTTACCACCCGCGCCGAGGGCCCCGGCGTGGCGCGGTCCCGGCTCGCCGGAGGGCAGGCGGCGGCTGTTTCCCGCGCTCATGGTGGCCTGTTAGGTTACGAGCCATGCCAGAGATCCTCGACCAGGCCCGGGAGCGGGTGCTGGGCAACGGTGTCGGCCTCGACGAGGCCGGTGTCCTCGCGGTGCTGAACCTTCCCGACGAGCACCTGCCCGCCGCGCTCCAGCTCGCGCACGAGGTCCGGATGCGCTGGTGCGGTCCGGAGGTCGAGGTCGAGGGCATCGTCTCGCTGAAGACCGGCGGCTGCCCGGAGGACTGCCACTTCTGCTCGCAGTCCGGCCTGTTCACCTCGCCGGTGCGTTCGGTCTGGCTGGACATCCCGGCGCTGGTCGAGGCCGCGAAGCAGACCGCCGCGACCGGCGCGACCGAGTTCTGCATCGTGGCCGCGGTGCGCGGCCCGGACGCCCGGCTGATGAAGCAGATGCGCGAGGGCGTCGCCGCGATCCGCGCCGCTGTCGACATCCAGGTCGCCGCCTCGCTCGGCATGCTCACCAAGGAGCAGGTCGACGAGCTGGTCGAGATGGGCGTGCACCGCTACAACCACAACCTGGAGACCTGCCGCTCCTACTTCCCGAACGTGGTCACCACGCACTCGTGGGAGGAGCGCTGGGAGACGCTGCGGATGGTCCGCGAGTCCGGCATGGAGGTCTGCTGCGGCGGCATCCTCGGCCTCGGCGAGACGGTCGAGCAGCGGGCCGAGTTCGCCGCGCAGCTCGCCGAGCTGGACCCGCACGAGGTGCCGCTGAACTTCCTCAACCCGCGCCCCGGCACCCCGCTCGGTGACCGCCCGGTGGTGGAGGGCAAGGACGCGCTGCGCGCCATCGCCGCGTTCCGGCTGGCCATGCCGCGCACGATCCTGCGGTACGCGGGGGGCCGCGAACTCACCCTCGGTGACCTCGGCACCCGCGACGGTCTGCTCGGCGGCATCAACGCGGTAATCGTCGGCAACTACCTGACCACGCTGGGGCGGCCGGCGACGGCCGACCTGAAGCTGCTGGAAGACCTGAAGATGCCGGTGAAGGCGCTCTCGGCGACCCTGTGAGGCAGCGGTGACCGAATCCTCCCCCGCCACCACGGCGGCCCCCGCCGCGCTCTGGTGCGACAGGTGCGGCGAGTCGGTGGCGGCCGGGCCGCACCCGGCGTGCGAGACGGCGCGGGCGTGGGAGCCGCCGCGCTGGTGCGCGTCGTGCCGGCGGCGGATGAAGGTGCAGGTCGTACCGGCCGGCTGGTCGGCCGTCTGCGTCGAGCACGGCGAGCGGCGGGGCTGAGGCGTGCTGCGCGGGCGAGCGGTGACACTGCGACCGGTGACCGACGCGGACGTGGCCGCGCTGGCCGCGATCCGGGCCACCCCGGAGGTGCGCCGCTGGTGGCGCGGCGGTGACGACCTGGCCGAGTCGGTGCGGGCCGACCTGGCCGACGACGCGCTGACGATGTACGCCGTCGAGCACGACGGCCGGCTGGTCGGCGCGATCCAGTGGTACGCCGAGACCGACCCGGACTACCGCCACGCCAGCCTGGACGTCTTCCTCGACCCGGCGGTACGCGGCGCCGGGCTGGGCGGGGACGCGATCCGCACGCTGGTCCGGCACCTGGTCGACGAGTACGGCCACCACCGGTTCACCATCGACCCGGCGGCGGCGAACACGGCGGCGATCCGCGCGTACGCGAAGGTGGGGTTCCGTCCGGTGGGCATCATGCGCCGCTACGAGCGCGGCGCGGACGGGCGCTGGCACGACGCGCTGCTGATGGATCTGCTCGCCGAGGACCTGGCCGGCTGAGTCAGCCGGCCCAGAGCAGGTTGCCGTCGGGCAGGCGGCGGGCGCCTTCGGCGGGCCGGTGCGGGCTGAGCCGGCCGTCCGGCATGAGGTGCGACACCGGCACGCCGCGGCCGAGCACGGCGACGTCGGCGATCAGCCGCCGGTGGCAGCGCCACCAGACGCTCTCGCTGCACATCACCGCCGTGGTCCGCAGCGCGGCGTCGGCGAGCACCTCGTCCAGGGCCACGTCGAAGTCGGGCGTGCGGGTGTACGCGGCGTACGCCCGGAAGGCCGCGACCGTCCACCAGGTGTCCGCTTCCGGCTCTCCGGCGCGGACGTGCCGGCGGCCGCCGAGGCGCGGCTCCCAGCGGTAGCCGATGCCCCTTCCGGGCAGCCAGCGTTCCATCGCCTCGCGGCGGACGTCCGGGTTGGTCCGGCTGGCCGGGTAGCGGCGCACGTCCACCACGAATGTGACCTCCGCGCCGGCCAGCAGTTCCCCGAGCTGGTCCCGGCCGGCGGCCCCGTGCCCGACGGTCACCAGCGCGCGCTCCATCGACCCAGCTTGCCCCGGGCCGCCGCGGTCCGCCCACCGGCCGGGCACGGTCCACCCGAAAAGCGTGCCCGGCACCACGCGGTGCCGGGCACGCCTCGGTTGTGCGCGGTGGGGCCTAGCGCTGGAGGGTCAGCACACCCGGCCGCCACGGCAGCAGGTTGTAGTCGCCTCCCGCACTGGGGTTCTTGCCCTGGTACAGGAACTGGAGGTTGCAGGCGTCCACGGTCTTGGTCTGGTCGGGGTTGGTGCGGACCAGGTCACCGTGGCTGATGTCGTTCGTCCACGTCGCGCCGCTGTTGGCCTTGCCGGCGAAGGGGTTGCTCTCGCTGGCGGCCTGCGGGGTCCACGATCCGCTCAGGCTGTTCGACGTGAACGACCGGAAGTAGCGGCCCTGGCTCCCGATCGCCTCGACGATCATGAGGTACTGGTTCTGGCCGGCCACCTTGTAGACCTCGACGCCCTCGAACAGATTGTTCGTCGAGTCGGTCATGATCGTCGTGTAGTTCGAGCCGAAGCTGCCCGGGAAGTTCCCGAGCGGCATGCTCGACCGGTAGATCTTGCCGTTGTCCCCGGCGAAGAACAGGTACATGTTCTGGTCGTCACCGATGAGGGTCTGGTCGATGACGCCGTACGGGGCGTCCGGCAGGGTGGCGGTGGACAGCGTCTGCGCCGAGGACCAGCCGTTGGCGTTCGTCGGGTCGCTCGACGTCTTGTAGCTGAACGAGGTCGGCCCCCACTGGTACGCCAGCACCCAGATGTTCTTCGGGGCGAAGTACAGCAGGGTGGGCGCCACGGTGCCCTGGCTCATTCCGTTCTGGCCGGCCGAGGCCATGTCGGACCAGTTCGTGAACGTGCTGAAGTTCATCGAGCTGTACTGGCCGCTGCTGTTGACGTACGACCCGTAGACCAGGTGCTTGCCGTTGTAGACCACGTTCGTGAAGTCCTTGAGCGAGACCCAGCCGTTCTGCGGGTTGGCCAGCGCGCCGGTCGACGACCACCGGTAGGTCGACGGGAGCGCGCAGCCACCCGGCGGCGGCGTCGTGGTCGGCGGCGGCGTGGTCGGGGGCGTGGTGCCGCCGAAGTCGGTTCGCCACTGCTGGTTGGTCTGTCCGTGGCAGTCGTACAACTGGATCTGCTGGCCGTTGCCGGTGCCCCAGACGTCCAGGCAGCGGCCGGACTGCACGCCGCTGATGGTGCCGTTGGAGTTGATGTTCCACTGCTGGTTGGACTGGCCGTTGCAGTCCCAGATGATGATTCCGGTGCCGTTCGCGGTGGCCGCGCCGTTCGCGTCGAGACACTTGCTGCCGTAGACCATCAGCTGCTTGTTCGAGGTGTAGGTCCACTGCTGGTTCGACTGGCCGTTGCAGTCGTAGAGCTGGACCCGGGTGCCGTTCGTCTGCGTGGCGTTCGGCACGTCGACGCAGCGGCCCGACTGCACGCCGACGATCCGGCCGGCGCCGCCGCTCGGCGGCGGGGTCGTGGTCGGGGTGGTGGTCGGGGTCGTGGTCGGCCCGGCCGCGTTGAGGGCGTTGAGGACCGAGGTGTACGCGGCCTTCTTGTTACCGCCGCCGTCGAACAGCAGCGGGCTCTCGTTCGAGCGCCACGAGTCGCTGTCACGCACGCCCCACACGGTGATGCCGATGCAGCGCGGCACGTTCAGGCACGCCTGCGTCAGCCCGGCGTACTGGCTGGTGGACGAGTTGGTGACGTCGACCTCGGTGAGCGCCACGTCGACGCCGAGCGCCGCGAAGCTCGACAGCGTGGTCTGGAAGTTGCTCGGCAGGGAGCTGCCGCCGGTGAAGTGGGTCTGCAGGCCGACGCAGTCGATCGGGACGCCCCGGGACTTGAAGTCCTGGATCATCCGGTAGACGCCCTGGGTCTTGCCGTACGACCAGTTCTCGATGTTGTAGTCGTTGTAGCAGAGCTTCACCGACGGGTCGGCCGCCCGCGCGGTCCGGAACGCCACCTCGATCCAGTCGTTTCCGGTGCCCTGAAGGTTCGACTGACGACGGCTGCCGTCCTCGTTGAACGCCTCGTTCACCACGTCCCACGCGGCCAGCTTGCCCTTGTAGTGGGCCATCACCCCGTTGATGTGGTTGATCATCGCGTTGCGCAACGTGCTGCCCTGCATGTTCTGCATCCAGGGCGGCTGCTGGGCGTGCCAGGCCAGCGTGTGGCCGCGGACCTTCAGGCCGCGCTGGGTGGCCCAGTTGTAGATCTGGTCGCCGGAGGAGAAGTTGAACTGCCCCTGGTTGGGCTCCGTCGCGTCCGGCTTCATCTCGTTCTCAGCGGTGATCATGTTGAACTCACGCGCCGCGATGGTGCTGTAGGTCGAGTCGTTCAGCCGGCCCGCCGCGATCGCCGTGCCGAAGTACCGGCCCGACTGCGCGGCGGCCGCGCCCAGCGTGGACGCGGCGGCGTTCGCCGACGGCATCATCACCGCGACGGCGGCCACCGTCACGGCGCTCACCGCGCCGGCGAGCAGTGCCCGGACAGCGGGCGATCGCCGTCGCCGACTCCCGCCGCGATGAAGGGATGGACTCATTGCCATCGTGGCCTCCTTACTGGCCGACACCCAGGCCGTCGGGGCGGGACGACTGGACGTTCCGGTTGGGGTATCTAGCTTTGTCGATGCTTTCACCACGCGTCGGTGGGGACAATGGTGTTTCGGAAACGTTTCGGAAAAGTTCTGGCCGGGCGGGGGCGTGGCCGGTCACCCGGCCACGCCC
>NZ_JBEZDP010000045.1:0-15966 GCF_040648395.1 Micromonospora sp. NPDC049151
GACACGTAGGCGTCGGCGAGTGAGCCGTGCGTGAACGCCACCACGTCATCCCGGCCGTCACCGTTGAAATCGGTCGGCGAACCACCGAAATACCGCGCGGCCGGCCCGCCACCGCCCTGGTTAACCAGTGAGAGGTAGTAGTTCCAGTTCCAGTTCGGCCCCGGGTCGGTGTGGTCGTTGCCCGGGATCTCGTTGTGCCCCTTGATTCCGGTCCGGTTCTTCGGGATGCCGTACTTGTCGCACAGGTAGCGCGTCAGCGCGGCCGAGGAACGGTACATCGCGTCGGTGAACCAGGCCGGGTTGTCCACGTACCCCTCGTGCTCGATGCCGACGCCGTACGCGTTGCCGGACCGGGCGTGGTACGCGGTGTCGCCCTCGCGGACCATCTGGGTGATCTCGCCGTTGCTGGACTTCACCACGTAGTGGGCGCTGACGCCGGACGACGGGTTCTGGAACCAGCTGACGGTGCCGGCGTACGAGCCCTGGGTGACGTGGAGGATCACGGTGGTGATCCGGCTGGACCGCCCGACGCCGTAGTTCGCGCCGTTCGCGGCGACCCACCGCGCCGCCGGGTACTCCGGCACGGCGGCGGCGAGCGTACGGGACGCCGTGCCGGCGGGCGGAACCGTGGCGTAGCGGCCGCGCTCCGGCTCGACCCGGTACGCCCGGACCGGCACGGCGCCCGGGATGCCCTGCTGCACCAGCTCGTAGATCCCGTCCGCGTACAGGCGGGCGGTGGCGTCGTCTGCCGCGCCGCCGTACCGCGCCACCACCGGATACCAGGCGGTGACCCGGTCCCGGTCCCGCGCGGTCAGCCCTTCGGCGTCGGCCAGTTCGCGCAGCACCGCCGCGCCGCCGCGGATGTTGGCGGGCGTGACGGTCTTCAGGCGCGCGACCGGCTCACCGGTCAACGCCGCCGCCCGTTCCAGGCTGCGCTGGGCGGGGTTGCTCACCAGGTGCATCACCCCGTAGCCGTTCGCCTGGCTCGGCTTGCCGCCGTGCCCGTCCAGGCGGGACTCGCCGTAGCCGACCGCCACCAGGACGTCCCGGGGCACGTCGTACTCCTGCGCCGCCCGCACGAAGGCGGTGTCCAGCGCGGTACGGCCCGGCGGCGTCGCGGACGCGGACGCGGGCTGCACCGCGACCGCGCCGGCGAGCGCCGCGGCCAGCAGGGCGACGCCGACGCGCCGCCGTCTCCGTCGTGTTCCGGCCACGGGGGCCTCCCATCCTGGCGTCACAGCGTCACCTCACCGGTGAGGCCGAAGTAGTCGTGCCACTTGCTGCTGGCACCGAACGTGGTGCCGGTGGACAGGGCGACGTAGACGTCGTTCGTGGCGCCCTTGGTGAAGACGATGAGGTCGTCCTTGCCGTCGCCGTTGGCGTCGCCCAGGTAGGGGAACTCGCCCGGCAGGCAGAAGAAGTCGTGCCATTTGATGGTGGTGCCGGTGAACGACGAACCGGTGGAGGTGGCGGCGTAGACGTCGGCGTCGGTGTTGCAGGTGAAGGTGACGATGTCGTCGCGTCCGTCACCGTTGATGTCGCCGACGCGGGGCTGCTCGGTGCCGACGGCGAACAGGTCGTGCCACTTCTGCGGCGCCCCGAAACCACTGCCCGTCGACAGGGCGACGATCACGTCCGCCGCCGACGCGGGGCCCTGGGTGAAGGTGATGATGTCATCGCGGCCGTCGCCGTTGACGTCCCCGAGCGCGGGGAACTCCCCGGCGATGGAGAAGTAGTCGTGCCACTTCACCGCCGTACCGGCGAACGACGAACCGGTCGACAACGCCACGTAGACGTCCGCCGTCGCGTCGTGCGTGAACGCGACGATGTCGTCGCGGCCGTCGCCGTTGACGTCGCCGACGGCGGCGATCTCCGCGCCGGGGGCGAACCAGTCGTGCCACCTGCCCGGCGACGTGAACGCCGACCCGTTCGACAGCGCCACGTACACGTCGCCGGTGTTGCCGTGCGCGAACGTGACGATGTCGTCGCGGCCGTCGCCGTTGACGTCGCCCGTCGACGCGGTCTCCCCGCCGATGGAGAAGAAGTCGTTCCACTTCACCGACGTCCCGGCGAAGCCGGTGCCGGTCGACGTGCTCGCGTACACGTCGGCGGTGGCGTTCTGGGTGAAGGTGAGGATGTCGTCGCGGCCGTCGCCGTTGACGTCCGTCGACGAGCCGCCGGCCATGCCGTGGGTACGCGCCGCCTGGTTGAGCAGCGTCCGCGCGGTCGCCGCCGCCTGGTCGTACCGGTCGGGGAAGCCTGACCGCTGGACGCACTGGGCGACCTGCCCGGCGGTGTGGCCGGGGTTGTTGCGGTCGCAGGTGATCGCGCGGGTGACGTACTGCGTGGTGGCGTAGACCGGGTCCATGATCTGCTCCAGGGTGCCCCAGCCGTAGTCCCAGCGCTGCTGGAACACGCCCAGGCTCGACTTGTCGCCGCAGGGCAGGTTGTTCATGTGGGACTCGACCCACCCCGCCTCGAAGGTGGAGAGCATGACCTTGTCGTCGACGTTGTACGACCGGGCCACCCGGTAGACGATCACGGTGACGGCGGGGTCGTGGGTGGCCGGGACGGACGGGCAGGCGAGCGTGCCGATCGGTACGGCGGCCGCCGGCGCGCCGACCGCGCCGGCCGCCGTGACGGTGCAGAGCGCGACAAGCAGCGCCAGCAGGTTTCGTCTCACCATGCTCCTCGGGGGTGTGGGCTGACCAGGCGGCGCCGGGCGAGAAATCGATTGCTGACGAGTCTCGTAGTCATCCACATCGATGTCAATAGCGCCGGCGGGCCCGGCCCACCCGGCCGGAAATCGATTGCTGGACGGGTATAGGATTCCGAGCGATCTCCCGCGGTGGCGGTCTCCCTCCGGTACGTCACCATCCGACGGGGGCCGGGTCGGAGCAGCCCGGGCGACGACGACGGGAGCGCGATGACGACCATCTACGACGTGGCGCGTCGCGCGGGAGTGTCACCGGCGACCGTCTCCCGCGTCCTCAACGGGCGCGCCTCGGTCGACCCGGAGATGGCCGCCCGGGTGCGGCAGGCCGCGCAGGACCTGGACTACCGCCCGAACGCCGTCGCGCGCAGCCTGCGCCGCAGCCGGACCAGTCTCTGGGCGGTCATCATCTCCGACATCGGGAACCCGTTCTTCACCTCGATGGTGCGCGGCGTCGAGGACGTCGCGCAGGAGGCCGGCTTCTCCGTCGTGCTCTGCAACGGCGACGAGGACCCGGAGAAGGAGGCCCGCTACGTGGCGGCGGCCCTGGCCGAGCGGATGGCCGGGGTGATCATCTCCTCGTCCGGGAAGCCCGCCCTGATCAGCCGCCTGGTGCAGGCGCGCATCCCGGTCGTGGCGATCGACCGGCAACCGCGCGGCGTCGAGGTGGACACCGTGCTGGTGGACAACACCCACGGCGCCGAGCAGGCGACCGCCCACCTGGTGCACAGCGGTTACCGGCGGATCGCGTGCATCACCGGCCCGCGCCGGATCTCCACCGCCATGCAGCGGCTGCGGGGCTACCAGCGGGCCCTGAAGGCCAGCGGACGCCAGGCCACCGAGGACCTGATCCGGTACGCCGACTTCCGCGAGGAGGGCGGCTACCGCGCGATGGCCTCGCTGCTGGAGACCGCCGAGCCGCCGGACGCGGTGTTCGCGGCGAACAACCTGATGACGGTGGGCGCCGTCGAATGCCTCGTGGACAACGGCATCGGCGTACCCGACCCGTTCGGCATCGTCGGGTTCGACGACATCCCGTGGGCGCACCTGGTCCGGCCCTCGCTGAGCACCGTCGCACAGCCCACGTACGACCTGGGACGGACCGCCGCGACGCTGCTGGTCGAGCGGATCGCCGACCCGGCCAAGGTGCCCTCGACCGTGGTGCTCCACACCGAGCTGCGGGTCCGTGAGAGCTCGGCGCCGTCGGCCCGCCGGCGGGGCCGAGCCGCCGGCCGTACCCCGTCGCACGGCACTGCCGCCGGCTCGCTCAGATCGTGACCTCCCCGCACAGGTGCACCCGTACGCCCAGCTCGGCGAAGAGGGCGGCCTTGACCCGTAGCGCGCGGTCGGCGGTGTCGGCGTCGGGCCCGTAGACCACGTTGACGTGATTGGCCTTGTGCCGGGCCATCAACTGGTCGCGGCCCACGCCGTGCAGCACGGCGTGCATGATCGGCCACTGCGGTGTGGTGGCGTCCAGCCGCCGCCGGGTCTCCGCCTCGGGCAGCTCCACCACGGTGCCGCGCCCGAGGTCCACGTGCAGGCAGCCGTCCATCACGAACACCCGCGACCAGACGATCTCCCCCGGCTTCGACACGCCGCTGAGCGTGCCGCCGCCGAGCGGGAAGTACATCGGCGGCTGACGCATGCTGTACGACCTGTCGTAGCCGCCGTTGTGCGACGCGGGCACCGAACCGGAGATCTCGAAGACCCAGACGAAGTGCTCGCCGTACCGCTGTCCCCAGCGGATGTCGTGCAGCGTCGTCGCCGGGTCCAGGCCCATCGCGGTCCAGATCCGGTTGGTGACAAGCGAGTCCACAGCGACGCCCTCGTCGACCTCGTTGAAGTGCGGCAGCGCCGCGCCCGGGTACAGCTCCCGGGAGCCGTCCCGGCTGGTCACCGGGGGGCGTTCGACGTTGTTCAGCAGCCCTTCGGCCAGGTCGCTGGCCGGGACGGTGTCCTTGAGCCCCTGCTGGTACTGGATGCCGACCGCGTCCAGGCCGAAGTCGTCGGCGATGCGCAGCGCGGCGACGTACATCCGGCACTGGCTGAGCAGTTGGGCGTACGTCAGTTCGGTGGCCTCGTCGGTGCCGGTGTGGAACGTCATCCCGGCCGTCTCCAGCCAGGCGAGCACCGCCCGCGCCTCGGTGTCGGGCACCCGCGCCATCTCCGCCACGAGCGCGCTCTGCGAGAGGCGTTCCTTGAAGATGCCGATCGGGTTGAGCAGCTCGTCGTCGATGATGGCGTTGTACATGCCCATGCAGCCCTCGTCGAAGACTCCGATGACGGCCCGCTCGGAGACGAGCTGCCGGGCCAGCGCCACGCCGAGTTCGACCTCCTCGTCCGGCCGCAGCGCCGGCAGCGGGCGTACGTGGCTCTCGTCGTGCGTCACCTCGCCGGTCTCCAGCCACTTCTTCAGGCCGTCACGCGCCCACTCGTCGGTGAAGTCCTCACTCCACAGCGTCGAGTACCGCACGCCCGCCTTGGTGAGGCTGCCGGCGAGGTTGAGCAGGCCCACCAGCCCGGGGTACTGCCCGCTCCAGTTCGCCACCAGCAGGATCGGCCCGCGGTGGGCGCGCAGCCCGGCCAGCACGTGGTGGCTGTACTGCCAGACCGCCTCCACCACGATGAGCGGCACGTCGGCCGGGATGCTCCGGAAGACCTCGATCCCGGCGCGCTGGCTGTCGATGAAGCCGTGTCCTCTGACCGGGTCGACGTCGTGACCGCGCCGGACGTGCCAGCCGAGCGCGGTGACGGCGGCGGCGAGGTCGGCTTCGAGCTGCCGCTGGGTGGGCCAGCAGGTGACGTTCGCGCTCAGCCGCAGGTCGCCGCTGGCCACTGTGTAGACGGTGCGGGGCGGGGCGGCCGGACGCTCGACCGGCACGGGCAGTGTGTAACGGGTCACGGGGCGGCTCCCTCGACGGGCGGACGGTGGGCGGGACGGGACGCGGCCGCGTTCAGAGGCCACCGAGCTTCGCGTACGCCTCGGCGGCGTTCTCCCTGGTGATCCGCATGGTGCCCAGCGTGGTGGTACGCGGGACGTCCTCGGCGCAGTCGACGAGGATCTTCCGGGCCAGCTCGACCGCCTCCCGGCCGCCGGTGGCGTACTGGAACGTGGCGCCGAGCCGGCCCTGCTCGACGGCCTTGATCCCGCCGGAGGGCACCGGCAGCGCGTCGATTCCGGTGAACTTGATCCGCTGCACCATGCCCGCCGACTTCGCGGCGAGGTAGGCGCCCTCGGCCATCGGGTCGTTGTGCGCGTAGATCGCGGACACATCCGGGTGGGCCTTGATCAGCGCGTCCGCCACCGACTGTCCCTTCTCGCGCAGCCAGTCGCCGGGCTGGGAGGCGACGATCTGGATCTTCGGGTTGGCGGCGATGCCGTCGCGGAAGCCCTGCGCGCGCTCGGCGGCGGGGGTCGAGCCGGGCAGCCCGGCGATCTCGATCACCTTGCCGCCGTCGGGCAGCAGCGTCGTGGCGTAGAACTCGCCGGCCGCCTTGCCGATCGCCACGTTGTCGCCGCCGATGAACGCGGTGTACGCCTCCCCCTCGACCTTGCGGTCCAGCACGATCACCGGCACGCCCTGGTCGTACGCCTTCTTCACCACAGCGGTCAGCGGCTTGGCCTCGTTCGGCGAGATGATCAGCAGGTTGATCTTCTGGGTGAGGAAGTTCTCCACGTCGGCGACCTGCTTGCTGTTGTCCTGCGCGGCGTCGGAGACCACGACGCGGAAGCCGGGAACCGACTTCGCCGCCGTCTGCACGTCGTTGTTCATCACCTGCCGGTACGGCTCGGCGTTGTTGGCCTGGGACATGCCGATCAGGAAGTCCTTGCCGGCGCCGCAGGCGCGGGCCTGCCCGGCGTCGTCGGACGGTTTCTCGACGCTGCACCCCGTCGCCGCCAGCGCGCCGGTGACCAGCAGCGCGAGCAGTGTGGTTCGCTTGTCCATCGGTGGCTCCTCGGAGTCGGTTCGGTCAGGCGATGCCGCGGCGCAGCTTCTGCAACGCCGCCGCGAGCACGATCACCAGTCCTTTGATCAGCAGCTGGACGTTGGCGTCGATGTTGTTGAGCGCGAGGATGTTGTTGAGGATGCCGAGCAGCAGCGCGCCGGCCAGGGTGCCGCCCATCGAGCCGGAGCCGCCGGCCAGGCTGGTGCCGCCGATGACGACGGCGGCGATCGCATCCAGCTCGTATCCGGCGCCGTCGTTCGGGCTGCCCTGGTTGAGCTGTCCCGCGTGGACGACGCCGGCCACCGCCGCCAGGAGGCCGGCGACGGCGAACACGGCGACCTTGACCCGGGTCACGGGTACGCCCGAGAGCCGGGCCGCCTTCTCGTTGCCGCCGATCGCGTAGACGTGCCGGGCGAACGCTGTCGTCCGCAGCACCACGACAGCGGCCACCCCGATCAGGACGAACAGCACCGCCGGCACCGGGAGCACGCCGTTTATCGAGCCGTTCAGCAGTTCGAAGGCGGGCGGCGCCTCCTGGGGTCCGTCGCCGTAGGCGATCGGGATGCCGAGGCCGCCGGACCAGATCCGGGCGATGCCCCGGGCGACCTGGAGACCGGCCAGGGTGACGATGAACGACTGGATGCCGAGGCGGGCCACGGCGTATCCCTGGAGTGCGCCGAACAGCGCGCCGATCGCGAGCACCGCCGCGACGGCGGGCAGGATGCCCAGCCCGGAGTCGACCATGAGCGTCGCGGTGCCGACTGCCGACAGGCCGAGGATCGCCCCGACCGACAGGTCGATGCCGCCGAGCAGGATGACGAATGTCATTCCGATCGCGATGATGCCGATCTCCGACACCGCGCGGACGATGTTCCCCAGGTTGCCGGCGGTGAGGAAGAGGATCTCGCCGTCGCGGCGCGGTGAGGCGAGGATCGCCACGACGAAGACCACGAGCAGCGCGAAGAGGCTCTGCACCGCGAAGAGCCGGTCGGCGAGTTCCCGGCGGCTGCGCGGGCGGCGCAGCCAGCGGGCGGTGGCGCCGCGCAGCCCGACCGTACCGGCGGCGGGCGGCGCCTCGGTCACGGCCGGCTCGGGCGGCGGCACGCGGGTGTCGGTCATCTGTCGTCCCTTCCGCCGGCCGGGCCGCCCATCGCCGCCGCGAGGATGTCCTCGCCGGTGCAGCCGTCGGTGGCGAGGTCGGCCACGGCACGGCCGCGGCGCAGCACCACCACCCGGTCGCAGACGCCGAGCAGCTCGGGCAGTTCCGAGGAGGCGAGCAGGATGCCCATGCCGTCGTCGGCGAGCCGGCGCAGCAGCCGGTAGATCTCCGCCTTCGCCCCGATGTCGACGCCGCGGGTCGGCTCGTCCAACAGGAGCAGCCGCGGCTCGGTGAGCAGGTGCCGGGCGAAGACCACCTTTTGCTGGTTGCCGCCGGAGAGCGCGCCGACCGGCGTGGCCGCCGACGCCGTCTTGATCGCCAGGCCGGTGACCGACCGCGCGACGGCGGCCCGTTCCCGGCGTCGGCTGACGATCCCGGCCGAGGTCAGCCTGGACAGCGCGGCCAGCACGATGCTCCGGCCGACCGGGTGTTCCAGGACGAGCGCGGAACGGCGCCGGTCCTCGGGGACGAAGCCGACGCCGGCACGCAGCGCCGCGCGGGGACGGCGCGGCGCGTACGGGCGGCCGGCCAGCAGGACCGTGCCGGTGCGGCGGCCGGCGGGCCCGGCGCCGAAGAGGGTCTCCAGCAGTTCGGTACGGCCGGCGCCCATCAGTCCGGCCAGGCCGACGATCTCGCCTGCGCGCACGGTCAGGCTGACGCCGTCCGGCTCGCAGCGGCCGGGCCGGGGCGCCCGGGGCCGCACGGCCAGGTCGGTGACGCGCAACAGCGGACCGGCACCGGTCCCGGCCGTCTCGCGGCGCGGAGCGGACGTGCCGGCCACGTCCGCCGTTTCGGGATGCGGAGCGGGACTGCCGGCCGGGTCCGCCGGCTCGGGATGCGGAGCGGGACTGCCGGCGGCGTCCGCCGGCTCGGGATGCGGGCCGGGGCTGCCGGCCGGGGCGGGCTTGAACAGCGACGCGGCCCGGCCGCCGACCATCATCGCCACGATCCGCCGCCGGTCCATCCGGCCGGCCGGCACGACACCGGCGACCGAACCGTTGCGCAGCACCGTCGCGCGGTCCGCGACGACCTCGATCTCCTCCATCCGGTGGGAGATGTAGACGACACCGACGCCCCGCCGGCGCAGGCCGTCGACGGTGGTGAACAGCCGCCGCACCTCCCCGTCGGCGAGCGCGGCCGTCGGCTCGTCCATGACGAGCACGCGGGCGTCCAGGGCGAGCGCCTTGGCGATCTCGACGAGCTGCTGCTCCCCCACCCGCAGCGAGCCCACCGGGCGGCGCGGGTCGATGTCGGCGCCGAGCCGGTCCAGGTGCTCCCGCGCGGTACGCGCCGCGGCCCGCCGGTCGACTGTGCGCAGCCGGGTCCGGGGCTCCCGCCCGAGCACCAGGTTGTCGGCCACCGACAGCGCGGGCACCAGGTCGAGTTCCTGGTGGATGGTCGCGATGCCGGCGGCCTGGGCGGCGGCCGGGCCGGTGAACCGTACCGGCGTCCCGTCGACTGTGACCTCTCCGTCGTAGTCGGTGATGACGCCGGAGAGAATGTTGATCAGGGTGGACTTGCCCGCGCCGTTCTCGCCCAGCAGCGCGTGCACCTCACCGGCGCGCACGTCGAAGTCGACGCCGTGGAGGGCAGTCACGCCGCCGAACCGCTTGGCCACGCCGGTCGTAGCGACCACCACCCGGCCGCTCGGGCCGGGCGCGTCGCGGGTGTCCACGCCGGTCACGGGATCGCGTTTGTCGCGGCGTGCGCGGCGTCGGCGAACGGCACGTCCCGCCGGACCCCGCTCGCGGTCAGGCGCCAGGTGCCGCCCGCGTACTGGCCGGGCGCCCAGGACAGGCCGCCGGCGCGCCACAGCGGTTGCCAGGCGGCCATCGCGTGGCCGGCGTCGTACCAGGTGTTGTCGCCGCGCCAGGCCGACCCCCACCGGTGCGACGCGACCACCGAGAGCCCGTCGCCGGTGCTCATCGTCCAGCGGGGCATGCCGGTGACGTCACCCGTCGGCCGCGCCTCCACCGCCGGGTCGCCGACCAGCGGGGACGCGCCGTCGATGTTGAACGCCACCTCCCACACCGCTGCGGTCGGCCACCCGTTCACCGACCAGGTGACGTCGCTCTGCAACCCGGGGCCGGTCCACCGGGGCGTCACGGTGAGCAGCCAGTCGGCGGTGACCGGCTCGTCGCCGAACGGGATGCCGACCAGGTTGATCCGGGAGCCGTCGGCCGACACGTCGACCCGGGCCGGGGCGCCGGCCCGGTCGGTCACGTCGAACCGGCCGACGGCGAGGTACGGGCCGGTTCCCCGGTGCGACGAGTCGAGCGCGGGACGGTGGTTGCCGGCGCCGGCCGGGTCCACCGCCAGCTCGGCGATCCGGGCGCTGGGCCAGGTGCGCACGTCGGCGCGGAGGAAACCGGTGGTCACCGTCCAGCCGCGCGCCACCACGCCGGTCGACCAGGTCAGCGGCGCCAGCCAGAGCCCGCCCTGACCCCAGCCGGCGTGGGTCAGGTACCAGTTGGAGCCGTCCACCACGACCTCGGCGGCGTGCGCGTCCAGCACCGTCACCTTCTCCGCGCCGTCGAAGCGCAGCGGGTCGCGGCTGCGGTAGACGGCCGTCCGCCGGTACGCGGCGCCGTAGTCGGTGCCGTCGCAGCAGACGAAGAGGTACCACCAATCTCCTCGGCGCACCACGAACGGCGACTCCGTCTGCCCGCCCGCCTGCCCGGTGTGCGGCGACGTGTACGCGATCGCGCGGCCGCTCCACGAACGCAGGTCGGTGCTGGTCCGGTACGCCACGACGTGGTTGCCGCCGGACGGGCTCGACGTGGCCGTGTAGTACATGACCCAGCGGTCGCCGACCCGGGTCACCATCGGGTCGCGGCCCTCCCACCCGTCGGTGAACAGCGGGTTGGCGGAGCTGCGGGTCCAGGTGAACAGGTCGGTCGAGGTGGCCAGGTGCATGCGGTACCGGGCGTAGTCCGGGTTCCCGGCCGCGTAGAACATGTAGTAGACGCCGTCGTGGTGGACGACGTGCGGGGCCCAGATCCACTGCTCCCCGGCCCCGGGGTCGGCGGCCAGCGCCACCGGCCGTTTCGTCCACGGGCCGCTCGGGGTGGGCGCGGTGGCGTGCCCGAAGACCTTCTCGTCCTGCGGCGCGCCGGGTTCGGCGTGGGTGATGCCGAACAGGTGCCACACACCGGTCTGCTGGTGCCGTACCAGCGTGTGGTCGTTGTAGTACCAGGTCGTCGACTCCCCCGCGCTCGGGTCGTAGACGCGGGTGGACGCGCCCCGCGCCGGCGTCTCGCCGAGCGTCTCGTACGGCGTCGTGGTGACCGCCGCGAGCGGGCCGACGCGGCGCAGCGTCACCGTGTCGAGCCCGGCGAAGAAGCCGGTGGAGGACGCGGACCGGCCGGTCACCGTGACGGTGAGGCGGTGCGTGCCGGCCGCCAGCGACGCCGAGCCCAGCGGTACCGCGCCGGAGCGCTGCACCGCGCCCGCGTACCCGTCGAAGAGCTGGCCCACCGCGACCCCGTCGACGGCGAAGCGCAGCGTGCCGTAGTCGCCGGCCCGGGTGAGCACCGCGCCGAGGTCGTACTGCCCGGCCGGCACCGACGGCAGCGTGAGCGTCACCGAGTCACCGGCGCGGGCGCCCCGGAACCACAGTTGCCGTCCGCCGGACCAGCTCACCCCGCAGCAGTCGGCCTGCGCGCCGACCGGCGCGGTGGCGGAGACGACGGCGAGCGACTCGGCTTCGAACCGGACCGGGTCGTCGGCCGGTGCCGGACCGGCCGGGACGGCGGCCAGGGCCGCCCCGAGCAGGAGCGCCGCGAGGACACGTCGGGCGCGCATCACGACACGCTCGGGCGGGGCAGGTCGGCGCCGGGGGCGAACTGGTCGTGCCAGCGGCTCCCCGGTGGGCCGAATCCTCCGCCGGTGGAGAGCGAGACGAACACGTCAGCGGTCAGGCCCCTGGTGAACGTGACCACGTCGGCCCGCCCGTCACCGTTGAAGTCCCCCACGCCGGGCAGCTCGTCGCCGAAGGCGAAGTGGTCGTGCCACTTCCAGGAGTGCTGCACGAAGCGGCCGCCGTCGGAGAGCGACACGAACACGTCGCCGGTCGTACCCCTGGTGAACGTCACGATGTCGTCCCGGCCGTCACCGTCCACGTCGCCCACCGCCGGCAGCTCGTTGCCGACGGCGAAGCTGTCGTGCCACTTCCAGCCGTCCTCCACGAAGCGGGTGCCGTCGGAGAGCGACACGAACACGTCGCCGGTCGTACCCCTGGTGAACGTCACGATGTCGTCCCGGCCGTCGCCGTCCACGTCGCCCACCGCCGGGAACTCGTCGCCGAGCGCGAAGTGGTCGTGCCACTTCACACCGGGCCCGAAGCCGGAGCCGGTGGAGAGCGCCACGTAGACGTCGGCGGCGGCGCCGCGGGTGAACGTGACGATGTCGGCACGGCCGTCGCCGTTGACGTCGCCGACCGCCGGGATCTCGGCGCCGACGGCGAAGAAGTCGTGCCACTTGACCCCGGCGGCGTACCCGGCGCCGGTGGAGAGCCCGACGTAGACGTCCGCGCTGTCGCCACGGGTGAACGTGATGACGTCCGCGCGGCCGTCGCCGTTGACGTCGCCGGTGAGCGGCACCTCCGCCCCGACCGCGAAGAAGTCGTTCCAGGGCCGGCTGTCCGGCACGAAACGGGTGCCGTCGGAGAGCGAGGTGAACACGTCGGCGGCGGCGCCGCGGGTGAAGTCGACGGCGTCGTCGCGGCGGTCGCCGTCGGCGTCGCTGGTGTTTCGGGTACGGGTGGTGGCCGACACCTCGGCCGAGGGCGCGGCGGTGTTGCCCGACCCGTCGACCGTTACGACCCGGTAGTAGCGGGTCTGCGCGGCGGGCAGCGGACCGTGCCGGAACGTGGTGGCACGCGTCGTGCCGACCAGGTTGGCGGCGGTGATCACCACCCCGGGGCTTCGGGACGCGTAGACGCGGTAGGAGACCACGCCGACGTCGTCGGCGGAGGGGGACCAGGTCAGGCCCAGCGCGTGCACGCGCCCGCCGGTCAGGGCGAGACCGGCGACCGGGGCCGGGGCGACGGTGTCGGTGAACGGCGCCACCATGCTGTCGGCCAGGTACCGGGAGGCGGTCCAGGCGGGTGCGCCGCTCGCCGGGGTGAGCTGGACGGTCACCGCCGACCGGCCCGCCGTCAGCGCCGCCGGCAGCACGAACTCGTCGGCCAGCCAGCGCTGCCTGTCGTTGCCCAGCGGCTGGAGCCACACCCCGGCCGGTGTGCCGTCCACCGACACGGCCGCCTGCTGGAAGCCGCCGGCCTGGTCGCCGTGGCGGCGCAGCCGTACCCCCTGGTTGGCCGGGTCGATCGCCAGCCGGAAGCGGACCGGGGCGGTCGTCGCGCGGACCTGGCCGGTCTGCGGGACGTTGTCGTCGTCGCCCTCGAACGCGGCGGTGAGCGCGGTCTGGGTCGCCCCGGAGTCGGTGTACGCGTGCGCGGCGCGGCTGGCGGCGTCGCCGGTGACGACGGTGTCGGTCCGGCGCGTGGTGACGGTGCGCTGGGTGTAGAGGAACGCGGTCGAGGCGTACTCGGCGGGCATGTCGTTGGCCGGTCCGTGCTCGATGCCGAAGCGCAGCGCGGTGCCGTAGGCCACCGCGTCGCCGATCATCAGCCGGTAGGCGGCGTCGCACTCGTCGGCGCATCCGCCGCCGCGGACCAGGTGCGCGGTGTTGCCGGTGAAGACGCCGCTGTACTCGCCGCGGTTGAAGTACCAGCCCGACTCGTAGAAGTCCTCGGTGCCGGTGCCGTAGATCTGCGGCGTGGGCGAACCGTCCACGTACACCCGCTCGTCGCCCTCCAGGTAGTTGCGGGTGTTGCCGCCGATGATGTGGCCGCGCATGGTCTGCGAGACGCCCACGAACCGGCCCCGGCCGGACTGGTCGGCGATGATCCAGTCGGCGCCGCCGACCGTCTCCGCGCGGCGTGACTGGGTGGTGAAGTAGCCGGCGCTGCCGTCGGCGGCGAGCCGGGACGTCCACTCGGCGCCGGGCGCCGACGTCACCTCGACCTCGACGCCGCTGACTGTGGCGCCTGTCGTGTTGACGAGCGTCACGGCGGCGGCGGTGCGGAACGGCATCGGCCACCAGGCGCTGTACCAGCCGCCGGGCGCGGAGTCCATGGCGAACATCAGCGACCGGACGGTGCGCTCGCCCAGCCCGGCGCCGAAGAACTCCCCGACCGGGCTGTCCACCGTGGCGCGCCCGTCGAACGTCATCCGCAGCCGCAGCCCGGCGAGCGTCGGCGCGCCCGCCGCGGCGTCCGGTACGCGCAGCCGCATCGCGGTGATCGCCCGCGGCCCGGTCAGCGCGGCCAGCGACACCTGGCCCTGCGCCGGGGCGGTGACGGTGGCTCGGGTGGTGGCGGCGCCGGCCTGGGCGGGCTTCGGGTCGCGGGTGCCGGCGGCGCGCAGCAGCGTGACCACGTCGGTGGCCGGGTCGGCCGGGTCGAACCGGGACACCCCTGCCGCGTCGGCGAAGGTGCGGTAGGCCACGTGGTGGAACAGCGGGTTGTTCTGGGTGGTGATCCGCATGGACTCCCGGTAGGGCATCGGCACCTTGACGGTGACGCCGCCGGACGTCTGGTCGGCGTTGCTGACGAGCGGCGCGACGAACGGGCTGCCGAGCCGCCCGTCGACCAGGTCCTGGAGGTCGGCCTGGACGACCACGACGCCGTCGAGTTCGACGCGGATCCAGCCGGTGGCGCGGACGTTGCCGTCGTCGCGGGTGAACCAGATCGACTGCACCTCGCCCGGGCCGCGCGCCTCGGCGATCACGCAGCCGCCGCTCTGGCGCAGGCACGACCAGGTGCCGACGAAGCCGTCGTCGTTGGAACCGTCGCGGCCGAAGCTGGAGAACTGGTGGGTACGGCTGCCGGCGGCCAGCTCCGGCAGGCGGTCGAGCCGCCGGTAGGCGTCCCAGCCGATCGGGCCCTTGTCGTCCGCGACGGCGAGAGCGGTAGCGGGCGCCGACGTGGCGGTCGGAGCGGCGGACGAGGCCGCGGGCACGGCCACGGCCAGCAGCGCGACTGCTGCGGCGCCGGCCCAACGGCTGAAGCGGAGCCTCATCGGTGTCCCTTCCGAGCGCCGTGAGATCAGCGAGAAATCGATTGCTGGCGAGTTAACTTCCCGACTTCCACGGTTGTCAATACCTTGCGCCCGGCTTTCCCTCCGGGGCAGGAATCTTCACGGCACGCCGGCCCCTGACCCGCCCAGCCAGGCCCGGCGGAACCGGCACTGAAGGAAGTTTTCCTCCGACACGAACCACCCCGGCGGGTATTGACAGGTTCCGAAGTCTGCGGTTTCACTTCTCCTCAGCGCCACCGTCCCGCCGATCGGGACGCCAGCCGCCCCTCCTCCGACGCGAACTGTCAGGGCCCGCCCGTCGGCGACACCGGCCCCTGGCCTGACGCGCCCAGGCGCCGCTCTGCCAGTGCATCCCCTCCGATGAGGAGTTTCCGCATGCCCAGCTTCCCGACACGTGCCGCCCGGCGCGCCCTCGTCGCGCTGCTCACACTGGCCGCGGCCACCCTCACCGCGGTCGTGGTCACCCCGTCACCGGCGCTGGCCGCGCCGAACTTCAAGGCGCCGTTCCCGTGCGGGCAGCGGTGGACGTACAGCCACCACAGCGCCGAGGTGCGGCAGGCGCTGGACTTCGTCCGGGCCGACGGCGGCGTCACCGGCGGTACGCCCCAGGTGGCGTCCGCCGCCGGAGTCGCCCGCCGCTACTCGCAGCCCAGCGGCGCCGGCAACTACATCGTCATCGACCACGGCGGCGGGTGGACCACCTACTACTTCCATCTCAGCGCCTATTCGGTGCCCGACGGCGCCTACGTGCAGCAGGGGCAGCAGATCGGGATCACCGGCAGCACCGGCAACTCCTCCGGGGCGCACGTGCACTACGAGCAGCTCTACAACGGCGTCGGCCAGGTCATCTCGATAAACGGCGTCTCGCTCGCGCCGTATCCCGGCCAGTACAACCAGAGGTTCCTGGTCAGCGACAACTGCGGTACGCCACCGCCGCCGCCCGCGCCCCGGTATTTCGGTGGTTCGCCGACCGATTTCAACGGTGACGGCCGGGATGACGTGGTGGCGTTCACGCACGGCTCACTCGCCGACGCCTACGTGTC
>NZ_JBEZDP010000046.1:0-15043 GCF_040648395.1 Micromonospora sp. NPDC049151
GTCGCGGCGGAATCCCGCCGCGACCACGCCCTGGTCAGTCCTCCGCCAGTACGGTGAAGGTGAATCCGGTGCTCGTCGGACGGTTCAGCGGGATGTCGCACTTGACCCGGCGCAGCACCTCGGACCGGGTGAGGCCGAACCGGTTGGCGATGAGCCGGTCCGGGCGTACCGGCACCGGATCGTCGAAGGTGACGTCCACCCGGACCGGCCAGCCGTCCAGCGGCACCGTGGGCGCGTCCACCGTCCACGCGCCGGTCCAGTCCAGGGTGAAGCGGCAGCGCCGGGCGAACGCCGGGTCCAGCAGTGTGGCCGCCACCAGATCGGGATCGTTGAGCTGGTGGCCGTGCAGCTCGGCGGGATCGAACGAGCTGACCGCCGCCCGCTCCCGGACGGTGAGCTTGCTGGTCCGGTCGCAGGACACGCAGTGCACCAGCAGCCACACGTCCAGGATCTTGCCGTTGGCGTTGACGCGGAACCTGCCCCGGGCGGCGGTGGCCGACTCCGCCCGGCAGGTGACGCAGCGCAGCGACAGCAGCGGAAGGCGGGTCCGGCGTACGACCCAGGGCAGCACGATATGAGGTTGGGATGACATGGAGACCTGATCTCTGAAGACCTGACGCGAGGCCGATTACGCGCGGCCTCGGACGCTGTGGCCGGGCGCGCGAGGGCAGCCCGGGGAGCCGGCGCGCAACGGCCGGCTACAGGCGTGGGGAACGTGTCAGGTTCTAGAGAGCAGGAGGGGTCACGCGGAATCGTCCTTCTTCGCTGCGACGGGAGTGCGGGGAAACGTACAGGACGTCCGGAACCGCTCTCAACCCGTTTTCCGGCGCCGCCGCGATGCGTCGCCCGTCACTTCACTCACTAAAAGTTTGCACTCTCTGCAAGATCGCTCGTAGAGTCGTGGCGTGACCCCGGATCAGAGCCGCCCCGGCCTGCGTGACCGCAAGAAGCGCCAGACCCGCGCCGCCCTCAGCGCCGCCGCGCTGCGCCTGGTCGCCGAGCGCGGCCTGGACCAGGTGACGGTGGAGGAGATCAGCGAGGCCGCCGACGTGTCGGCCCGCACCTTCTTCAACTACTTCCCCAGCAAGGACGAGGCGCTGCTCGGCGACCAGCCGACCGACCGCGAGGTGCTTGCGGCCCGCATCCTCGCCGCGCCGCCGGAGCTGTCCGCGTTCGACGTGCTGCGCCTGGCCTTCGACGACGTGGTCGAGGCCGTCGAGGCCGACCGCGAGGTGTGGCTGCTGCGCCTGCGGGTGATCGCGGCGAACCCGTCGCTGCTTCCACGGCTGATCAGCGGCAACGCGGAGACGGAACAGGTGATCGTCGCGGCGGTGGCCGCCCGGCTCGGCCTCGACCCGTGCCATGGCCACCCGACGCTCGTCACCACTGTGGCTGGCGCGGTCCTCCGCACCGCCCTGATGCAGTGGGTCGAGCGACCCGACACGACGACACTGCGCGAGCTGACCGCCGAGGCGTTCGCCGCCGTCGCCGCCGGCCTGCCCGATCCACACGCCGCGACCTGACCCATTCGTACCGGCCGCCGCAGTCGCGCGGCCGCTCGCACGTGCACACGACAAGGAGTTCGATGACCACCGCCACTGTCGCGCCCGCCGAGGCGGGTACGCGGATGTCGCGCCGGGAGGTTCTCCAGGCGTTGTCCGGCCTGATGGTCGGCATGTTCGTGGCGATCCTCGCCTCGACGGTGGTGGCGAACGCGCTGCCCCGGATCATCGCCGACCTCAACGGCAGCCAGACCGTCTACACCTGGATCGTCACCAGCGAGCTGCTGGCGATGACCGCGACGGTGCCCCTGTGGGGCAAGATGGCCGACCTCTACAGCAAGAAGCTGCTGATCCAGCTGTCCCTGGGCCTGTTCGTGGTCGGCTCGCTCGTCGCCGGCTTCAGCCCGAACGTGGAGGTGCTGCTGCTCAGCCGGGTCATCCAGGGCATCGGCGCGGGCGGCATGACGGCGCTCGCCACGATCGTCATGGCGGCCATGATCCCGCCGCGCGAGCTGGGCCGGTACGCCGGCATCTTCGGCGCCGTCTTCGGCGTCGGCACCATCGCCGGCCCGCTGATCGGCGGTGTCCTGGTCGACACGTCCTGGCTCGGCTGGCGCTGGTGCTTCCTCATCGGCGTGCCGTTCAGCCTGTTGTCCATCGCGCTGCTGCAGAAGACGCTGCACCTGCCGGTGGTCCGCCGCAAGGTCCGCATCGACTGGCTCGGCGCCCTGCTGATCACCTCGGGCGTGTCCACGCTGCTGATCTGGTCGTCGCTGGCCGGCAACAAGTTCGACTGGGCCTCCGGCTGGACCGCCCTTCTGGTCGGCGGCGGGCTGGCGCTGCTCGCGCTCGCCGTGTTCGTGGAGGCCCGCACCGAGGAGCCGATCATCCCGCTGGGCATCTTCCGCAACCGCACGGTCAGCCTTACCACAGTGGCGAGCATCCTCGTGGGCGTGGCGATGTTCGGCGGCACCGTGTTCCTGTCGCAGTACTTCCAGACCTCACTGGGCAAGTCGCCGACGGTGGCCGGCCTGATGAGCCTGCCGATGGTGCTCGGCCTGCTGGTCTCCTCGACCGTCGCGGGCCAGCTCATCACCAAGTACGGCCGGTGGAAGATGTTCCTGGTGGCGGGCGCCGCGGTGATGACGGTCGGCATGCTGCTGCTGAGCACCATCGACGCGAACACGAGCGTGCCGGTGCTGTCGGTGCACATGGCGGTGCTGGGTGTCGGCGTGGGCATGCTCCTGCAGAACCTGGTGCTGGCCGCGCAGAACGACGTGCCGGCCGCCGAGCTGGGCGCGGCCACCTCGGTGCTGACGTTCTTCCGCAGCATGGGCGGCGCGGTCGGGGTCAGCGCGCTCGGCGCGGTCCTGGCCAACCGGGTGACCTCGCTGACCGTCGAGCGGCTGGGGCCGGTCGCGGCCGGCGGCGGGTCGGCCGAGGTGCCGGACCTGTCCACCCTGCCGGAGCCGGTGCTGCGCATCGTGCAGGACGTCTACGGCATCGCCACGTCGGAGATGTTCCTCATCGGCGCGCCCTTCGCGCTGCTCGCCCTGATCGTCGTGCTGTTCATCAAGGAGAAGCCGCTGAACACGCTCAGCGGCGACGAGCGCCGGGCCCGCGAGGAGGCGGCGGCCGCCGCCGGCACGCACTGAGGCGTCCGAGCGGGCGTGGGGCCGCCCCCGGGATCACCGGGGGCGGCCCCTTGTGCGTACGGTCAGCGTTGCGTGCGGTCGTTGATCTCGGTGCCGGACTCGCCGGGCATGGCACCGATCGCCTCCTCGGCGGCGCGTCCGCCGGTGCTCTCGTCGCCCTGCGTCAGCGAGCTGCGGGGCAGCCCGGCCAGGTGCGCCGGATCCTCGACCGGCTGGGGCGGCCACTGGTCCTGCGTACCGTTCGTCACCCCGGCGCGGCGTAGCGCCTCGACCAGTTGGTCCGGCGACAGGCGGTCGACCTCCTGCATGCCGGCCCCGCGCGCAATCGCCTGCAGTGTCTTCAGGTCTTCGCTCACGAATGTCTCGGCCATGCCCGAGCCTTCCCGGCGCTCAAGACAAGAAAACCCGGCCGGTGCCGCGGCCTACCCCACCCACCCCGCCGATCATGACGTTGAGCCGGGCAAAACGGACACCTGGCACCGCCAACTTCATGATCGGCCCGAATGGGGGGTCTGGTCAGCGGCGGGCGGGTTTGCGGTCGGGGCGAGGGCGGTCGCGTTCCGGGTCGACCCCGACCTGCACGGCGAAGGCCGGGTCCACGGCCAGCAGCGGCCGGGGGCCGAACAGGGCCATGCCGGTCAGCAGCGTGTCGGTGTCCCGGCCCTGCCAGACCGGGCGGCGCTCCGGGTCCAGGTCGGCGTGCTCGCGGCGCAGCCGCCGCAGCAGCGCGCGGGCGGCGGCACCGGTCTCCGGCACCTCGGTCAGCCACCAGCCGCCGAGCGCGGTGGCCAGGCAGCACAGCAGCAGCCCGGCGACCGAGGCCGGACCGCCGGCGGAACGCCCCTCCACCGCGCTGTCCACCAGCCGGGTCAGCCCGACCGCGGCCACCGCGAACAGCGGCACCGTGCCCAGCGCGATCCGCCGCCGCTGCGCCCGGGTGAGCAGCCAGCCGTCGCGGACCAGCCGCCCGACCGTACGGCGCAGCGCCCGGCCCACCTCCGGGTCGGCGAGCACGGCCGCCCAGGTCTGCGGGCGGCGCAGCGCGGAGTGCAGGGCGCGCACCAGCGCGGGCGACCCGGCCGGGGGCCGCCCCTGCGCCTGAAGGGTGGCGAGTTCGCCGACCTCGACCCCGCCGGCGCGGCGCAGCGCCGCCACCCCCACCTGGCAGGCCAGCAGCGCCCGGTCGGTCAGGTACGCCAACTCGACCCGGTCGGGCGTCGCGCCCCGGGTACGGCGGCCGGTCAGTTCGCGTACCGCCAGGGCGATCACGACTGCCACGGCGACCGCGCCGAGGTAGTCGAGGAGGAAGATCGGCCCGCTGACTCCCCAGAGCATGACGGCAAGTATCTCAGGAGCCGTGGCGTACCTCGGTGTCCCAGATCCGGGACCACCGACGCCGCAGGCCCCGGCCCAGGAAGATCGGCTCGCCGTTCTCGTCGTTGTCCACATCGGCCCGTCTGGGCGACCCGGCCGGCGCCGAACTGCCGGGCGATCGCGGCGACCAGGACCACCGCCGCGCCGTCGTAGCGGCCGGCCAGCGCGACAGCAGCACGACGGTGACGACCGCGCCCACGACCAGGGGCGCGACGGTACGCGGACCGGCGGGCGGCGGGCCACCGGGTGCGGCGGCCTCGCTCCGATCGATGCCGGCGACTGATTCGGCCACCCGCCCATGATGGACCGCATCGGCGGGCCGTCGATGCCCCGCGCCCCTCGGCCGGGTGGACGCAAACCGGTGGCCGGACGGCCGGGCCGGCGGCTAGCGTCCCTCGCGATGCGGATCCGTGACTACACCGACACCGACTGGGCTCACGTCTGGCCGATCGTCTCCGACGTTCTGACCGCCGCCGACACGTTCGCGTACGACCCGGACTGGCCGCCGGAGACGGCGCGCGAGGTGTGGGTGGAGCGCCCGCCGGGGCGTACCTCGGTCGCGGTGGACCACGACGGCGTGGTGCGCGGCACCGCGAAGATGGGCCCGAACCGGCCCGGGCCGGGATCGCACGTGGCGACGGCGAGTTTCATGGTCGCGGCGGAGGCCCGCGGGCGGGGTGTGGGCCGGGCGCTGTGCGCGGAGGCGCTGGACTGGGCCCGCCGGCAGGGCTTCGCCGCGATGCAGTTCAACGCCGTGGTGGAGACCAACACGGCGGCCGTGGAGCTGTACCGGCGGCTGGGTTTCGCCGTGGTCGGCACCGTGCCGGAGGCGTTCGCGCACCCGACGCGGGGACGGGTCGGGCTGCACGTCATGCACCGGCGGCTGGGAACCGCGGCGGCGGTGACCGGAAAACGCCTCGCCGGATCCGGCGGTTGCTGACAGGCTGCCCGCCATGACCGCTCATGCCCTCGCCCGGGCGCTCGCCGACGAGCGTCGCCGGACCGTGTTCGCCGCGATCGTGCTCGGCGCCCGCGACGTGCCGGCCGTGGTGGCCCGCACCGGGCTGCCCGCCCGTGACGCCGCAGTGGCCGTACGCCGTCTCACCGACGCCGGTGTGCTCGACGACGACGGCGGGCTCCGGGTCGACGCCGAGCGGCTGCGCGAGTTCGCCCGGGCCGGGGCGGCGGCACCGGCGGGCCCGGCCGCGAACCCGCGCGAGACGATCCTGCGCACGTTCCTGCGCGACGGCGCGCTGACCCGGCTGCCCGCGCAGCGGGGGCGCCGCCGCGTCCTGCTGGAGCACATCACCGAACGCGCCTTCGAGCCGGGGCGGCGCTATCCGGAGCGCGAGGTGGACGACGCGCTGCGCCGGTGGTGCGAGGGCGGCGAGGCCGACCACGTGACGCTGCGCCGCTACCTGATCGACGACATGCTGCTCACCCGCGAGCAGGGCGTCTACTGGCGGACCGGCCCGTGAGCGGCTGGAGCACGCAGCTCGCGCTCCCCGACGAGCCGGACGCCACGCTGATGCTGCGGGAGTACATGGCCGAGATGGTGCGCCGCTGGTACGGCCGCCCGGAGCAGCCCGACGAGGTGGACACCGCGCTGGCCGAGGACCCGAGCGACGACCTGACCCCGCCGACCGGGTTGCTGGTGCTGGCCCGCCGCGACGGACGGCTCGCCGGGTGCGCCGGGTTGAGGTGGCAGCCGGGCTGGGCCGAACTGACCCGCATGTACGTGTGCCCGGAGCACCGGGGCGCCGGGGGCGGCGCTGGTCGGCGCGATCGAGGCGTACGCGGTCGCCGGCGGTGCGGGGCGGATCCGGCTGGACACCCGCTCGGATCTGGTCGAGGCGCGTGCCCTGTACGCCCGGCTCGGCTACCGGGAGATCCCCGCCTTCAGCAGCGGCCCGTACGCCCAGCACTGGTTCGAGAAGGCGCTCGGGGGCCGGGTTGACGACGTGGCGGGGGCGCGCTAAAACAGAAGCAGGAACTTGAGTCGCCATGACTCAACTTGAGACCTTGGGCCAGGAGAACCGAGGAGGCAAGAGCCATGTTGATGCGTACCGACCCGTTCCGCGAGATCGACCGGATCGCCGAGCAGTTCTTCGGCACCACCGCCCGGCCCGCCGTGATGCACCTGGACGCCTACCGCGACGGTGACCACTTCTACGCCGCGTTCGACCTGCCCGGCGTGGACCCGGACAGCATCGACTGCACCGTCGAGCGCAACGTGCTGACCGTCCGCGCCGAGCGGCGCCGCCCCACCGGCGAGAACGTCGAGTTGGTCGCCGCCGAGCGGCCGATGGGCACGTTCACCCGGCAGCTGTTCCTGGGCGACACGCTCGACACCGACCGGCTGGAGGCCGGCTACGACAACGGGGTGCTGACGCTGCGCATCCCCATCGCCGAGCGCGCCAAGCCGCGCCGGATCGCGGTCAGCACGCCCGCCGAGGGCAACGGCCGCCGTCAGCTCACCACCGTCTGAGCACGTCACGCCGACGCGGGGGAGGCCGGAGCATCGGCCGACCCCGCGTCGCCGTAGAGCCGGGTCAGTGCGTGCGCGGTCGCGATGAACCGTTCGCGCAGGTCGGCCGGGCTCAGCACCTCGACCTCCGCGCCGAGCTTCAGGAACTCGGTGTGGGCGTGCCGGACCGACTCGATCGGCACTGTGGTCTCCAGCCATCCGTCCGGGCCGGGCTCACCGGCTGCGGCCCGGGCGGCGCGGCTCATCTCCGGCGGGAACACGTACGGCATGAACTCCAGCGCCGCCACGGTGAGCCGGATGCGGGCCTGGTCACGGTAGACGTCGCGTTCGTAGCGGGCGGTCCACTCCCGCCAGTACGCGGCCAGGTCGAAGTCGTCGGGCCGCGCACACGGCTCGGCGGTGACCTCGGCGTCGAGCACCGCGCCGACCCGGTAGGTGCGTATCTGCTCCTCGCAGCGGCCCACCAGATACCAGCGGCCCGCCTTGAGCACCACGCCCAGCGGGGCGACCAGCCGGGTCACCTCCCGTGGGGCGCGCCAGCGCCGGTACCGCAGCCGCACGAGCCGGTCCCGCCAGACCGCGCCGGCCAGCGTCTCCAGGTGCGGGGTGGCCTCCGGGTACCGGAACCAGCCGGGCGCGTCCAGATGGAACCGCTGCCGGATCCGGCCGCTGCGGTCGGCCAGCTCATCGGGGAGCGCGGCGCGCACCTTCAGCTCGGCGGCGGCCACCACCGACGTCAGTCCCAGTTCGGCGGCCGGACCGGGCAGGCCGGCGAGGAACAGCGCCTCGGCCTCCGGGCCGGTCATCCCGGTGAGCCGGGTCCGATAGCCCTCCAGCAGCCGGTAACCGCCGGCCGGCCCCCGATCGGCGTACACCGGGACTCCGGCGGCGCCGAGCGACTCGACGTCGCGGTAGACGGTCCGCACCGACACCTCCAGGGCGTCGGCGAGTTCCTGGGCGGTCATCCGCCCCCGGGTCTGCAGGAGCAACAGCAGGGAGACCAGCCGGCTGGCACGCACCCGGTGACGGTAACCCGGACCCGGGTGACCGGGGACGGGCGCGCCTCGTCGCCAAACCCCCCACTTGCTGAGAACCTTTCTCACATGCTTCGCCCCGAGGTGCTGCCCCGCGCCCGTACCGCCGCCCTGCCCGCCGGCCCGGCCGACGTCACCGAGGCGTGGCTGCGCAACCGGCGGCTGTCCGAGCACACCCGCGACGCGTACCGGCGGGACGTCACCGGCTGGCTGAGCTGGTGCGCCGAGCGTGGGCTCGACCCGCTGCGGGCGACCTTCCTCGACGTCAACGCCTACGGCCGGGAACTGGAGTCCACCCCCCGCGGCCGGGCCGGCCGCCCGCTCACCCCGGCCACCGTCGCGCGCCGGCTGTCCGCGCTGTCGAGCTGGTACGACTTCCTGGTCAAGCTGGGCGCGGTGGCGGCCAACCCGGTCTCGGCAGCGGACCGCCCGCGCGTGGACCGGGACCACTCCGCCACCGTCGGCCTGACCCCCGAGGAGGTCGACGCGCTGATCGCCGCCGCCGACGCCGACACCGGTCCGGCCGCCGCCCGCAACCGGGCCGCCGTCGCGCTGCTGGCCGACCTGGGCCTGCGGGTCGGGGAGCTGGTCGCCCTGGACGTGTCCGACCTGGGCACGGAACGCGGTCACCGCAGCGTCCGCTTCGTCGGCAAGGGCGGCAAGGTACGCCGGCGCGCGCTCACCCCGGGCACCGCGTACGCGGTCGACGCCTATCTGGCCGTACGGGCCGCCGCACAGGGTGTCACGGTGCCGGAGCTGGCCGGCCCGCTGCTGATCACCGCCACCGGCGGGCGGCTGGACCGGCATGCCGTGTTCCGGCTGGTGCGACGGCTGGCGCAACGTGCCGGGATCGCGGCGTGGGCGAAGCTGTCGCCGCACTCGCTGCGCCACGCGTTCGCCACCACGGCCCGCTCCGAGGGGGTGCCGCTGGAGGACGTGCAGGACGCGATGGGGCACGCCGATCCGCGTACCACCCGCCGCTACGACCGGGACCGGCACAACCTGGACCGCGACCCGGCGTACACCATCTGGGCTGCTCGGGCCCGCCGGCGCGGCTGAGCCGTCGGAGCGGGTGACCCGGCAGCGATGCGGGCCGCGGTGGTTCGCGGCCCGCATCGCTGCCGGTCAGCCCTGCGGACGGGGACAGAGGCAGAACGGCTGCCCGATCGGGTCCAGCAGGACGGTCCACCGCTCACCGCCAGGCTGGAAACCGGGCCGGGTCGCCCCGGCCGCCACCAGATCCTTCTCCGCGGCCGTCACGTCGTCGACGTAGAGGTCGAGGTGGTAGCGCTTGTCGCCGCTCTCGTCCGGCCAGGCCGGCGGCGCGAAGCCGGGCACCAGGCCGAAGCCGATCGACGTGCCGTCCTTGGTGATCATCGCGTACTCGGCCTCGCTGTGGGTGATCTCCCCACCGAGCGCGTGGGCGTAGAAGGCCGCGTGTGCGGCGGGGTCGGAGCTGTCCAGGTTGATCATGGCGATGTCTGCGTGACTGGTCATGCCGGGAGTCTGCCGTGCGTACCTGCCACCTGTCGTCAGGTATGACGGCGAGGCCGAGCTGTGAGCGGAAACGACTCACCGACACGCGGCACCGACCGTCTCACCGGGCGACACGGAGTGACCTGCGCGCCGTAACTGCCTGCGCGCCGCTGCCCGGTTGCCTAGCGTCGTCGGTGATGAGCAGGCAGCGGGATTGGCGCCACCCGGCCCGGCGTCGCCGGCCGCTACGCGCGGGCGTGCTGATCGCCGGTCTCGGCGTGGGCACCTGCCTGATCGGGGTGGCCGGGCTGGCGGTGTGGAACGCGCAGGTGGTGTTCCAGGCCGACGGGCCGGTGCGGGAGACCGCCGACGGGTTCTTCCGTGACGTCGCGTCCGGGGACACCGACGCGGCGTACGAGCGGCTGTGCGCCGAGGCCCGAGGCAAGTGGAGCAAGGCCGGCTTCGGCAGCTGGGTGCGGACGCCGCCGCAGGTCAGCGGATACGAGATCGTCGACGTCTCGGTGGCGACCCGGTCCGGCCGGCCGCACGGGACGGTGCTCGTGCGGATCAACCGCGACGGCGGCGGCAGCGAGGAACGTGAGCTGCCGGTGGTACCGGAGGGCGGCGGCTGGCGGGTGTGCGGGGATCCCTTCTGACGCTCAGGCGCGCGGGCCGAGGTCGCCGGAGCGGTAGTGGCGGCGGCAGAGCACCTGGTAACGCACGTCGGCGGTGTCGACGGTGTCGCCGATGACGACCTGCGCGCCCTCGCGGACCACCCGGCCGTCCACCACGCGGGCGTTGAGCAGCCCTTCCCGGCCGCACCAGCAGAGCACCTCGACCTGGATGCGGGCCACCTCGTCGGCCAGCTCGAACAGCCGCTGCGCGGCCGGGAACAGGCAGGAGCGGAAGTCGGTGGCCAGGCCGAACGCGTAGACGTCGACGTCGAACCGGTCGACCAGCTCGGCCATCTGCTCGATGTGTTCGAGGTTGTAGAACGACGCCTCGTCGCAGATCAGGTAGTCCACCCGTACCCCCTCGGCCCACGCGTCGCGGACCAGGACGCGCAGGTCGAGGTCGTCGGTGACCTCGACGGCCTCGTGGGCCAGGCCGATGCGGGTGGTGACCTGCGGGCCCAGCGAGCGGTCGATGCGGGTGGTGACCAGGCCGCGGCGGCCCTGCCGGGCGTGGTTGTGGTTCATCTGCAACGCCATGGTGGACTTGCCGCAGTCCATCGGCCCCCAGAAGAACTTCAGCGCGGCGGCGTGCAGCGGCCGGCCGTCGACGCCGCGCGCGGCGGCGCAGCCGGCGGCTCGGTCGTCACCGGGCCCCGGCAGGGGGCGGGCCAGGCAGGTCGGGGCGGCGTCGTCGGTCACGTCGGGGCAGCCTAGCCGATCGACGCCACCCGATCAGGCCCGCGATGATCCACCCGCCGGGGGCGCGGGTCAGAGCACCCGGGGCGGGGTGTTGCCGGCGGCGATGATGGCCCGGCGCATCGGCACGGCGGCCAGCAGCGCGAAACCGACCACGAAGAAGATCAGCAGCGACACCAGACCCACCCGGTACGACGAGGTCAACTGGAAGACCAGGCCGAACGCCAGCGGGCCGAGCCAGCTGGTGCCCTTGTCGCTGATCTCGTAGAAGCCGTAGTACTCGCCCTCCTTGCCGGCCGGGATGAGCTGGCTGAACAACGACCGGCTCAGGGCCTGGCTGCCGCCGAGCACCAGGCCGATGCAGCCGCCGAGGATCATGAACGGTACGGGCGCCTCGGCGGGAAGCCGGAACGCGGCGATGATCACACCGGTCCAGAGCACCAGCGACAGCAGCACGGTCTTCCAGGCGCCGATGCGCTTGGCGAGCGCGCCGAGGGCCAGCGCGCCGCCGAAGGCGAGGAACTGCACCAGCAGGATGGTCACGATCAGGGTGCTCTGCTCCAGCCGCAGCTCCTCGGTGCCGTACTGGCTGGCCAGGGTGATGACGGTCTGGATGCCGTCGTTGAAGACCAGGAACGCGAGCAGGAAGTACAGCGTCAGCGGGTACGTCTTGATCTCCCGCAGGGTGCGCCCGAGCTGCCGGAACCCGTCGGTGAGCACGTTGACACCGCTGCCGCCCCGGCGGGCCGCCTCGGTCGGGTGCTCGCGCAGCCAGCGCAGCGGGACCAGGGTGAACGCGGCCCACCACACGCCGGCCGACACGATCGACCAGCGGGCCAGGTCCAGCGTGCGCTGGGCGTTGCCCTCCTCGCTGAGCATGGTGACGGCGACCAGGTTCAGCGCGAGCAGCAGCCCGCCGCCGAGGTAACCGATGGCCCAGCCGCGGCTGGAGATGCCGTCGCGCTCGTCCGGGCCGCCCAGTTGCGGCAGGAACGAGTTGTAGACGACCACGGCGGCGCCGAAGGAGATGTTCGCGATCAGGAACAGCGCGCCGCCGAGCAGGTAGCGCTCGCCGGTGACGAACGCGAACGCGATGGTCGCGCCGGCGCCGGTGAACGCCGCGGCGGCGAGCAGCCGCTTCTTGTGCGCCGACCGGTCGGCGATCGCGCCGACCACCGGCAGCACGAACACGGTGAGGAAGACCGACAGCGAGATCAGGTACGGGTAGAACGAGCCGGCGGCGACCTTGATGCCCAGCGGGTACACCGCGCCGTCGCAGCTGTCCGCGCCCAGTTCGCAGCCGGCGGCCAGCTCGGTGACTGTGGTGAGGAACGGCCCGAGGAAGACCGTGATGACTGTGGTCTGGAACGCGGAGTTCGCCCAGTCGTAGAAGTACCAGCCGGTGCGCTCGCGGCGGGTGCTGCCCGGTCCGGCGGGGTCGGCGACGGCGGGGGTGACCGTATCGGCCATCGGGGGTCGTCCTCGGGGGGTCAGGCGGCCCAGTGGCCGCGACTGCGGTAGACGTCACGGAGCACGCTGACGTGATCGGTCATGATGCCATCCACACCAAGATCAAGTAAGTGGTGCATCTGGGCAGGTTCGTCGATCGTCCAGACGTGCACCTGCAACCCGATCCGGTGGCAGTACGCGAGGAACCGCCTGTCGACCACCGGCAGCCGCCCGAAGGAGACCGGCACCTGCGCGGCCACCACGGACGGGGGCAGCCGCAGGGGCCGTCCGTGCAGCGAGGCCAGCCGCACCCGGGCCACTCCGCGCATGCCGAGGCTGGTGGCGACCTCCGGCCCGGCCAGCGCCCGCAGCCGGGCCAGCCGGGCGTCGCTGAACGAGGCGAGCAGCACCCGGCCGCCCGCGCCGACCCGGGTGACGGTGGCGACAGTGGGCTCCACGCCGCCGTCGGCCTTCACGTCGATGTTGAACCGCACCTGCGGCCAGGCGTCGAGCACCTCGTCCAGGCGGGGCACCAGGGCGGCCCCGCCGACGCGCACCGAGGACAGGTCGGCCCAGCGCAGGTCCGCGATGCGGCCCGGTTCGCCGGTGACGCGGCGCAGCGTCGGGTCGTGGAAGACCACTGACACGCCGTCGGCGGTGGCGTGCACGTCGGTCTCCACGTACCGGTAGCCGAGGGCGACGGCACGGGCGAACGCGGCGGTGGTGTTCTCGTCGCCGTCGGCCGCGCCGCCGCGGTGGGCGAACGCCAGCGGCCCGGGCGCGTCGAGGTAGCCGTGACGGGGCTGCACGCGGGCAGTATGCCCGCCCGGGGTTACCCGCAGATGGCCGGGCGATGAAATTCCCTATCGTTCCCTAACTCGATTAACATAGGGTGCGATGAGTAACGACATGTACTCGGTGGAGCAGGTCGCGGACCTGCTCGGCCTGCACGTGCGCACCGTGCGCGGCTACATCCGATCCGGGCGGCTGCGGGCCACCCGGATCGGTAAGCAGTACCGGATCGCCCGCGCGGACCTGGACGCGCTGACCGGCCGGCCTGCCCCGGCCGCCTCGGCGCCGGGAGCGGAGGTGTCCAGCGTCGTCCGCCTCGACGGCCTCGACCGGACCGCCGCCGACCGGCTCGCCACGCTGGTGCTGGCCGGCGTGAACACCCACCACGACCCGGACCGTCCGCTGCGCGTGCAGACGGTCCACGACGAGGAGCGGCACCGCATGACCATCATGATCCTGGGCGACCTCACCGCCACCGCCGACCTGCTGCGCCTGCTCGACGGGGTGCTCGACGGCGGCAACGGCCTGCTCGGCGGCGGGGAGCGCGACCATGGCTGACCTGATGCAGGAGCGCGCCGGCGAGCAGGTGCTGGTCTGCGACCCGGACGGCCCGCCGATCGCCACCGAGCGCGACGCGCTGGACCTGATCGGCGCGGCGTTCCTCGGCGCGACGGTGGTCGCGGTGCCGGCCGGCCGGCTCGACCCCGCCTTCTTCACCCTCGGCACCCGCTTCGCCGGTGAGGTGATGCAGAAGTTCGTCAACTACCGGCTGCGCCTTGCCGTCGTCGGTGACATCTCCGCCCACCTGGAGCGCAGCGGCGCGTTGCGCGCGCTGGTGGCCGAGTCGAACCGGCACGACCAGGTGTGGTTCGTGCCGGACCTGGACGCGCTCGAAGAGCGGCTGCGCAACACCACCTGACCCACCCCGTCCCGCTCCGCTCCGCCTCGCCGATCTTGCACTTGCGGCCCTCGTCAGGGGTGTTTCGCCGGGTTTGCCGGGGCGCCAACTGCAAGGTCGACGGGCGGGAGCGGGCCGAGGTCGGGGGTTGGGGTGTGCCGGGTCAGCCCGGGTGGCTGCTGGGGCCGGTGCCTGCGTCACGGGATCCAGGTGGCGGGTACGGCTGTTCCGCGAGCAGCCGGGCCAGGTGGGCGCTGTTGAGCGCCAGCGCGGCGGTGGTGCGGCCGGTCGTGTCGGGTTTGGGGCGGGCGTCGATGTAGTCGGTCTTGTGCAGCGCTTCCCCGACCCAGTAGGTGGCCCCGGCGGCCGGGCAGGTGAACCCCACCTCGTTGAGGGCCTGCTGCACCTCGGCGATGGTGTGGTGCGCGCCGTCCTCGTTGCCGACCACGGCCACCCCGCCGACCTTGCCGTAGGTGCGCAGGCGGCCCTGCTCGTCGGTCTCGGACAGCTCGGCGTCCAACCGTTCGAGGACCATCTTGGTCACCGACGAGGGCTGACCGAGCCAGATCGGCGTGGCGATGATCAGGATCTGGGCGGCGAGCAGCTTGGCACGGATGTCGGGCCAGCCGTCTCCGTCGCCCTCGTCGACGGAGACCCCGAAGCGCACGTCGTGGTCGACCACCCGGACGATCTCGCCGTCGACGCCCTGATCGGCCAGCGCGTCGAGCACCTCCCGGCCGAGCACCTGTGAACTGGACGTCGCCGGGGAACGCTTCAGGGTGCAGTTGAGTACGAGTGCTCGGACAGCGGTCATGACCAGGTCCTCTCCGCCCAAAGGGTGCGGGACTTGATACCCGCCACCGGGGCCGGGATGCCTCAGAGAGTGTTGTGATACCTGGACGTGATCTTCGCTGACGGTGTCAGCGAAGCCCCCTCGATCGACGGGTCGGCGCGCATCCGCTCCCGCACCCACCCGACCGCCACCGCCCGCGCCGCACCCACCCG
>NZ_JBEZDP010000047.1:0-14381 GCF_040648395.1 Micromonospora sp. NPDC049151
CGCTGGGAAATCCGCGACGACATCCACGAAGCCTTCCTCAGCCTCGCCTGCGCCCTCATCTGCTGGCGCCAACTCCAACGTTAGGAGTTCTAAGAGTGTCGGTGGTCCCATCCATACTTAATCCGAGTGCAGCGATAGTCAGTGACCGTCGCTCTTCCGCGGCACGTGCGGCCGGGAAGGAACCCACCGGGGGTGTGCACCTCTTGGTCGCTAGCGAACGGGGAGAGATGGCGACAGACCCCGCCGTCAAGACAGGGCGAGACGAGTACCTGTTGGCCCAGGTGCGGGAGACGTTCGGTCGTGTGGTCTACAGCCACAAGACCCACGAGAAGCAAGCCGACCTATGCTTCCGGAAGCATCGCAGCCAGCAGGCTGCGCTTGTCGTCTTCACGGCGGCCAGCGCCGGCACGTTCCTCGCGGCGCTGCTCGGGAACTTCGTGAGCCCGCAGATCGCCAGCCTCGTCACGTCGTTCATCGCCCTGATCGTCACAGCGCTGACCCTCGCGACGAAGAGCTTCAAGTTCGGCGAGGAGTCCGAGGCGCACCGCGACATCGCCTCGCGCCTGTGGGACGCGCGCGAGTCGTACCTGTCTCTGATCGCCGACCTGATGTCCGGCGCGACGTCGGCGTCCGATGCCCGTGAGCGCCGTGACAAGCTCCAGGAGGCCGCGCGTGCGGCTTTCGCCGACGCGCCCAGGACCACATCCAAGGCATATGGCAAGGCGCAGGACGGACTTAAGAACAACGAGGAGCTGACGTTCACGTCACGCGAGATCGACCTCTTCCTCCCGGAGGCCCTCCGGCTCAACGAGAGCAAGGCGGCCGCATGAAGGTCTCGGAGATCTTCGACACCCTTCTCGAGAAACTGAAGGTCGGCGACGCCAGCACCACCATCGCCGCGCGTCGGGATGAGATCACTAAGGCGCTGAACAAGGACTTCAGGTCGGTCGAGGGATCCACCGCGAACCGGCTAATGGTGGGCTCCTACGGGCGACACACGGCGATCCGTGGGGTGTCCGACCTCGACATGATCTACATCCTCCCGGCCAACCTCCGCTCGAGCTACGACAGCGAGACTGGGCCGCGGAGGATCCTCAACCGCGTCCGGGATGATCTTAAGGCTCGTTATCCCAACACCGAGATCCAGGTCGACCAGTGCGTCGTGCGGTTGCAGTTCACCAGCAACAAGTTCAAGTTCGAGGTTCAGCCGGCCTTCGAGAACGCTGACGGCACATTCGACTACCCGGACACGAAGTCCGAGAGCTGGAAGGTCACCAAGCCGCGCCACGAGATCACGGCGACCAAGGACTGCAACGATCGCACGTCGAAGAACATGCGCCACCTCGCTCGGATGGCCCGGGCGTGGAAGGACACGAACGGCGTGGTCATGGGCGGCCTGCTTATCGACACGCTGGTACATCGGTTCTTCTCGACCACTACCGAGTACGACGACAAGGGGTCTCTCTGGTTCGACTTTATGGTCCGGGACTTCTTCAAGTTCCTCGCGGAGGAGCCTGATAAGGACTACTACCTCGCGCTGGGCAGCAACCAGCGTGTGACGGTGAAGAAGCGGTTCCAGCCGAAGGCAAAGAAGGCATACAACCGCTGCCTCGAGGCTATCGCCGACGAGGGCAAGGCATCTGCGAACAAGAAGTGGCGCGAGGTGTTCGGCACGGCGGTTCCGCTTGAGACCACCAAGTCCGCCCGGTCGTTCAGCGACACGGAGGAGTTCATCGAGAACCTGTTCCCCGTCGACATCGGGCACTCGGTGACGATCGACTGCGAGGTCACGCAGAACGGCTGGCGACCGACCCTGCTGCGGATGATGCTCCGCGACCGGACTCCGCTCCTCGCAAACAAGGGCCTCGACTTCACGATCATCGAGTGCAGCGTCCCAGAGCCGTATGACGTGAAGTGGAAGGTGCTGAACCGAGGGGACGAGGCCGAGCGCCGGAACAACATCCGCGGCCAGATCATCTCGTCGAGCCGCCCCGGCGTGAGGCACGAGCGAACCAGCTTCCGCGGGGAGCACGTCGTCGAGTGCTACATCGTCAAGGACGGGATCGTGGTCGCACGAGACGTCATCGACGTGCCGATCAGCACCAACGCGGCATAGCGCTACAGAGCGGTGATGCTCGTCGTAACTGGTCGGCGGTCGGAAAGCCGGGCTCTATGCAGAGAGTCGGGCATACTCGCGTTCACCATCGACCAGGCCGAGCACGTGGGCACGTGGTACACCGCCCCCGTGCGGACCCGTCAGCCGCGCCACCCGCAACGACCTCGGCCAGCAGGTCCAAGCACCGGCCATTCAGCAGCTTGGCCATCGCGACCTTGCCGTCGCCACTCGCTACCCGTGCTGCAGCCTCGACGGCACACCAGCTCTGCTTTGCCTCGCTCCTGAGAGGCGTGTCGACGCGCGGCCGCCAAGATAGGAGGATGCACCGCATGGCGAAGGCGTGGGTGATTCGGTCTGGTCGGTATGGTGAGCGTGACTAGTGGGCTCTGGCCAATGGGTATTCAGGTGGCGGCTGGCGCGAGGTCCCCGACCTGACCGCCTGCGCGAGCCGTGAAGACGTTGCGAAGGTCGTTGAGGCGACGTGGTCAGGCGCCTCCATAGGCAAGCGACACAACTTCACCGGGCAACTATGGGCGCTGCGGTCCCGCATCCGTCCCGGTGACCTACTAGTCATGCCCCTGAAGACGACGAAGCAGATCGCCTTCGGACGAGTGACCGGCGGCTACCAGTACCGCGCTGGGGAAGCGGAGGCTGACCGTCGCCATGTCCTGACCGTCGACTGGCAGCGGACCGACCTCCCGCGCACTGCGGTCAAGCAGGACCTACTTTTCACGCTCGGCAGTGCGATGTCCATCTTCGCGCCAAGCAAGAGCAACGCAATCGCCCGCCTGGAGCACCTGCTGGCGCACGGCACCGATCCGGGAAACGCCGCGCTGAGCGGCACCACGGCCAAAATCGCCTCGGTCAGCCCAGCCAGCGACACTGCCGCGCAGACCGATGTCGACGAGCCGGAACTCGCAGCCGATATCGAGGAGGTCGCCCACGATCAGATCACCGCGCGCATCGCCGAGGAGTTCGCTGGTCATGATCTGGCCACACTCGTCACAGCGATCCTTACCGCGGAAGGCTTCCAGTGCACGATGGCACCGCCTGGCCCGGACGGCGGCATCGACATCACTGCCGGACGTGGCCCCCTGGGTCTCGACAGCCCTCGGCTACTCGCCCAGGTCAAGTCAGGTTCACAGATCGGTGCACCCATCGTCACTCAACTGCACGGCGTCATGACGACGCACGGTGCCGAGCAGGGCCTGCTCGTCGCCTGGGGCGGACTGACGAAGCCCGCGCGGGACGCGCTGAAGAACCAGCACCTACGGGTGCGGGTGTGGGAAGCAGGGGACGTGGTCGACGCCGTCCTACGGACGTACGACCGGCTGCCTGAAGAGATCCGCACTCAAGTGCCACTACGCCGGGTATGGATGCTCTCGGACGCTGGCCTCTGACACTTGGCGCTCATCGAAGCGCATGCATCGCGCCGCCGCTCGCATTCCTGGGTGGGCCTGGCCTGTAGCAACCAGGCCCACCCCCGTGGTCGGTTCCAGTTCAGGCCAGGGGATGTGGCTCGTTGGTCAGGGCCGCGAGAGCGGCGGCGACCTCCTGGAGACTGGCCCGGACATACGTTGTGGTGGTGCCGGCATCGCTGCCGCTGTCTGTATGCCCGGCGTACGCGCGGGCCACGGCATAGCCGAAGTTCCGCTCAACCCACGTCAGCGTCGTGTGCCGCAGCCAGTGAGTGCTGATCTGCTGCACGTACACCCACGGCAGATGCTCACCGATGCGCACCCACAGGTGGTCGTAGCGCCGGTACGTGATCGGCTGCCCGCTGCGGTAACGCAGCAGCTGCCCCGTTCCCATCGCCTTACGTTCCTCGGCATGCTGCTGCAGATGCCTCATCAGCGTCGGTGACACCGGCTGCCACCGCACCGTGTCGCCCTTCTCCCGCAGCAGGATGAGGCACTGGTCCGGATCGAGGTCGACCGGCCGCAGAGCCAACGCCCCGCCCCGGCGGCACGCCGTCTCGGTGTGCAGCCGCAGCAGCAGACTGTCCAGCGCAGGGTCATCGCCCGTGCTGGCGGCGACGGCGTTGATCTCCGCTAGCCTGCTGTCGGCTACCGCCCGTCTGGTGCTGGGCAGGCGCCGCGGCTTGGCCACCTTCAGAGCGGGATTGTTCGCCGCGGCGATATACCCGTCGGCGACGGCCCGCTTGTAGAGGCACCGCAGCGCGGCGATCAGATGCTCCGCCGCACTTCGCCCGCCTCGGGCGTTGCGTCGCGCTACCACATGGGTCTTGGCGTACTCCGCGAGTTGCTCGATCTCCGACGGAGTCGGCTCATCGAGCCGCCGCTGCCCCCAATGCTCCAAAACCCGCTTCCAGTACGAGCCGTAAGCCCGCCGGGTACCGTCGCTGACCGCCGCCGACACCACCGGCACGTACTCGGCAAACGTTGGTGCGGGCGGACGGTCCGACACCGCGTCGATAAGGTCAGCCGGCGAGATCCCCATCCGCGCCAGCAACAACCGCGCGGCATCCAACTCCGCCCGGCCCACAGTGGTGTCGCTCATGCCTGGCCACCGCCCAGCACATCGGCGTGAACCGCGACGACCATCGCGTCCAGGGCGGCAGGAGGGTGCAACACGAGCAGGCCGTCAGCGGCGTTGGCAGCCAGCAGCACCCGGTCGCCGGCGGTAAGACCGCACCAGTGCCGGACAGCCGCCGGTAGGTGGAGATGGCCTTGTCCCGTGACGGTGAAGACGCCCTGCCGGTCCAGCCGGACGACGATGACTCCGGAGGCCTCGTGGATGTGCAGCCGTGTGCCCGGCCCCCATCCGAGGGCACGGATGACCGTGCGGTCGGCGATTCGACCGCTGCTGTCGACGGCAGCCAGGCTGTACACCAACGTGCCGGCGCGCGGCGGCGGCAGGACCGGCAGCGGCAACGGCGGGCGGCGAGGAGCTCCACCAAGCGGGCGACGAGACCCCTGCTCCCGGTCCGCCAGCCTCACGGGAGGAATGACGGGAGCCACGGAACGATCAGCCACGACATCCGCCCCCGATCGAGACAGGCTCGGTCGAGGGCGTCGCTGAGACGAGATTTGCGTGGTCAAGCGTGCTTGACCACCAGTACGCGAAACACAGCATAGATGCTGCAATTTGGTGTCCGAGGGGGGACTTGAACCCCCACGCCCTATACGGGCACTAGCACCTCAAGCTAGCGCGTCTGCCATTCCGCCACCCGGACCTGCACGTACCAGCCTACCTGGTCGACCAATGTGAGTTACTCGCCGCATCGGTCGGCCCGGCGGGCCGCACGGGGCATTACTGTACACGGCCCAGAACGATCATGCACATCAGCTCCCGGGCGGCACGTTTGCGCAGGTCAGCTGCCACAACAATCGCGTGGGTAGCGCGCAACAGGCGATTCCGGGCAGCATTGCTCACGTGTCCCACCCCTCCCCGTTGATCGCCACTCAACACCAGGCCCTCGCGCTACGCGCCGCGGGTGATCTGACAAGCGCCCGCCGCCTGCTCGCCGACGCGATCATCGCGGCCCGCCCGGCGTACGGCGAGGACCACCAGGACGTCATGGCCACCGGTCACCTGCTGGCCCGGCTGCACCGCGAGGCCGACGACCCGGCCGCCGCCCGGCGCGTACTCGAAGAGGCCTACGCCGCCGGCGAGCGCCGCCGCGGCGAGGCCGACCCGCTGATGCTCGCGCTCAGCTTCGACCTGGCCGGGGTGTCCGAGGAGCTTGGCAACCGGCACGAGGCCCGCCGCAACTACAGCCGCGTCGCGACCGTCGGGCCCGCCGTGCTCGGTCCGGACCACCCAGCGGTACGCGCGGCCCGCCAGTACCTCGGCGGCTCCGCCGCCGCTCCTGCGGGCTATGGCCCCTCCCCCGGCGGCTTCGCCGCCGCTGCCGGCCCGCACGCCGCTCCGCCCCTGCCCGGATACCCGAATCCGGACCGCCCCGGGCACCCCGATCAGTCCCTGCCCCGGCATCCGAACCAGGGCCCGCCCGCAGGCCCCGATCCGGCGCTGCCGGGAAGCCCCGGCCCGGCCCGGCCCGGTCCCGCCTCCTCCGGGTACCCCGGTCACGGGCTGTCCGAGCCCACCGTCTCGCTGCGGACGGTCACTCCACCGCACCCGCCCGCACCGCCTCGGCCCGTCACCCCGGGTGTGCCCGCCGCGAGTCCGCCGGTACCCGGTTCGCAGTGGGCTCCCCGCCCGGGCCCGGCACCGCAGGCGCCCCACACCGCGCAGCCGGCTCAGTCCGCGCCGAACCCGCGGGTCGCTCCGCCGCCCCCTGTGGCACCTGCCCCGCCGCAGCAGCCTCCCGCAACCGGACCGAGCGGACCCGCGAGTCCGTGGGCGCTGCCCTCGCCGCCTGCCTCGGAGGCGACGACCCGGTTCGCGCCCCTCACCGAGGAGGCGACCACGCGGTTCGCGCCCATCACGGATGAGGCGACGACCCGCTTCCCGGTAGTGCCCGTCGAACCCACCGCCCCGGCGAGGCCACCGGCTGCCGGGGCAGCCCCGCAGGTTCCCGGTGTCCGCCCCGTGCCCCCGGCTCAGGGCGTCATCCCGGTTCCCCCGGCGCAGCGTGTCCCCCAGGCACCACCGGCGACGTACGGCCGACCGGCCGCCGCTCCCGGTGTGACCCCGGTGCCGCCCCGCATCCCCGTCACGCCTTCGCACCCGGCCACCGCCGGCACGCCTCCGCAGGCACCCGCACAGATGCCCGGAACCATCGGCGCTCCCGCGCTGCCGATGCCGGGAACCGCCGGCACATCCCCACTTCCGCCCCCGCCGGTCATCCCGCCGCCGCCCGCGCCGCCGGTCACCGAGGTGCCGCCTGCCGCGATCACTCCGCCACCGTCGCGGACGCCCTCGGCGGGACTCCTGCCGCCGCCTCCGGCCGTCCTGCCGCCCGCGCCTCGCGTGCCGGCTCCGGCAGCCGGCGACCTGCCTCCGCCACCGGCCGTTCCGGTCGTCCCGCCGGTGTCGTCCCCGCCCGCTCCGCAACCGGTCACCCCTCCGGCCGCGACAGCGCCACCGGCGCCCACGCCCCAGCCGGTGGCCGAGTCGGCGCCGGCCGCTGCCACCGCACCGACGCCGGCCTCCGCACCTGTACCGCCGCGACCGGCACCCGCCCCGCAGGCGACTCCCACGGCCGAGGCAACCGCTCCCCCACAGCCTGCCGCGGAGCGGACGGTCGGCACCGGCACCGGCACCGACGTTTCCGGCCCGGGTACGACACCGCCTGTCCCGGGTGGACCGGGCTGGGACAAGCCGACGATCCAGGTGCAGCAGATCGGCCCGCTGCTGGAAGAGGAGGCGGCGCGCAACGCCGCGACGGCGGTCCCCGGCGCCCCGGCCAAGCCCACGGTGACCGGCGCCGCCAGCGAGACCCCGGCCGGCGCACGGCCGGTCAGCAGCCCTCCGATCGGCGCGCCCTCGCCCAGCGGACGGCCCGAGGACTCGCCGCCGATCAGCGCGCCGCCCGCCGTCTCGTCCGAGGCCGCCTCGTCCGTGACGCCTGCGGTGAGCGCGCCGCCGGCGAGCACGTCCCCGATCAGCGGACCGCCGGCTACGGGTGACGGCGACGCTGCCGCGAGCGTGATGCAGCCGAGCGCGCCCTCGCCGGGTGTGCCGAGCACCGTGGGCGCGCCCGCAGCCGGTGCCCCGGCGGCAGACGCGCCATCGCCGCCCGCCGCGCCCCAGATCAGCGCTCCACCCGCCAGCGCTGCGCCGATCAGCGCACCGCCCGGATCCGGCTACCCGTCGCTGGCCGGCGCACCACCCGTCAGCGGTCCTCCTGGACCGCCGATCAGCGCACCACCCGCGCCCGCCTACCCGCCAGCGGTCAGCGCGCCGCCCGCCGGGTACCCGCCGGTCAGTGCTCCCCCCGGCACCTATCCACCGCCCGTCAGCGGACCACCTACCGCACCGGTCAGCGCGGCACCCGTCAGCGGTTCCTCCGTACCGCCGTGGGGCATGGTCGCGCCGCCGTGGAGCAGCGCCGCCCCGTCCCAGCCGGTCGACCGGCCCACCGCCCCGGAGCCGGACGAGGACGAACCGGCACCCGCCGACGCGGCGGACGGGCCGGGCTCCGACACGGCGGAGCCGAACCGGCAGATGACGATCTACGAGGACCTGCTGGACTTCCCCGAGCCCGCCCGGCCGGAGCCGCCGGGCGAGCCGGGCCAGCCGGAGCCGGGCGCCTGGCCGGCGACCCCGCCGATGTTCCACCAGCCGCCGCCGGTCCAGCCGCCGGACGCGTACCCGATGGAGCCGGAGCGGTCCGGTCGCAACCGGACGGTGCTGGCCCTGGTCGTCGGCGGTGCGGTGCTCGCGGTGCTGGCCGCGGTCGGTATCGGCGCGGTGTTGCTGAACCGGGAGGCAGCGCCGCCACCGGCCCCCGTGCCCGCGTCCGGTGCCGCGTCGCCGAAGGTGGCCGGTCCGCCGCCGGGGGACCTGAAGCTACGCGACGACACCACCACCGTCACGGTGACCTGGACCGATCCGACGAACGGCGGGGTGCCGTTCGTGGTGGCGGGTGGCCGGGCCGGGCAGAAGCTCGGGGTGATGGCGACTGTCGACGCCGGGCAGACCCGCTACACGGTGAACGGGTTGAGCACGAAGCTGGACTACTGCTTCACGGTGCTGGCCGTCTACTCGACCGACTCGTACGCCACCTCGGGTCAGGTCTGCACGGACCGGGAGGCCGGCGGCACGGCGAACTGAGCGCCTCGGGCGACACGCTCGGTGTCCACAGGAGGACGGTGCGGGTTTCACCGGCTCCGGGCGGCACCTATGATGGCTCCCGGCTCTGGGGAGGGTCGGCCGTGCTCGGTGTCCCTCCCCCACCGACGCGGGGAGGCAGCCGGCAGTGACCACCATTGAGGACGTCACGGGCACCGGGCCGGCGCCGGCCCGGCCACGGTCGCGGATGCGCGGCGGACTCGTCACCATCGGCACGGTGGCCGCGCTGCTGGCCGCGATGGGCCTGACGGTGCTCGGGCTGGGTGCCGCCGACAACGCGGTGGCGAGCTTCGACGCGTCCTCCTGGTTGTGGAGCACCACCCGCAGCGAGCTGGCCCGGGTCAACGGTGTCACGGCGAGGGTGGACACCCGGATGGAGGTGCCGGGCGGGCGGCGGCACCAGATGCAGGTGGCCCAGACCGACCGGCTGCTGATCCTGCGCGACCTCAACACCGGTCGGGTCAGCTCGCTGGACCTGGCGACGTTGCAGATCACCGCCACCACACCGACCGCGCCGGGGCTCGGGGTGAGCGTGGCGCTGCACGAGGACGCGGCGTTCGTGGTGGACGCGGTGCAGGGCATCGTGCGGCAGCTCGACCCGCGCGCCCTGACACCTGTGGGTGAGCCGGTCCGCTACCCGCCGGGCATCACCGGCGGCACGTTCGACGGCGCCGGCAAGCTGTGGGTCGCGGTGCCGAGCGAGGGCACCGTCTCGGCGGTGACCGCCGCCGAGCTGCCGGAGACGCCGGGTGACGCGCCGCCCGCCGGGCTCAGCCCGAAGCGCGTGGAGACGTACGACGTGGCCGAGCCGGCGCACGAGCTGGTGGTGTCCACGCTGGACGAGGGCGTGGCGGTGCTGGACCGCACCTCGACGTCGCTGGTGACTGTGGTCGGCGGGCAGACGAAGCGGGCGCAGCTGAGCATGACCGCGCCGGGCTACCTGCCGACGCGTACCAGCGGGCAGCAGGTGCCGGTGACGGTTCCCGGTGAACGGTCGGTGCACGTGGTGCGGGACAGCCGCGAGGTGAAGCGGTTCACGGTGCCGGGCGACGGCGTCCGGCTCAGCCCGGCGGTGGCGTGGGCGGGCCGGTTCTACTGCGCCGACGAGAACACCGGCACGGTGTACGCCTTCGACGCCGAGGGTCAGCTCGTGCAGACCGTCAAGGGCTCCGGCCGGCCCGGCCCGGTCGAGCTGGAGGTGCGCGAGAACCACCTGTTCATCAACCCGCCCGACTCGTCGACGGCGCAGGTGGTCGACGACCGCAACCAGGTGCGTGAGGTCGACAAGTACGCAAACGACGTGCTCGGAGGCGACCCGCCGCCGGTCGCTCCGCCGCCGCCCCCGCCGAAGAAGCCGAAGGTGTCCAAGCCGGGTGCCCCGAAGTCGGTCACCGCCGCCGCCGGTGACGCGTCGGCCCGGGTGAGCTGGCAGGCGGCCGCGTCGAACGGCGCCGAGATCACCCGCTAGGTGGTGGAGGGCGCCGGTCAGACCCACCAGGTCGGCGCGAACCAGCGTGCACTGGAGATCACCGGCCTGACGAACGGGGAGACGTACACGTTCTCGGTGCACGCGGTGAACGCCAAGGGCGAGGGGCCCGCGCGGCGCAGCAACCCGGTGGTGCCGACGGCCGAGGTGCCGGACCCACCGGCGTCGGTGACCGCCGAGGCGCGGCCGGACGGCACGGTGCGGGTGAGCTGGCCCGAGGCTGACGGCCAGGGCAACAAGATCGCGAAGTACGCGGTGACGGCGACCTCGGCGGGCGCGAGCGCCCCGGCCGGCGAGTCGCCGAAGACGGAGCTGGTGGTGCCGGCCGGGCAACTGGAGTACGGCACCCAGTACGCGTTCACGGTGACCGCCGTGAGTGAGAAGGGCGCCGGGTCGAAGGCGTCACCGGTGAGCAACACGGTGGTGCCGTTCACCGTGCCGAAGGCACCGACCGAGCTGCGCGCGTCCACAGTCGCCGACCAGCCGGGCACCGTCGCCGTGCAGTGGTCCCCGGCCCTGGACAACGGCCGGCCGGTGACGAAGTACCTGGTCGAGGCGGCCGGCAAGACCGTCGAGGTGACCGACGTGCGGGCCACCGTGGGCGGGCTGGGCAACGGGCAGAACGTGACGGTGAAGGTCAAGGCGGTGAACGAGGCCGGGCCGGGACCGGAGGCGAGCACGACCGCGCGCACGGTGGCCGAGCCCCGGATCACGGTGACCGGTTCGTCGGCGGACGCCACGTCGGTGACTGTGACGTTCACCGTGGACGCGGGCGGCGGCCGGGCCACCTGCACGGCCGCGACCGGCGGGAAGACGGCCAGCGGAAGCTGTTCCAGCCTGCGGGTGACCGGGCTGACGCCGGGTACCGCGTACACGGTGACGCTGACCGCGAGCAACGCCGCCGGTAAGGGCACCGCTTCCCGGGCGCAGGCCACAGACCCGCTGTACGGCATCGCCACCTGCAAGAACGGCCCGGACGGCGACCAGCGGACGTACTGCGACAAGGACGTCGACGGCCGCAACGGCAATGAGATCTTCGAGGTGCCGAGGCAGGACAACGACCGGCAGGCGGGCTGGGTGCCGGACGGCCGGCGGCTGCGCACGTACTGCAAGGTGAAGGGCGAGGACGTCGACGCCTGGATCTACAACAACAACAAGAAGAGCACCTGGTGGATCCAGGTGGACTACAAGGGCAAGACGTACATCCCGTGGGCCTGGCTCAACCTGGAGGGCGGCGACGACCTCGGCGTCCTGCCCACCTGCTGACCGCACGAGAGGCGCATCAGTGAACACGCACGAACCGCTCAGCCAGCCGGAGGTGCAGGGCTTCGCCGCCCTGGCCGCCCGGCTGGCCGACAACGTCAACGCGGTCGTGCTGGGTAAGCCGCAGGTGGTGCGGCTGGCGCTGACCGCGCTGTTCGCGCAGGGGCACGTGCTGCTGGAGGACGTACCGGGCGTCGGCAAGACCACGCTGGCGCGGGCGATCGCGGCGACGGTGAAGGGGCAGTGGCGGCGGATCCAGTTCACGCCGGACCTGCTTCCCTCCGACGTGTCAGGGGTGACCATCTTCAACCAGGCCAGCCGGGGTTTCGAGTTCCACCCGGGGCCGGTGTTCGCCAACATCGTGATCGCCGACGAGATCAACCGGGCGTCGCCGAAGACGCAGTCGGCGCTGCTTGAGGTGATGGAGGAGCGGACCGTCACAGTGGACGGCGTACGGCACCCGGTGCCGCAGCCGTTCCTGGTGGTGGCCACGCAAAACCCGGTGGAGATGGACGGCACCTACCGGCTGCCCGAGGCGCAGCTCGACCGGTTCCTGGTGAAGCTCTCGGTCGGCTACCCGGACGAGGCGGTCGAGGTGGAGGTGCTGCGCGGCGCCACGGTCCGCTCCCCCGACTCGCTGAGCCCGGTCACCGACACCGCCACCGTGGGCGAGATGGTGAAGATGGCCCGGCGGGTGCACATCGCCGAGCCGCTCTACGCGTACGCGGTGCGGCTGGCCGCGGCGACGCGTACCCATGCGCAGGTGCGGGTCGGGGTGAGCCCGCGCGGGGTGATCGCGCTGACCCGCGCGGCGTGCGCGTACGCGCTGATCGACGGCCGGGGCTGGATCATGCCGGAGGACCTGAAGGCGCTCGTCGAACCGGTGTTCGCGCACCGGCTGCTGCTCACCCCCGACGCGCAGGTGCGTGGCGTCACGCCCGCCGAGGTGCTGCGCCAGGCGGTCGCGTCGGTGCCGGTGCCGCTGCCGACGGGCCAGGCCACAGCGGTGCACGGCTGAGCGTGGGGATCACCGCCCGTGGGGTCGGGTTACTTGTCGCCGCCCTGGTGCTGCTCGGCGTGGGGTTCCGGTACGCGTACCCGGAGCTGACTGTGCTCGGCGCGGCGGCCGGGGTGGCGGTCGGCTACGCCGTGGTGAACGCGGCCTGGCGGCCCCGGCTGAGCGTGGCGCGGCGGGCCGACCCGGACCGGGTGGCCCGGGGTGAGCCGGCGGCGATGGAGCTGACGGTGCGCAACACCGGCCGGCTGCGCGCGGCGAACCTGGTGGCCGAGGACCGCTGCGCCGGGGCGCTGGTGCCGGTGCCGCTGCTGCGGTTGCGTCCGGGCCGGGACACCGTGGTGCGGTACGACGTGCCGACGCAGCGGCGTGGGGTGGTGCCGGTGGGGCCGCTGCGGGTGGTGCGCCGGGATCCGCTGGGCCTGGTGGCGCTGGCGCGCGGCTACGGCGGCACCGTGCCGGTGTGGGTGCACCCGCGCATCCATCCCCTCTCCGCGGTGCCCACCGGCGCGGGGCGCAGCCTGGACGGGCGCACCGACAGCGTGCCGCACGGGTCGATCACGTTCGACTCGCTGCGGGAGTACGTGGTGGGCGACGAGTTGCGCCGCGTGCACTGGCGCACCAGCGCCCGGGTGGGTGAGCTGATGGTGCGGGAGAACGTGGACACCAGCCTGCCGCGCCTGGTGGTGGTGCTGGACAACCGGGCGTCGGCGCATCCCGGCCGTTCCGGTGGCGTCGCGGAGTCGTTCGAGTCGGCGTGCGAGGCGGCGGCGTCGGTGGTGGCCGCCGCCGTGCGGGAGGACCTGCCGGTGCACCTGCTGCTCGTCGTACCCGCCGAGGTGGAGCCCGCCGGAGCGGCCGGGCCGCTGGACCGGCTGGCCGCCGTGGACCTGGCGGACGCCGGGCCGGACGTGCTGCCCGCCGCGACCGGGCGGCTGCGCCGGGACCGGCTCGGCGACACGCTCGTCTTCCTGACCGGGCCGGGTGGCCGCGACGACCTGGGGCACGTGGGCGCGTTGCGCGGCGCGTACCCCTCGGTGGTGGTGGGGATGTTCGGCGCGGACGGGCCGACGGCGGCCGGCGCGGCGGGCCTCACCGTGCTGGACGCGGCCGACGGCGCGGCGTTCGCCGCCGAGTGGGACGGGGTCCGCCGGTGGTGACGCCGCCGCGCAGCGGCGCGGCGGCGGCGCGCGCGGTCCGGGTGTTGCGGGCCGTGCCCGTGCCGGCCGCGTTGGTCGTGCTGGTCGCGCTCTCCGGCGTGGTGCTGGGCCGGGTGTACGCGGACCCGCTGCCGGCCCGCCTCATGGCCGGCGCGGCAATCGGTTCGGTGCTGGTCAGCGTGGCCGCCCGGCGGCTGCCGTCCTGGCTGGTGGCGCCGCTGTCGGTGGCCGCGCTGACCGGGTGGACGCTCCTGTCGCTGCGGCTGGCCGCCGCGCACGCGGCGCTGCCGGGCGGGCTCGGCGAGGTGGCCGCCGACGCGGCCCGCAACGCGATCCCCCGGCTGCTCACCGCGATGATCCCGGTCGAGCCGACACCGGACACGGTCCTGGTACCGGTGGTCGCGGCCTGGCTGGCCGGGCTGACCGCCGCCGAGGTGGCGTTGCGGGCCGGGCGGGTGCTGCTGGGCTACCTGCCGCCGGCGCTGCTCTACGCCGGTGCGCTCTACGTGGTCGGGCCGAACGCGGACGACGGCGCGGAGGTCGACCTCGCCTCGACTGTGGCCTACAAGGGCATGATGCTGTCCGGCGTGCCGAACTTCGCCATGACCATCGGCTACACGA
>NZ_JBEZDP010000048.1:0-11665 GCF_040648395.1 Micromonospora sp. NPDC049151
GCGGTCACCCTCGTGGCCGGACGGCAATTTCACCGTTGAGCACGCCGCAACGCCGCGGTGAGACTCGACACGACGGATGCCCATCTATTCGGGAGCCGCGATGGCGGAGCCGGCCCGGCCGTTCATCAAGCACGGCGGCGCAACGCGGCCCGGACGCCGGCCACCGCGACGACCACCACCAGCACCGTCATCAGCACCGCGCCCGGCGCCTTGCTGAACCGGGCCAGGTTGGATCCGTCCGGCAGGGTGAGCGCCGAGGCGACAGCGCAGGGCGCCACGAACCAGACCTGGCGGGCCAGCGGCACCGCCGCTACCGCGAGCACTGTCAGCGGCCAGATCGCGTACCAGGGGTGGAAGACCGGGGCGAGCAGCACCGTGGCGGCGAGCGCCAGCCCCGCGCCGAGCAGCGCCACCCGGTGCCGGGCCAGCGTCAGCCGGGCCACCCGCTGCCGGGCGTCGTTGAGCCGCCGCAGCGCCGTCCACGCCCGCCACCAGAGCACCACCAGCAGTCCGGCCAGCAGCACCAGCGCGACCGCCCGGACCACAGGCACCGCCCGTGGCCGCTGCCCGGCCAGCTCCCCGGCGTAGTCGATGACGAAACCGACAGCCGTGGGCGGGGAGGTCCACTGCTGCGAGTCGCCGCTGTGGCCGAGCCCTCCCACCCAGCCCAGCCCGAGGCCGGTGGCGAGCGACACGACGAGCAGCGTGCCGAGCACCGACGCGGCCAGCTGCCCGCCGTCGCGCAGCAGCGCCCGCCAGGTGTAGCGGCCGTGCACGGCGGCGAGCGCCGCGAACGGCAGCGCCACGACCGCTACCGCCTTCACCGCCACGGCCAGGCCCAGCAGCACGCCGGCCACCAGCAACGCGCGTGGCCTGCCCGGCAGGCGGACCAGCACCAGCAGGCCGAGCAGCAGCAGCCCGAGCGCGAGCGCGTCGTTGTGCGCGCCCGCGACCAGGTGGATCCCGACGAGCGGGCACGCGAGCACCAGCCAGGCGGCCCGGCGGGTGGGCACCCCGGCGGCGCGGGCCAGGCCGGGCAGGCACAGCGCGGCCAGCAGCACCCCGGCCACCGCGACCAGCCGCAACGCCACTATCGTCCCGATCAGGCCGCCACCGGCGAGGACGGCGAGCCCGGCCAGCAGCACGAAGAACGGCCCGTACGGCGCCGGGGTGTCCCGCCAGATCGGCGACACCGACCCGGTCCACGGGCAGCCGGCCGCGGCGACACCCACCCGGTACGGGCTGAGCCCCTGCGTCCACGTCCAGCCCTGGCAGGCGTACGAGTAGACGTCGCGGCTGCCCAGCGGCGGCGCGGCAAGCAGCGGCAGCGCCCAGAGCCCGGCCGTCAGGTACGCCCACCGGCCGGACGGCGCGCCCCACCGCAGCGACCACCAGGCGCCGACCAGCAGCAGCGTCCCGGCCAGCCAGCAGCCGAGCGTCACCGGCCCGTGCGGTGCGGCCCAGATCGCGGCGAGCGTGCCGCGCGGGGGCGTGCCGGGCAGCGCGCCGCCGAGCCACCCGGCGACTGTGAGCAGCACCGCACCGGCGAAACCGGTGTATCGGGCGAGACCGGCGGCGACCGGCCGGACGGGTCCGTCGGGCTCGCTCACCGGCACACTCCTCAGTCCACGGGAACCGGCTGCCGACCCTTGCGAGCCGACCGTACCAACCACACGACCACCCCGATCACGAACAGGGTCATCAGCGGCGCACCGGGCATCTTGGAGTACCGGGCCAGACCGGTGCCGTCGGCCAGCACCAGGAACGACGACACCACAGTGACGATCGAGAACCACAGCGTGCGGTGCGCGGTGGCGGCGAGCACCGCCAGCGGCCACAGCCAGTACCAGGGGTGGAACAGCGGGGACAGCGCGACGGTGGCGGTGAGCGCCAGCCCGGCGTGCCAGAACGGCTCACCGCGACGCAGCGAGCGGAACCAGAGCCAGATCAGCACCCCGACCAGCACCACCATGCCGATCGCCCGGGTCACCGGCAGCGCGTCGACGTGCACCCCGAACGGCGCCAGCAGGTAGCCGACGGTCTGCCCCACCGCCGTCGGCGGCGAGGTCCAGGCCACCACCAGCCCGCCCTGTTCCAGGCCGCTGATGAACCCCAGCCCCAGGCCGGAGACGACGGTCACCCCGGCGAGCGCCGCGAGCGAACCGCCGACCACCCACCCGCCGTCGCGCACCAGCGTCCTGATCCGGTACGCCCCGACGATCGCGGCCAGCGCGGCGAACGGCATCACCACCAACGCGGTGACCTTGACGGCGGCGGCCAGTCCGAGCAGCGCCCCACCGGCGAGCAACGGTCCGGGCCGGCCCGGCCGGGCCGCGACCACCGCCAGCCCGGCCACGAGCAGGCCGATCATCAGCGCGTCGTTGTGCGCGCCGGAGACCAGGTGCACGGGCACCAGCGGGCTCGCCAGCGCCAGCCAGAGCGCGCGCCGCGGCGCCACCCCGCAGCGGCGGGCCAGCACCGGCAGCGCCCACGCGGTCAGCGCCACGCCGGCCACGGCGAGCACCCGGAACAGCGCGACGGCGGCGAGCAGCGAGCCGGTGGCCTCCACCACCGCGCCGGCGAGAAGCACGAACAGCGGCCCGTAGGGTGCCGGGGTGTCCCGCCAGATGTAGGAGATGGTGTCCAGCCAGGGACAGGGCAGCGCCGAGACGCCCTGCTCGTAGGGGTTGATCCCGGCCGAGAAGCTGGCGCCCTGGCACGCGTACGCGTACACGTCCCGGCTGCCCAGCGGCGGCGCGACAAGCATCGGCAGCAGCCAGAGCGCGACGGTGACCAGCACCCACCGGGACGACGGCACCCGGTCCCGCAGCGACCACCAGGCCCACGCCAGCAGCCCGGTGCCGACCAGCCACAACCCGATGATCAGCGGCCCGTTCGAGCCCTGCCAGATGCTGACCGGGGTGGGACGCAACTCGCCGTCGGGCAGGGCGCCGCCGAGGAACGCGGCCACGGCGAGCAGCACCGAGCCCGCCAGGCCGATCCAACGCGAGAGGTGGTGAGACACGCCCGACATGCTGCCAGTACGGTGGTTCGCGATCAGGAGGTGGGCATGCGGGGCGGTCGGGTGGTGGCGGTCTCCGCCGTGTCCGCGCTCGTCCTCGCCGTGCTCCAGCTCATCCTGCCGGCCACCGGCTCGGACCTGTCCGCGCAGGTCGCCCGCGCCGGCTTCTTCGCCGACCACGGTGCCGCCCTGGTCGACCTGCGCTGGTACGGCGGCGTGCACCCGTGGGGCTACAGCCTCGTCTCGCCGCCGCTGATGGCGCTGCTCGGGGTACGCCTCACCGGCGCGCTCGCCCTGCTCGCCTCCGCCACCGCGTTCGCCGCCCTGCTGGTGCGTACCGGGGTGCCCCGCCCGCTGCTGGGCAGCCTGGTCGGCGTGGTCACGATCGCCGGCAACCTGGTCTCCGGCCGGGTCACCTACGCCCTCGGCGTCGCGTTCGGCCTGGCCGCGCTGCTGGCGCTCACCATCCCCGCCCGCCGCACCCGCCTCGCCGCCGCCGCTGATCCCGCTGCCGAGCCGGCCGGTCCCGGCGCTGCCGGTGGCGGCCGGAGCGTCTGGGCGGCCGTCGCCGCTGCCCTCGCCGCGCTGCTCGCCTCGGCGGCCAGCCCGGTAGCTGGGCTGTTCGTCGGGCTCGCCGGTGTCGCGCTGCTGCTGACCCGGCGGTACGCCGGCGGCCTGCTGCTCGCCGTACCGGCCGCCGTACCGCTCGCCGTCACCGGGCTGCTGTTCGGCGAGGGCGGCTGGATGAACATCAGCACGGCCGACACAGTGCACGCCGTGGTGACGAGCCTGGTGGTGGCGGCCCTCGTGGCGTACCGGCCGGTGCGGGTGGGCGCGTTGCTGTCCGCGGCCGGAGTGCTGGCGTCGGCGCTGCTGCACACGCCGGTCGGGCTGAACGCCACCCGCCTGGTGGTGATGTTCGCGCTGCCGGTGCTGGCCGCCGCCGCGACGCCACCCGCATGGCTCACCGCGAACCGCCTCGGAGGCCGACTCGGCGCGGGCCGGGACGGCGCGGGCCCGGACAGCGAGGGCCGTCCCGACATCGGCCCGCGTGGCACGGGCCGACCCGGAGAGCGTCGACTCCGTCGGGTTCTCAGCGCGTTCGGGCTGGCCGCGCTGCTCGCGGTCGTCTGCTGGTGGCAGCCGCCGGTGGTCACCGCGGACCTGCGCAGCGCCGACGACCCGACGGCCGACCCGGCGTACTTCGCGCCGCTGCGCGCGGAACTGGACCGGCGCGGGCTCACCGGACGGGTGGAGGTGCCGCCGACCCGCAACTACTGGGAGGCGGCCCACATGGGGGACGTGCCGCTGGCCCGGGGCTGGCTACGCCAGGCCGACATCGACCGCAACCCGCTGTTCTTCACCACGGTGCCCGGGGCGTCCGGCACCGGCGTTCCGCTGACCCCTGTCACCTACCGGGACTGGCTGGCCGACAACGCGGTGCAGTACGTGGCGGTGCCCGACGCCGAGTTCTCCTGGGTGGGACGGTCGGAGGCGAAACTGGTGGAGCTGGGTCAGCCGTACCTGACCGAGGTCTGGTCGGACCGGCACTGGAAGCTGTACGCGGTGGCCGACCCCACCCCGCTGGTCGGCGCACCGGGTGAGCTGGTCCGCCAGGACGGCGCCTCGATCACGTTCCGCGCCCCCGCCGCCGGCCCGGTCCCGATCCGGGTACGCCACGACCGCTGGCTGACCGCCTCCAACGGAGCCACGGTCACCCCGAACGGCAAGTGGACCACGGTGACGGTCCCCCAAGCGGGCACCTACACCCTCACAAGCTGACCCAGACTAGAGATCTTGGTACAAAACGGCCCCCATAAGGGCCGTTCCCTTCCAAGATCTCCCGGCGGACCGCCTCGCTCCGTGACCACCCTCCCCTGTCCGTCGATCTTGAAGTTGCGGCCCCCAGGAAGCCGGATTCGTACCATTCGCCGGGGCGGAAAGTGCAAGATCGACGCCGAGGGAAGGTGGGGAGGGAGAGGGCGGGCCGGGGTCAGAGGGGGGACTCCAGGATTTGCTGGACGACTGTGCGGGAGTGGCGGCCGGTGCGCAGGTACTCGTCCAGGAACTCGCCCTGGTCCTCTCGCCCCAGCAGCCGCACCACGCCGGCCAGCTCCACCCCGTGCCGGGGCAACTGGTCCCCGGCCCGGCCGCGTACCAGCATCAGCGCGTCCCGTACCTCGGCGGCGAGCGTCCAGCCGGCGGCCAGCTCGGCGGCGTCGGTGGGATCGAGCAGGCCGGCGTCGCGGGCGGCGGCAAGGGCGTCGAGCGTACGGGTGCCGCGCAGCGCGGGCACCTGACCGGCGTACCGGAGCTGGAGCAACTGCACCGCCCACTCGACGTCGGCCAGCCCGCCCCGGCCCAGCTTGGTGTGGGTGGCCGGGTCGGCGCCGCGGGGCAGCCGCTCGGTCTCGACCCGCGCCTTGATCCGGCGGATCTCGATGACCTGCTCGCGGGTCAGCCCCTCGGCCGGGTAGCGCACCGGCTCGATCATCGCCTCGAACTCGGCACCCAGGTCGGCGTCACCGCAGACGTGCCGGGCGCGCAGCAGCGCCTGCGCCTCCCACACCCGGGACCAGCGCGCGTAGTACTGCGCGTACGCGGCCAGGCTGCGGACGAGCGGGCCCTGCCGGCCCTCCGGGCGCAGGTCGGCGTCGACACCGAGCGGCGGGTCGGGGGCGGGCGCGGACAGCAGCCGGCGCAGTTCCTCGGCGATGGCGTGCGCGGCGGCGCTCGCCGCGCTCTCCTCCACCCCGGGCGGCGGGTCGTAGACGAACAGCACGTCGGCGTCGGACAGGTAGTTCGACTCGTACCCGCCGAGCCGGCCCATGCCGATCACCGCGAAGCGCAGGCCGGGCGGTCCGGGGTGGACGGTACGGGCGGCTTGCAGCGCGGCGGCCAGCGTGGCGTCGGCGACGTGCGACAGCGCGGTGCCGACCGCCGTCACGTCCACCACTGTGGGGCGGCGTTCCCCGCCGCCGACCGGACGGGGGTTGAGCGGGGCGAGCGAACCGGCGCGGCTGAGCACGTCGGCGGCGGCGATCCGGACCAGCTCCCGGCGGCGCAGCGCGCGGACCGCCCGGATCGCCTCGACCGGGTCGTCGTGCCGGGCGGCGGCGGCGGCGAAGCCCTCGACGAGCGTCTCCCGTGGACGCGGGGTCAGTTCGCTGTCCTCGGCGAGCAGCCGCAGCGCCTCCGGTTCGCGGGCCAGCATGTCGGCCGCGTACCGGGAGGACGACAGCACCCGGGCCAGCCGGCGGGCCACCGGGCCGGAGTCGCGCAGCAGGCGCAGGTACCACGGAGTGCTGCCGAGCTTGTCGGACACCTGCCGGTAGTTGAGCAGACCGCGGTCCGGTTCGGGGGCGTCGGCGAACTCGTCGAGCAGCACCGGCAGCAGCGTGCGCTGGATGGCCGCGGTACGGCTGACCCCGCCGGTGAGCGCCTGGAGGTGCCGCAGGGCGCCGGCCGGGTCGGCGAAGCCGAGCACCTCCAGCCGGTGCCGGGCCGCCTCGGGCGTGAGGCGCAGCCCTTCGGCCGGCACCCGGGCCACGGATTCCAGCAGCGGCCGGTAGAGCAGTTTGGCGTGCAGCCGGCGTACCTCGGTGGCGTGGGTGACCCACTCGGCGCGGAACTCCTCGACGGCGCTGCGGCCCGGCCTGGCCACGTAGCCGAGCGCGGCGGCGAGCCAGCGCAGCGCGGCCGGTTCGGTCGGCACGGTGTGGGTACGGCGCAGGGCCTGGAGCTGGAGCCGGTGCTCGACGGCGCGCAGGAAGCGGTAGCCGCGCAGCAGCGCCTCCCCGTCGGCGCGGCCCACGTAGCCGCCCGCGACGAGCGCGCGCAGCGCCGGCACGGTGCCCGGTACCCGCAGCGACTCGTCGCCCCTGCCGTGCACGAGCTGGAGCAGCTGGACGGCGAACTCGATGTCGCGCAGCCCGCCCGGCCCGCGCTTGATCTCGCGTTCCAGCTCCTTCGGCGGCACGTTGTCGAGGATCTTGCGGCGCATGGACCGGACGTCCTCGACCGCCTCGGGGCGTTCGGCGGCGGTCCACACGAGCGGAGCCAGCGCGTCGGTCCACTCCTTTGCCAGCTCCAGGTCCCCGGCGGCCGGGCGGGCCTTGAGCAGCGCCTGGAACTCCCAGGTGCGGGCCCAGCGCTTGTAGTAGGCGAGGTGGCTGGCGAGCGTACGCACCAGCGGACCCCGGTTGCCCTCCGGCCGCAGCGCCGCGTCGACCGGCCAGGCCACCAGCCCGCAGACCTGGATGAGCCGGGTGGCGACCTGGGTCGCGGCGGGCAGATCGTCGTCGGCCGCGGCGACGAAGATGACGTCGACGTCGGAGACGTAGTTCAGCTCGTCGCCACCGCACTTGCCCATCGCCACCACGGCCAGCCGGGGGCGCGGCGTGCCGTCGGGCAGCTCGTCGGCGGCGATGTCGTAGGCGGCGGCCAGCGTCGCGTCGGCCAGCCCGGACAGCGCCGCCATGGTCTGCTCCAGGCCGCGCCCGCCGGTCAGGTCGGCCGCCGCGATGCGCAGCAGCGCAAGACGGTACGCCTGCCGCAGCAGCGGGACCGCGCCGGTCATCGTGGTGAGCCGGGCGGCGACGCCCAGGTCGAGCCGGCCGTCCGCGGCGGGGGCGAGCCCGTCCGGCTCGGTAGCCAGCACCGCCCACTGCCCGGGGTTGGCGACCAGATGGTCACCGAGCGCGGAGGAGGCGCCGAGCACCGCGATCAGCCGGCGGCGCAGCCCGGCGTCGGCGGCCAGGGCGTCGCGTATCGCCGCCTCGTCGCCGGAGCGCCGCTCGGACTCGACCAGCCGGTGCAACTGGCGCAGGGCCAGGTCCGGGTCGGCGGCGCGGGACAGCGCGGCGAGCAGTTCGGCGGCGCGCTCGTCGGCGGGTTCCTGGGTGTCGGGCCGCCACAGGGCGAGCCCGTCCGGGCCGAGCAGGTCCTCCGCCCGGCTGACCCCGTCACCCTCGGCGAATCCGTAGCGGGCCAGGCGCCCGCGGGCCGGCCGGGTCACCGTCAGGCCCCGAGCAGCGGCAGGCTGCGGCGCGGGTTGTCGTCGCCGAGTTCGCCGAGCGCGAGCGCGGCGAACCGGATCGCGAACGGCTGCCACGCCTCCTCGACGTCGGCCATCACCCGGTCGCAGGCGGCCACCACCAGCTCCGGGTCGTAGCCCAGCTCGGCCAGCACGGCCGAGTCGCGGGACCACTCGGCGATCATCGCGGTGTCGCACTCGATGTGGAACTGCAACCCCCAGGCCCGGTCGCCGAGGCGGAACGCCTGGTGCGGGTAGCGGGTGGACGCGGCGAGCAGCGTCGCGCCGTGCGGCAGCTCGGTGATCTCGTCGGCGTGCCACTGGAGCACGTCGGGCATCAACGGCACGTACCGGAACAGGGGATCGTCCTCGGCGGCGTCGCGCCGCCCGACGAGCGCCGGCCCGACCTCCGGGCCGGACGGGCTGCGCTCGACCCGGCCGGCGTGCGCGGTGGCGAGCAGTTGCGCGCCGAGGCAGACGGCGAGCGTGGGCACGCGCTGGCGGACGGCCTTGCGCAGCAGCCCTTCCAGCGCCGGGAACCAGGGCGCGCCGTGGGCGCCGTCGGGCCCCGGGTAGGCCTGCTGGTCGCCGCCGAGCACCACGAGCGCGGCGTATCCCTCCAGGTCGGCGGGGAGCGCGTCGCCGGCGTGCGGACGCAGCACACGCAGCTCAAGACCCCCTTCGGTGAGCCACTCCCCCAGGCGGCGGAGGTCGTCGGTCGGGTCGTTCTCGATCACCAGCGCGGTCGCCACGACGTCGAGGCTAGCCGGTGCGCACGACACCGGCCGGTCCGGCAGGCCCTAGGCTCGCGATCGTGCCTGACGACTGCGTGCGCCCACCGGCTCTGCGTCCCGGCGACGCGGTGATGCTGGTGTCCCCGTCCGGGCCGACCCGTCCCGAGCGGGTGGCCCGCGGCATCGAGCTGCTCACCGGCTGGGGGCTGCGGCCGGTGCCCGCGCCGAACGCGTACGCCCGGCGGGGTTATCTGGCCGGCGACGACGCGCTGCGGGCCGCGGACCTGAACGCGGCGTTCGCCGACCCGGAGATCCGCGGGGTGATCTGCACCCGGGGCGGTTACGGCGCGCAGCGGGTGGTCGACCTGATCGACATGGCGGCGGTACGCCGGGATCCGAAGGTGGTGGCCGGCTTCTCCGACATCACCGCGTTGCAGTTCGCGCTCTGGCGGGGCGCCCGGCTGGCCGGGGTGCACGGGCCGGGCGCGGCGTGGCGCGACGAGCGCACGCCGATCCGCTCGGCGGAGTCGCTGCACGCCGCGCTGACCAGCACCGAGCCGGTGACGGTGACGGCGGTCGAGGCGGAGGAGACGTACCCGGTGCGGGTGCCCGGGCGGGCCGAGGGCCGGCTGATCGGCGGCAACCTGTGCCTGATCACCGCGTCGATCGGCACGCCGGACATGCCGGACCTGACCGGGGCGGTCCTGCTGGTCGAGGAGGTGCAGGAGCCGCCGTACAAGATCGACCGGATGCTCACCCACCTGCGCCGCTGCGGCGCGCTGGACGGGATCGCCGGGGTGGCTGTGGGTCAGTTCACCGAGTGCGCGGACGGCTGGGACACCACAGTCGTGGACGTGCTCACCGACCGCCTGGGCGACCTGGGCGTGCCGGTCCTCGGCGGCCTGCCGATCGGCCACGGCCCCGGCCAGCTGACCGTCCCGGTGAACACCCCCGCGGTCCTGAACGCCACAGACGGCACCCTCACTGTGACGTCCGCCGTCCGCTGACGCCGAGGCCCGGCGATCATGAGGTTGGCGGCAGTTCAGAGATCCACAACTGCCGCCAACCTCATGATCAATGCTGACTCGGGGTGAGGTGGGCCACGGCGCCGATCTCCAGGGCGGCCCAGACGGTGGCGTCGGGGGTGACGGTCAGGCCGTGGGGTTCCGACGCGGGGGTGGGCAGATCGTGGCCGGTGATGTGGCCGTCGGGGTCGATGTGGCCGATGCGGTTGGCGCCCCACTCGGTGAACCAGCAGCCGCCGGCCGGGTCGGCGACGATCGCGTGCGGGCGGGCCGCCCGGTCCGGCAACGGGAACTCGTCGATCCGCCCGTCCGGCGTGATCCGCCCGATCTGCCCCGCGACGATCTCCACGAACCAGAGCGCGCCGTCGCCACCCCGGGTGATGCCGACCGGCCCGGCCGCCTCGGTGGGCAGCGGATGCACTGTGACCCTCCCGTCCAGGCCGACCCGGGCGATCGCGTCGGCCTGGTTGAGCGTGAGCCAGAGCGCGTCGTCCGGCCCGGCCGCGAGCATCGACGGGAAGCCCTTCGTCACCGGCAGCGGGAAGGAGGTCACCTCCCCGGCGGCGGTCACCCGGCCGGCCGTGTCGTCGTTCATGCCGGCGTACCAGAGCGCGCCGTCCGCGCCGACCGCCAGCCCGCAGGGGCCGCAGCCGGGCGGCAGCGCCACCGAGCCGGCCTCGCCGTCGACGGTGACCCGGCCCAGCCGGTCGTCGCCCGAGCGGGTGTACCAGAGTGCGCCGTCGGGGCCGCCGACGATGATCAGCGGACGGCTGCCGGGCGGGTCGTCGCGGTGGATCCGCACCTCACCGTCGAGGCCGAGCCGGGCGACGCCGCCGGAGCCGGCCAGCGTCAGCCAGAGCGCGCCGTCGGGCCCGACCGTGATCGAGTACGGCCCGGAGCCCGGCCCGGTGAGCGGGATCTCGCGGATGGCGGGCTGTGTCATCGAGTGGCCTTTCGTCGGGTTTCGCCCAGCCTCTCGGGCGCTCACCGCCCCCGGCAACACGAATAATTCGGGCCTTCCGGGCGAGATTGCCAGCTCGCTGACAGGTTCGCCACGGGTGGCCCTCAGTTCCGGCGACCACTGTCGGTGACGTCATCGCACCACCACCGAACAGGAGAATCGCATGATCCGCACGATGTCGAAGAAGCACCTGCTGGCCGGCCTGGCCGCTGCCGGCGTGCTCGGCGTCGGGATCGCCGCCCCGACGGTGGCGCTCGCCGACGACAAGAGCCCGAAGCCGTCCTCCAGCGCCAGCACCACCGACCAGGGTGACGACCGCCGCCAGAAGCACGCCGACCGGCAGGCCGAGTTCGCCGAGGCGCTCGCCAAGGAGCTGGGCGTCCCGGCCGACAAGGTCACCGCGGCGCTGGAGAAGCTGCACGAGCAGCGCCAGGGCGACCGCCCGGAGCGGCCGGAGCGGCCCTCGACCGAGGACCGGCAGGCCGCGCTGAAGGAGCGCCTGGACCAGGCCGTCACCGACGGCAAGCTCACCCAGGAGCAGGCCGACGCGGTGCTCAAGGCCGCCGAGGCGGGCGTGTTCCCGGGCCCGGGCAAGCGCGGCCACGACGGCATGCCCGGCCACCACGGCAAGGGCGGCGACAAGGGCGGCCCGGAGGGCAAGGCCGACAAGGGCGCCGAGGCCGAGCAGGAGGGCCAGGGCGGCAAGTGACGTGGTGGCCCCGCCGCCCCTCACCGGCCGTTCCCTCCTCCTGGCCGGCGCCCGGCGGGGCCACCCACGCTCCCTCGGGCCGCGGCGGGGTGGTGGCCAGGCGATCCGGGCCGGCCACGCTGGCGGACGCTCGGTCGATGGGTTCCGACTCGCTGATAGCCACGGGGAGGAGGCCTAAG
>NZ_JBEZDP010000049.1:0-7361 GCF_040648395.1 Micromonospora sp. NPDC049151
CGGTGGGCGGGTCGTCGAGGTCGAGCAGCGCGCCACCGGCGGTGAACCCGGAGGCGTGGTAGAAGTCGCCGGGCTGCACCAGCCGGTCGTCGGCGCCGGCCGATGGGGGAACGGAGCGGCCGGGTCGGCGAACGGCCTGACGCCCACGGTCAGGCCGGGTGGGCCGGCCGTCCGGCCGACGCAGCGGACCGGCCGGCCCACCACTCCGCCCGGCGACGACCCATGGCGCGAAAAGGCACGCGAAATTCAGCGGTCCAGGGATCACATCCGGGCCGTGGACGGAGTAACGTATTTGACGGAGAGGCCGCTCCCCCCGTGGCGGCCTCTCCATTATTCTGTGCGCGGCGCTCTACGGTCCGTGTCCATCGGGTGCCGCAGCCCCGGATGCCCGGCCGGCAGTGAGCGCCGGATCACCACCCAGCTCCCCGCCAGCGCCGCCGCGATCAGCGGCCAGGTCAGCGCCGCCCGCGCCACAGTCAGCGCGACCACCTGCCCGGACAGCCACAGCGGCACGAACACCGCGACGCGCAGCACGTAGCTGGCGGTCCACACCCAGCTGCCCCGGCCGTACGCCCGCAGCAGCGCCGGGTCGCGCCGCCACCGGGTCCGCTGGCCCAGCGCCGTGCCGACCACCACACCCAGCAGCGGCCACCGCACCACGATGCTCACCGCCCAGGCCAGCGCGCTCGCCGCGTTGGCGGCGATCTGGAGCAGGAAGAAGTCGGCGGCCCGGCCGGTCCGCAACGCGATCAGCGCGGCCACGCAGACCGCGAGCAGCCCGACCAGCACCGAGCGGGGCCGGTCGCCGCGTCGCCACCGCCAGCCGGCCACCGCCGTGCCGGTCAGCACCGCCGCGAGCACGCCGCCGCCCAGCCCGCCGAGCGCCCAGCCGAGCCCGAACGCCAGCGCGGGAAGCGTCGCGTCCACCGCCCCGCGCCGGCCGCCGAGCAGGTCGGCCAGCGACTCCGGCCGGGGCTCGCCCTCCGGTCGCGGCCCTGGCGTGCCGGTCACGGCCCACCTCCTCACATCGCCCGCCTCACCGTACGCCGCCGCCGCTGGCGCTCCGCCGCGCGCCGGAGCGGACCTACCGTTAAGTTGTCCGGGTGCGTGAGACGGCGAGGGGTTGGACGGCGGTCTGGTTGGTCGTACTGGCCCTACTCCAGACAGCCGCGTTCGGGCTGGTGTGGCGCTTCGCCGTACACACCGAACTGGGGCAGTGGCTGGACACGGTGGCGTTGACCGGCAACCGGATCGGCCAGGACCGCATCGACGGTCCGGTGGACACGATCCTCAACGCCATGTCGGTGGTGTCGCTGCTGGCCGCGACCGCCGTGATCGGTTTCATCGCGCTGATCCGGGGCCGCAAGGCGCTCGCCGTCACCGCGACGCTGCTGATCGCCGGCGCGAACGTGACCACGCAACTGCTCAAGCACTACCTGGTCCGGCCCGACTTCGGCATCGACCCGGAACGGGCCGCCGCCGGCAACAGCCTGCCCAGCGGGCACACCGCCGTGGCGGCCTCGGTGGCGATCGCGCTGATCCTGGTGCTGCCGCGCAAGGTGCGGGCGGCCGGGGCGTTCCTCGGCGCCGGGTACGCCGCCGCCGCCGGCGTCGCCACGCTCTCCGCCGGCTGGCACCGGCCCAGCGACGCGGTCGCCGCGTACCTGGTGGTCGGCGCCTGGGCCGCGGTCGCCGGACTGGTGCTGCTGTTCTTCCAGCGGGAGCAGGCGGTGGTCGAGCCGGGCGACGCGCACCGGGTGGCCGGCGCCGTGCTCGGCGGCATCGGCGTGGTGGCCCTGCTGGCCTGCGCGGTGGCGCTGTCCTGGCTGGTCGACCGCTCCACCGTCCCGGTCGAGGCGCTCGGCCGCCGTCCGCTGTTCGTCGGGTACGCGGGCAGCGCGGCCGGCATCGGCGGCACGATCGCCGTGGTGGCCGCGCTGGTGCTGGTCGTGGTGCACCGGCTGGTGCCCCGCTGGAAGGGCTGACCCGCCGTGAGCGACGTACCGGCGGCGTTCCGGTCCGAGTGCGAGCGCCTGGAACGGGTGCTGCGCGACCTGGACGACGCCGCGCTGGACCGGCCCACGCCGTGCCCGCCCTGGTCGGTACGGGACCTGGTCGCGCACGTGAGCACCGGAGCCGGACGCCTGGCGGGGATGCTCGCCGAGCCCGCGCCGCCCCGGGCCGAGGTCGACGCGGCCGCCTACTTCGGCGCGGCCAAGTTCAGCCCGCCGGTCGACCTCGACCGCGTCGAGTCCGCGCGGCGGGCGGCGCGGGAGCACCCGGGCGCGGCCGCCGTTGCCGGGGAGTTCGGCCGGGCCTGGCGGGCCACCGGCGAGGCGGTCGCCGTCGCGCCGCCGGGCCGGGTGGTACGCACCCGGCACGGTGACGCGATGGCGCTGGCGGAGTTCCTGCGTACCCGTGTGGTGGAGGTCGCGGTGCACGGCCTGGACCTGGCCGACGCGCTGGACCGGCCGCCGTGGCTGACCCCGGCCGCGGCGGACGTGGTGGTCGGGGTGCTCACCGGCGGCGTGCCGGTGCCGCCGGGCCTGAGCTGGGACGCGCTGACCGTGCTACGCAAGGCCACCGGTCGGCTGCCGCTCACCGGCGACGAGCGCGCCCAGCTGGCGCGGGCGGGCATCGGCCGGCTGGCCTTCGGCGGCTGACCGGGCTCAGCGCGCCGCGCAGCGCCGCAGGTGCGCCAGCACGATCGGGTCGATCCGGCCGGGCACGAAGCGTTCCTCCAGGTTCTCCAGGCCGCTCCAGGCCGCCAGCGCGTCGTCCAGGCCGGCCGGGCCGACCGGGTGGCCGGTGGCGGCGAGCAGCTCCGCCACCTCGGCCGCGAGCGGACCGGCGAGGTCACGCAGCGAGGCCGGGTCGGGGCGGCCGAACAGCATGTGGTGGATGCCGAGCAGGCGGCTCAGCTCGGAGACCGGGTCCACGTGGTCGTCCACGCGCAGGTCCACCAGCTCGTCGCCGGTGCCGGCGTAACCGCCGTGGCGCCGCACCACGAGCATCGCCGCGCTCTGCCGGCCGCGCCGGTCGCCGCCGGCCTGGTCACCGGCGATGAGCGCGGCCAGCAGGCGTTGCGGGAACGGCAGATCCACGCGGGCCAGCCAGGCGTCGCGCAGCGCGTCGATCACCTGTGGCCCGCTCAGGATGTTGCCCTGCGCGGCCCAGCCGTCGCCGGCCTGCCCACCGGCCCACGGGTGGCAGCGCGGCCCGGTCCAGGTCGCCCCGTCGCCGGCCGCCCCGACCACGGCGAGCTGCCGGTCGTCGCGGCCGGGGTCGGCGGCCACCAGCCCGGCCACCGCGTCGGTGGCGCTGACGCCGGTACGCAGCAGCGCGAGCGCCTGCGACCGGTAGGCGAGGTTGGCGTGCGCCTGGGTGGCGACCGCTCCCACCTGCGCCTCAGCCGCCGGCACCAGCGCCCCGGCGGCGAGGAACCGGCTGGCCACGACGACGCCGTGCAGGAGCCCGTCGGCGGAGCGGGCGACGAGCGAGAAGGTCACGCGCGGATCGTAGCCCGGGTGCGGCGTGCGGGACCGGCGTCGCCGCCCGATCGCCCATATCGGCCTGGATCTTGCTCCCGGCGGTGCCGGACGGGCACGATCGACGGGTGACGAACCGATGGGGCATGACCGTGCCGCTGGGCGGCATCCCGCTCGCCGACCACGCTGCCGTCTACGCGGCCCTCGACGACGCCGGGTTCACCGACGTGTGGTCGTCGGAGGTGGCCGGCGCGGACGCGTTCACCCCGCTGGCCCTGGCCGCGGCCTGGTCGCCGCGGCTGCGGCTGGGCACCGCGATCACGCCGGTGTTCACCCGCGGGCCGGGACTGCTCGCGATGAGCGCCGCCGCGCTGGCCGAGGCCGCGCCGGGCCGCTTCGCGCTCGGCGTCGGCGCGTCGTCGCCGGTGCTGGTGCGGGACTGGAACGCGATCGAGTTCGACGAGCCGTTCAAGCGCACCCGGGACGTGCTGCGGTTCCTGCGGGCCGCGTTGCGCGGCGAGACAGTCGACGGCGCGTTCGACACGTTCGCCGTCCGCAAGTTCACGCTGGAACGCCCGCCCGCCGTGCCGCCGCCGGTCGTGCTGGCCGCGTTGCGCCCCGGCATGCTGCGCCTGGCCGCCGCCGAGGCCGACGGGGTGATCCTCAACTGGCTGGCCGCCGACGACGTGCCGACAGCACTGGCCGAGGTGGGCGAGCGCCGGCCCGGCTTCGAGGTCGCCGCCCGCATCTTCGTCTGCCCGACCGAGGACGCCACGTACGCCCGCGCGCTGGGCCGTCGCATGATCACCGGATACCTCACCGTCCCCGCGTACGCCGCGTTCCACAGGTGGCTGGGCCGCGAGGACTCGCTCGGCCCGATGTGGCAGGCGTGGGCGGCGGGCGACCGGCGGGGCGCCTCCGCCGCCGTACCGGACGAGGTGGTCGACGCGCTGGTGCCGCACGGCTCACCCGAGCAGTGCGTGGCCGCCGTCCGCCGCTACGCCGACAACGGCGTGGACGTGCCGGTGGTCGCGGTGCTGCCCACGCCCGAGATCACCGAGGGTGGCGCGGCGGCCTGGATGGACCTGCTGCCCCGGCTCGCCCCCGGGAAGGTGGCCTGAGATGAACCTGACCGACCGGGTTGTGGTGATCACCGGCGGGGCCGGCGGGATCGGTGCGGCGCTGGGCCGCCGGTTCGCCGCCGAGGGCGCCGCCACTGTCGTCCTGGCCGACCTGGCCGCCGACGCGGCCCGCGCCACCGCCGAGGCGATCGGCCCGGTGGCCGAAGGGGTCGGGCTCGACGTCACCGACGAGGCGGCGGTACGCGCCCTCGTCGAGGAGACCGAGCGCCGCCACGGCCGGATCGACCTGTTCTGCGCCAACGCCGGCGTGGCCACCGGCGGCGGCATCGACGCGCCCGACGCGGACTGGGACCGGGCCTGGCGGGTGAACGTGCTCGGGCACGTGCACAGCGCCCGCGCGGTGCTGCCCGGCATGCTCCGCCGGGGCCAGGGCCACCTGCTGCTCACCTGCTCGGCGGCGGGTGTGCTCACCGCGGTCGGCGACGCCCCCTACACCGCCACCAAGCACGCCGCCGTGGGCCTCGCCGAATGGCTGGCGGTCACCTACCGGGACGCCGGGATCCGGGTCAGCGCGCTGTGCCCGCAGGGCGTGGACACCCCGATGCTCGCCGACGGCCTCGCCGAGGGGCATCTGGGCGCCCGGGTGATCGCCGCGTCCGGGACGATCCTCACAGCGGACCAGGTCGCCGACTCGGTGATCGCCGGGCTGGCCGAGGAGCGGTTCCTGATCCTGCCGCACCCGGAGGTGGCCGACTACGCCCGCCGCCGCGCCGAGGATCCGGACGGCTGGCAGGCCGGGCTGCGCAAACTCGTCCGCAAGCTGCGCGCCGCCGACCGCTGAGCCGGCCCGTCACTGCGGATTCCCGGGTACGGCGGGTCGCACCCGGCGGCGGGCCGCATCCGGCCGGCCGCCGTACGCCCGGCCGGGCCCGTCAGCGGCGCCACCGCAGCGGCCCCGGGTGGACCGTCCACAGCAGCCGGCCCCACCGCGACCGCGCCGCCCGCAGCGTATCGCCGAAGCCCTGACTCAGCCGCGCGGCCCGCTCCGCCTGTTCCGGCGTCACACTGCCCGGCGCGAAGCCTGCCTGGTTGAGCAGGGCGGCCAGCTCGTCGACCGCCGACTCGTCCGGACCGCCGGCCGCCGTGCCGTCCCCGGCCCGGTCCGTGAGCCCGGCCGCGCCGTCCCTGATCCGGTCCGTGGGCTCGGCCGCGTTCCCTCTGGATCGGGCCGCGCGGGCATCGGCGAGCGTCCGGCGGGCCCGCTCGGCCACCTCGGCCGCCGTCAGGTCCGGCCCGACCGGGTGCCCGGCCAGGCGCAGCGCGTCCGTCAGCTCCCGCCACGCGCCCGCGACCCGCGCCTGCGGGTCACCGGCCTCGAGGCGGGAGCGGGTCAGCCGGCGGCGCATCGCGTACAGCACCGCCAGCACCGCGCCGACCAGCAACGCCAGCCCGCCGACGCCGTCGACGACCAGCAGCGGCGTACCGAGCCCGCTCTCGTCCCGGCCGGGGGCGGGCGCGGCGGCCGGGGGCGTGGCGCTCGGCTCCTCGGTGGGCGCGGGCACCTCCGACGGCGGCGGATCCTCCGGCTTCGGCCGGAAGTCCTCCTCCACCGGGCGGGGCTCGGAGTCCGGGCGCGGCATCGGGTCGAACGGCACCCAGCCGACGCCGTCGAACAGCACCTCCGGCCAGGCGTACGCGTCGGCGGCCCGCACCGGCCCGTCGCCCCTCGGCTCGAACCCGACCACCACCCGGGTCGGCAGGCCGGCGAGGCGGCCGAGCACCGCGAACGCGGCGGCGAACTGCTCCGAGGTGCCCCGTTGCCCGCCGCCGTTGCGCGGTCCGAACAGGAAGAACGCCAAGTTCGGGTACGCGTGCCCGCTGGGCGCGTCAGCTGTCACCCGGTAGTGCTCGGCCAGGAACGTGGCGATCGCGTCGGCGCGCGCGTACGGGGCGCCGTTCGACTCGGCGAGTTGGGTGGCGAGCCGTCGCAGCGGCTCCGGCGCCCCGTCGGCCACCCGCAGCACCCGGGCCACCTCGTCACCGGCGGGCACGTTCGCCGTGCTCAGCAGGTTCACATCCGGGCGCTCCCGAATCGAGGACACCTCGTACCGCAGCCCGGGCGCGAGCCCTTCCGGCCGGATCAGCGTCCCGGTCGCCGGGTCGTACGCCACCCGCGCGCCGGTCACCTCGCGCGGCGTGGGCACCGCCGGCAGCAGCCGCCCGGTCAGGTCGCCGACGGTGATCTGCTGGCGCACCTCGTCGGTGCCCGTGCCCGGGGGCGGCTCGGCGGCGGGCAGGATCCGCCCCGCGTTGCGGTACGTGGCCCCGACCCGCCAGGTCACCCCGTCGTAGTCGCTGAGCACCGCCAGCCGGATCCGCGGCGGCCCGCCCTCGCCGGCACCCGCGACGGTGCGCACGTCGAGCAGCCGCTGGTCCGGGTTCAGCGCCCACCCGGAGATCCGGATCAGCGGGTTCTCGTCCAGCGACTCCACCCGCGGCGGCTCCACGTAGCGGCGTGGGTCGACCGGCCGCTCGTCGACCTGGGCGGCCACCACCGGGGCGAGCAGCGCCGCCAGCGCCACCACCACCGCCAGCCCGGCCGCGCTCGCCGCCGCCAGCCGCAGGCGCACCGCCGCGCGTACCGCAGGGGTCAGACCGGCGACCGGATCGGGTGCCGGGCGGTCGCGGCGTCCGGGCGGAAGGTGAGGCTCTTGCCCGCCTCGATCTGGTCGCCGCCGCAGGTGATCACCAGCCGGTTCTCCACCAGGCGGTTGTAGAGGCAACCACCGCC
>NZ_JBEZDP010000050.1:0-3132 GCF_040648395.1 Micromonospora sp. NPDC049151
GTGGGTGGGATACCTCATCTTGAAGCGAGCTTCCCGCTTAGATGCTTTCAGCGGTTATCCCTTCCGAACGTAGCTAACCAGCCGTGCCCCTGGCGGGACAACTGGCACACCAGAGGTTCGTCCGTCCCGGTCCTCTCGTACTAGGGACAGCCCTTCTCAAGTATCCTACGCGCACGGCGGATAGGGACCGAACTGTCTCACGACGTTCTAAACCCAGCTCGCGTACCGCTTTAATGGGCGAACAGCCCAACCCTTGGGACCTGCTACAGCCCCAGGATGCGACGAGCCGACATCGAGGTGCCAAACCATCCCGTCGATATGGACTCTTGGGGAAGATCAGCCTGTTATCCCCGGGGTACCTTTTATCCGTTGAGCGACACCGCTTCCACATGCCAGTGCCGGATCACTAGTCCCGACTTTCGTCCCTGCTCGACCTGTCAGTCTCACAGTCAAGCTCCCTTGTGCACTTGCACTCAACACCTGATTGCCAACCAGGCTGAGGGAACCTTTGGGCGCCTCCGTTACCCTTTAGGAGGCAACCGCCCCAGTTAAACTACCCACCAGACACTGTCCCTGAACCGGATAACGGTCCGAAGTTAGATACCCAAATCAACCAGAGTGGTATTTCAAGATTGCCTCCACCCATACTGGCGTATGGACTTCACCGGCTCCCACCTATCCTACACAAGCTAATTCAGATACCAATGTCAAGCTATAGTAAAGGTCCCGGGGTCTTTCCGTCCTGCCGCGCGTAACGAGCATCTTTACTCGTAATGCAATTTCGCCGGGCCTGTGGTTGAGACAGTGGGGAAGTCGTTACGCCATTCGTGCAGGTCGGAACTTACCCGACAAGGAATTTCGCTACCTTAGGATGGTTATAGTTACCACCGCCGTTTACTGGCGCTTAAGTTCTCCGCTTCGCCCCGAAGAGCTAACAGGTCCCCTTAACGTTCCAGCACCGGGCAGGCGTCAGTCCATATACATCGAATTACTTCTTCGCATGGACCTGTGTTTTTAGTAAACAGTCGCTTCCCCCTGCTCTCTGCGGCCATACAACGCTCCACCCGCGCGGGGCTTCACGTCTCCGGCCCCCCTTCTCCCTAAGTTACGGGGGCAATTTGCCGAGTTCCTTAACCACAGTTCGCCCGATCGCCTCGGTATTCTCTACCTGACCACCTGTGTCGGTTTGGGGTACGGGCCGCTAAGAACTCGCTAGAGGCTTTTCTCGGCAGCATAGGATCACTGACTTCACCTGAATCGGCTCGGCATCACGTCTCAGCCTATGTGGCGTGCGGATTTGCCTACACGCCGGCCTACACGCTTACCCCGGCACAACCACCGGCCGGGCTCAGCTACCTTCCTGCGTCACCCCATCGCTTGACTACTACCCGCCAGGTTCCCACGCTCCCCACCCGCAGTCCGAAGACCTTGGATGGTTTGGGTGGTTAGCACAACGAGGTTCGTCAGGGTCGCTCTTTCGCGGGTACGGGAATATCAACCCGTTGTCCATCGACTACGCCTCTCGGCCTCGCCTTAGGTCCCGACTCACCCAGGGCGGATTAGCCTGGCCCTGGAACCCTTGGTCATCCGGCGGAAGGGTTTCTCACCCTTCTTTCGCTACTCATGCCTGCATTCTCACTCGTGCCGCGTCCACAACTGGGTCACCCCGCTGCTTCACCCCCGGCACGACGCTCCCCTACCCATCCACACACCTGCATACCCCATCAAGGAGGCACGAAGTTAAAATGTGAATGCCACAGCTTCGGCGGTGTGCTTGAGCCCCGCTACATTGTCGGCGCGGAACCACTTGACCAGTGAGCTATTACGCACTCTTTAAAGGGTGGCTGCTTCTAAGCCAACCTCCTGGTTGTCTATGCGACCCCACATCCTTTTCCACTTAGCACACGCTTAGGGGCCTTAGCTGGTGATCTGGGCTGTTTCCCTCTCGACTACGAAGCTTATCCCCCGCAGTCTCACTGCCGCGCTCTCACTTACCGGCATTCGGAGTTTGGCTGATTTCGGTAAGCTTGTGGGCCCCCTAGACCATCCAGTGCTCTACCTCCGGCAAGAAACACGCGACGCTGCACCTAAATGCATTTCGGGGAGAACCAGCTATCACGGAGTTTGATTGGCCTTTCACCCCTAACCACAGGTCATCCCCCAACTTTTCAACGTTGGTGGGTTCGGCCCTCCACGCGGTCTTACCCGCGCTTCAGCCTGCCCATGGCTAGATCACTCCGCTTCGGGTCTAGAGCATGCGACTAAAAACGCCCTATTCAGACTCGCTTTCGCTACGGCTCCCCCACACGGGTTAACCTCGCCACATGCCACTAACTCGCAGGCTCATTCTTCAAAAGGCACGCCGTCACCCCGCAAGGCTCCGACGGATTGTAGGCGAACGGTTTCAGGTACTATTTCACTCCCCTCCCGGGGTACTTTTCACCATTCCCTCACGGTACTCGTCCGCTATCGGTCACCAGGAAGTATTTAGGCTTACCAGGTGGTCCTGGCAGATTCACGGCAGATTTCAGGAGTCCGCCGCTACTCGGGAACACCCACAGAAGACCAGCAGCTTTCACCTACCGGACTATCACCGTCTACGGTCAGCCATTCCAGACTGTTCGACTAACCACTGGCTTTGTAACTTCTCCAACAGATGTCAGTCTGTTGAGCAGGGTCCCACAACCCCGACCACGCAACCCCTGACAGGTATCACACGCCGCCGGTTTAGCCTCAATCCGCTTTCGCTCGCCACTACTCACGGAATCACTATTTGTTTTCTCTTCCTACGGGTACTGAGATGTTTCACTTCCCCGCGTTCCCCCCACACACCCTATGTGTTCAGGTGCGGGTGACATCACATGACTGATGCCGGGTTCCCCCATTCGGACACCCTGGGATCACAGCTTGGTTGACAGCTCCCCCAGGCCTATCGCGGCCTCCCACGTCCTTCATCGGCTCCTGGTGCCAAGGCATCCACCGTTCGCCCTTGACAACTTGACCACAAAGATGCTCGCGTCCACTGTGCAATTCTCAACAAACAACCAACCCACAACCCACAGCCCCACACCAACAACCCGACAACCGCCGGCGGTATGCGAGACCAGGCCATGCCTGGCGCCTCACGGACGT
>NZ_JBEZDP010000051.1:0-3562 GCF_040648395.1 Micromonospora sp. NPDC049151
GGTTTTGGTGTCTCGTTAAAGAAGAAAAAAGGATTTTCATTGTCACCAGTGGCCTTTTTAGCTTTAAGTTTGGATAAATTTAATTCATTAGGTACCCTGATCCTTAAATTTCCGCCCAAATGCGATTTAATCACCAATTTGGTAACCATACCGTTTACCCATTCCAGTTTAACAATCTCAAACCCACCCTTCGCTCTTAAGCCGTTAACATGTCCGCTTGCCTTCCAGACATCGGGCAGTGCAGGTAAAAGTTGAATGCAAATGGAACATTTCCCAACTGACTGAAAGCACGGAGGGCTTACTTACACGAATGTTTGAAGTTGATTCAGAGGATGGTTATACACAATTCGTCTTGTTTCAGTACTTTAAGTATCTAAAGGGAACAAGGACTATTGAGGTCAAACTTTCTGAAATATCCCTGCCGTATTTTTTCGACCTCAAAAATAACTTTACCCATTTTCAGCTTAAGTCCGTCCTTGATTGCTCTTCCAGTTATGCTAAAAGACTTTACATGTTAGCATGCCAATGGCGCACTGTTGGAAAATTTCCTCGTCCTATACCTATAACCGAATTAAAGAAAATGCTTGGGCTGGTCGATAAAAAGGGAAATGAACAATATGCGGAGATAACAGGTTTTAAAACAAAAGTATTGGACATTGCAAAAAAGCAAATAAACGAGCATACGGACATACATTTTGATTATGAACTTTATAAAAAAGGACGTTCTTTCGAGTTCATTCAAATATTTGTAAACAGTTCAAAAAACAAACCTGATCAATTAGAGATTGATTTCCAAAAGGACATTGATTTTCAGAAAGATGTGCGCAACGTTATGGCATATGGATTAAGTAAGGAATATTCCGAATTGATTGTAAAAGATGGTTATACCAAGTTTATAGCGTTTATTGAGGATCTGAATGCAAAAATTCGACAAGGCAAAGCATCCATTGAAAAATCAACGGCCTATATCGTTGGAGCGTATCAGAAAAAAGGTGTACTACCTAAAAAAGAAAATTAGAAATTTAGGCTAAGCTGATCTACGCTAATCTGTGTAGGTGATCGGTAATGAGCTCCCCTAAATAGTCAATATCAAAAGGCTTTTCTATAAAACCATCTGCACAGGCATCTTCTGTAATTTGTTGCAGTCCCACCGCAGTGGATAATAATATAACAGGAATGTTGTTTGTAACGGGATTCGCTTTTATTTCCTTGCAAATATCACTACCAGAACCATTCATTACCACATGATCTAACATTATTAAATCTGGCTGTATAATGGATATATCCTCAATAATCGAGGAATAAATAGAGGCTATGACTTTATAGCCTTGGTCTTCAAGAATTATGGTAATAATATCGAGTATATCCTGATCATTCTCGACAACCAAAATTTTACTTTGCATAATGAGTTGTGTATGGCAGAACGTGTCAAATGTACTGAAATCATTTCGTTGTACCCCCCTTCGTTAATTTACCCTCCTTTTACTTCTTGTTCAGCTCTTGAAGGTACTTTTGATACATGTTTTCACCTCCTTTTTCCTTTCTCATCCACTGGATAAAAGTCGCTTGGTTGCTTATGGTTTGCTCTGCTTTCTCTAATTTATTTTCCTTTTTAACCCCATAAATCACCCCTGCTGCACCTATTAGAAGAAACACAAGGGAAGAAATAATAAGGGCACCGAAATATTTATCCTTTGCTCCAATGGTTAAATGCCTGGTCAATTTTATCTCTGCAGGAACATTTACTTTTTCAATCATTCCCCCCAGTTTAACAATGTTTTCGTTAACTGCATGGTGTAGGTTTTTGGCTTCTTTAGTGGAGTCTTCCAGTCTTTGGACACTTGCGCCTAATCCTTCAATATTGATCGCCTTAAGCCGTTTTATTTCGCTTAAAAGTGCCTCATTCAGTATCTCACTCATATATTTTCTCGTTTAAATATTTTATCATTCCTTCAATTTTGGCGGCATAGGCCAACACTCCTTCTTTCCGGCAAAGCTGGGCGATCTGGTTAATGTTGTTCCCTACTCGGGAGATATCCCGTAATAAAGCGGCTTTTTCTGCTGTCATGGCCTCTTTTATGTCTTTTCCTTTAGCAAGCTCCCGCATGACCTCTGCAACGCTCTGCCGGCTTTTAAATGCTTTTTCCCTGAACTCGTCGTATTCTTTCTCAGTTAGCATAATTTTCACCTGTTTAGTCCGCTTTTCGGTAGGGTCTAAAACCTTTCTCCCTGTCGTTTTTGGTTCTTTTTCCATTATCTGCCCATGCTAAAACCTTTGCGCTGTGTTTGCTCCGGTGCTTTTATTTCCATCTCCAACTCCTGCTTAAGTTCTTTCGATATCGCCCTTGTCAGGCCATGCTGTTTGGTGATATCAATACTTGCCCCTTTGGCCTTATAGCCAATATTGTTGTCTTTTAACCGCTCCCCCTGGTTGTCTACCATATTGGCAAGTAAGTGGTAATGAATGTGCCCTTTTTCTGCATGCCTGATAGCCACAAATTGGGTTTGAGTAAGGTCTAAACCTGCATTCTTCCCCTTCCCTTTTGCAAGCCTTTGGATGTAATCCTGTAAAATTTCATCTTCCTTCTTTCCGGCCAGCTTGGCCGTGTCTTCCGGAGAATGGGAAATGATGATCTGCATAATTTTATTTTTAAGTTCTGGACGTTGATCGGCCTGCGCCTGAAACTGCTTGATCAGAAGCTCGCGGTCCACTTGGCTCGTGGTGCCATTGCAGGCAATCACTGTGGCATCCTTGTCGCTCCGGCAGCAGTAGCTGATCGTAGCGCTGATGCTGGAGTTCATTTTTACTTTTGCTATCATCTTTCTTTCTTCCTTTTTGCTTTCTGGCTTCGGTGCAACCGTTGCCGGAAACAAGCGTTTTGAGAAAGGACGCAGTCCCTCAAAACACTGCTTGCCAAATAAAGCGTCCAACCTTTGAAACGACAATATAGGAGTTTTAAAGGATTTTTACATGAACCGTAATTTTATAGCTGGATTAAACAGCGAATAAATTTGCGCCTCTTTTTTTCTCTTCCTTTCTTTTTTCCTTTTCCCAGATCTTTTTTCCCTAAACCGCAAATCTGCCGAAGGAGATAAGCCGTTATGTGTGGGGGGCAATTAACCTCATTTTTTACCCCAAATAAGACTGTCAGTTTGATTTTTATTGAAAAGACGGGTAATACGGCAGAAAAAAAAATAAACGTCTTATATCGTCTTATTTGAGGCCGGCCCGCCCCCCGGCGACCCTCTTTCTTTTTTTTGTTTTTTTGTTTTTTTTTCGTCGACCCCTTCAGCTTCAAAAAGAAGAGAAATCCGGTCTTTTTTGCCTTAAATACCCGGCGTTTGAGGGACAACAGTTCTTTTTAATTATTTTAAATACTTTCCTATTTTACTCCCTTGTAAAGGTCTGACTGTCAGAGTCTATGAAGCTCGAAAACGAACCTTTTATAACATTAAACGAACCTTTTATAACATTAAACGAACCTTTTATAACATTAAACGAACCTTTTATAACATTCAAAGACTTAATTAAAAGAACAGTTCTTTTAATTAGTACTTTTTA
>NZ_JBEZDP010000052.1:0-2013 GCF_040648395.1 Micromonospora sp. NPDC049151
GGGTGGCGTTGTCGTCCTTGTCGTACGGGCGGGCGAGGAAGCCGTCTTCGATCTTGATGAGCCACTCGCCGTTGTAGATGCCGCCACCGAACCGGTTGGCCGTGTTGTCGACGATCTTGCTGTCGGAGATCGTGGCGCTGGCGTGCTCCTTGTTGTTCGGGAAGCCCCAGTGCTTGCCACCGGTGACCACCACGCCGCCGCCGTTGCCGTCCGCGTGGTTCTTGGCGACGTGCACCTTGTCCAGGTCCAGGTCGGTGCTCTCGGCGTAGACGCCGCCGCCGTTCTCGCAGGCGGTGTTACCAGTGATGGCGGTGAAGGACACGGTGACGGTGCCGCCGCTGCTGAACAGGCCGCCGCCGTTCTTGCCGGCGTGGTTGTCCGACAGGCTCGACTCGACGCCGTCCTTGCCGTGGTCGGAACCGAAGATCTCGACGATGCCGGCCTCGTTGTGCTTGGCCTTCGGGTCGTAACCCTTCGGCGCGGCGGAGGCCCCCGGACCGTGCTCACCGGACAGGCCGCTGCCGTTGGCGACGCCGCCGCCGTTGCCGCCCGCGGTGTTGTCGTCGACGTGGGTGGTCTCGACCTTGAGGATGCCCTCGTTGTAGATGCCGCCGCCGTCGCCCTGGGCGTGGTTGTCGACGACCTTGCTGTCCTTCAGCCAGGTGCGGCCGTAGTTGGCCAGGGCGCCGCCGTCGCCTTCGGCGTTGTTGTCGGCGAGCTTGACGTTGTCCAGGTAGGCGCTGCCGCCGCGCTCGACGAGCAGCGCGCCGCCGTCACCCTCGACCCGCTTGTCGTCGTCCTTGCCGCCGTTCATGCCGTCGGCGACCGGCGTGACAGTGGCGGCCGTGGTCGCCGCGGCCGGAGCCGCGACAGCCGGGGCGGCGGCCGGGGCCGCTACCGCCGGGTCGGCCGCCTTCGGCGCGGACGGTCCGGGGTACTTGAACTCGTTGGCGTTGCCGCCCTTGATGGTGAGGTCCTTGAGGGTGAGGTCGCCGCCGTCGGCGACGCGGAAGATGCGGAAGGTGTCTTCGGCGTCGCGCTTGATGGTGGAGCCGTTGCCCTCGATGGTGACGTCCTGCTTGATCTCGGGCAGGGCGGAGCCGACCTTGCGGTCCTTGACGCCGAGTTCGTAGGTGCAGTTCTCGGCGAGCTTGATGGTGCCGCCGTGGTCGCGGTTGGCCAGTTCGAGGGCGTCGATCAGGGCTTCGTCCTTGCAGGGGACCTCGCGGGTCTTGCCGTGGTCGTCCTTGCCGTCCTTGCCGCCCTTGTCCGGGCCCCACTCGCCCTTGTCCGGGCCCCACTCGCCACGGTCGCGGCCCTCCTGGCCACGGTCCTTGCCGTCCTTGCCGTCCTTGCCGTGGTCGTCCTTGCCGTAGTCGTCGCGGCCGTACTCGTCCTTGCCGCCCTTGTCGCCGTGGTCGTCGTCGCTGAGCTGCTGCGTGGTCGACCACTTCACGTCGGCGAGCCGGTGCGGGCCGGTGGCCCCGGTGGTCGCGTAGGCCACGCCGGCGAGGCTGACCGCTCCGGTCAGGCCCACGACGCCGGTGGCGAGCCACATCCGGCGACGCCGGAGCGGGGAGATGGTCTTGCTGGTGGCGCCATTGTTATTGCGAAGGTAGTTGGACATCGGAGCTCTCTGCCCTCTCCTTGTACCTGACAAGGTCGCTTCGCCCTGGCGAGGCGGCCTTCGCTACAAATCGGTTGTAGCTGCTGAAGACGACCGTATGAGAACCATCTTCGCCTCGTGGGCATATACGAAAAAAACCCGCATAAGGGTGCGGGTGGGATGGGTGGGCGCAGGGTGGCCCGGACGCCCCGGCGGGGGACACCACGGCCAGCCGGCCGGCTGCCGGGGTGGGAGCCCTCCTCACGCCGTACACGACGCGAGGAGGGCTCTCCGGTTATGTGGTGGTGCGGTTCAGTTGAAGCAGTCCTCGACGGTGTTGGCGCAGTTGGTGGGGTCGTTGTTGCTGATGAGGGACTTGTCGTCGAGCTTGACGCGTCCTTCGTTGT
>NZ_JBEZDP010000053.1:0-1747 GCF_040648395.1 Micromonospora sp. NPDC049151
GCTCGGTCTGGAGGAACTCCACGAAGGACTCGCCGTCGGCCAGGTCGGCCAGGTAGAGCGCCAGCTCGTCCGGGCCGTACCGGGCGGCGAGTCCGCGGGCCGGACGAGTTGCCGCTGCTGCCGGAGATCCCGATGACCTCGCCCGCCGCGACCGACTGACCCGGCACCACGCGGGGCCGTTCGACCATGTGGCAGTAGCGGGTGATGAACCCGCCGGCGTGCAGGATGTCCACGAACCACCCGCAGCCGCCCTTGTCCGGCCAGCCGTCCCGGTCGCAGTCCCGCCGCCCGGAGCGGTCGGGGTCGCAGCGGGCGACCAGCACCCGTCCCGCCGAGGCGGCGTGGATCGGAGTGCCCTTCGAGGCGGCCAGGTCGACGCCGTGGTGGCTGGGACGGGCGGTGGTGCGGAAGCCGGAGACCACGCCGCCGGGCAGCGGCGCGGTCCAGCCGGAGGCGGCGATCCGGTCTCCGGCGGCGGCGTCGCACACCGCCTTGCCGGCGATCTCCACGGTCCGGGCGGCGCCTCCGGCGAGCTCGTCGACGATGCGTCCGGCCAGTTCCTCGTGTTTGGCGTAGGCGTCGGGATAGGCGCTGACCTGGACCTGCTGGGCCACGACTGTGAGTGGGCGCTGCTGCCAGTCCGGTACCTTCTCCATCTTCTGGTAGAACTTGCGGGCCGCGTACGAGGGTGTCATCCGCTGCTCGACGCTGCCCCACCCGGGCCGCTGCTGGAACAGGCCGAGCGAGTCGTGGTCGGCGCCCACTCCCTCGTGCGGCAGCGCGAGCGACGCCGGGACCGTACTGTTGGCGAGGTTGCGCAGCGCCGACTCCTGCATCGCGGTGGCCAGCGCGATCACCCAGCCGCGGGCGGGAAGTTTCATGTCCTGGCCGACCTTGATGATGACCGCGGCGTTGCGGAGCTGGCGCTCGCCGTACTCGGCGAAGCGCGGCATGTCCCCGGTCAGGTTCACCTGGTAGGCGGGGTCACAGTTCAGGGCCGCGAGCTTCGGGTCGTCCTCGTCGCCGCCCAGTTCGGTGAGGAGGAAGGCACCGGCACCGCCGACGCAGCAGAGCAGGGCGAGCACGCTCGTCACGGCGGTGGCGACCACGCCGAGGCGCAGCTTCCGGCGGGCCTGCCCGGCGGCGGTCACGACCGCTCCCAGTCGACCGCGTCCACCAGCCAGGGCCCGTCCGGTGCGACGAGTTCGAGCCGGAGCGTGCCGTTGTCCAGCGGAACCAGCGCCTCCACGAAGGACTCGGTGCGGGGCCGGAGCGTCGGGGCGCCCGTCACCTTCCGCGCGGGCACCGTCTCCGGATCGGCACCGGTCATCTTCTCGACCAGGGCCGGGGTGGACAGTGGCCGCAGGCGGGCCTGCCAGGCGTCGCCGCTGCTGCCCGGCCCGCTCAGCCACGCCGTGGTGAACCGCCCGGCGATCTGCTCCGGGGTGGCCTCCCCCGGCCGGACCTTGGGTGCGACAGCGGCCGGCGGGCTGGACAGCACGCCGTCGTCACCGGCCTCCGGGTCGGCTGTGCTGATCGGCTGGGAGGGGCGGCTGGCCAGGCCGGGGCCGGTGTCGCCCGGCCCGGCGACCAGACGCGCCGCGCCGATCACCCCGAAGACCAGTACGGCGATCACCAGGGCGACACCGATCCGGGATCGGAGGACCCGGGTGAAGAGGAATTCCAGCGCCCGACGCACCGGACTCACCGGGCCTCGGAGCGGACACGGGGCGCCGGCCGGGCCGGG
>NZ_JBEZDP010000054.1:0-1686 GCF_040648395.1 Micromonospora sp. NPDC049151
GCCTAGCGTCATCTGGGGTCGGCACAGGGCCGGCATCAGGAGGGTGGAACCCGGGACATGGGCAGGCGACCGGTTACTGTGCGGCTGCCGGCCGGAGGCTGCGCTGGTCGGCCGTGACGGTGCGGCGCTTGCCGATCGCCGGCTCGTTGGTGCCACCGGGCTCGGCCACGTCCAGCCGGGCGGCGATCCGCATGTCCCGGAAGAACCGGCGGTGCCAGGACCCGGCCGAACTGACCGCCTCGCTGCTGTCCTTGCCGCCGAGCTGGGTGATCCGGCGGTACGGCCGCAGCAGCAGCCAGCCGACCACCCCGCAGAGCCAGACCAGCACCACCTGGAGCCAGCCGGGCAGCGTCGCGGTATTCATGATCAGGTCGACGGCGAAGAGGTAGATGGCCGCCCCGGTGCCGAAGATGGCGATGTTGAAGACCGCGGCGACCACCGCGTTCGCCAGCCGCCGGAGGCCGGCGCTGGCCGGGCGCATCAGGCCGACAGTGCCGAGGATCGGCGCGGCGATCACCGCCCAGCGGAAGATCAGGAAGCCGAGCAGCACCAGCAGCGACGCGGTGAGGTCGAACATGGCGAACAGCACCGAGGCCAGCACCGCGATGAACCCGGCACCGATCCGGTCCATGTCTTTGGTGCCCTTGAGGTACTCGTATGCCTCCGGGTCCTCGGTCTCGATCTGCTGGGCGACACGGGCCCACTGCTGCTGCTTGGCCTTGATCGTGCCCTCGCGGGTAGCCGGATTCTGGCGGAGCTTCTCGGACTCCTCCCAGGTCAGGGACTGGGCGTCGTAAAGGGCCGGACCATACTTCTTCGCAGTCTCGCTGTCCGCCGAGCCGAGCACACCGCGCAGCCAGTTCCGGTAGAGCATCGTCTCGGTGGCTGTGTCACTCGCGCGCACGGCGGGTGGCCGGTGATCCTTGCACGCTTGCGGATTCGGGTCGTCACACTGCCCCGGCGGCGTGTCCTTGGTAGAAGGGCCGACCGCGTCGTGCACCACGCCCAGCGTGCTGATCAACGTGTTGTCGGCGATGTTCGCGGACTTGACCGGCCAGGCGGCCAGCGCGGTCACCGCCACCATCACCAGCAGCGCCCAGCCCGCGGTGGTCATCGCGTTGCTCATGTCCGACTGGCGGGACCGCCAGAGCAGGTAGAGGCCCACCACGCAGACGGTGATGATGCCGAAGACGCTGAACACCTTCTGGTAGACGGCCTTCGTGGCCTGTTCCACAAGCGGGTCGGCCCAGCTCCACATCGTGCGCGGATCCCACGCGCGCTCACGCAGCGCGTTCGAGGCGCCGATCACCGCGTTGGCGAACATGAACTCGCCGTTGGCGACCATCGTGGTGAACCGGTAGTCCGGATGCAGCACCGAGGAGGCGCAGCCGCCGTCGATGTCGTACGTGTTGTAGCTGTACCCGGCGTAGCCGTAGTCGCTGTAGAGGCCCTTCGGGCCGGGCTCCTTCGCCGAGTCGGGCCGGGACGCGAACCAGCCGGCCAGGCCCGAGTCCGGCGCGGCGGGCACCGGCGCGTTGCGGCACTCGACCTGGTCCTCGCTGACGGCCTTGAGCTTGCCGACGCAGGACCGGAAGTCGGCCTGCCACTCCTTGGTGCTGCACAGCTCGGCGCCGGGCGGGGGCGGCGGGCGACACGGGGCCGCCCCCGCCGCCGGTGCCTGGGGAG
>NZ_JBEZDP010000055.1:0-1331 GCF_040648395.1 Micromonospora sp. NPDC049151
TCTCATTTATGAAAAATTACTTCAAATATAAAATTTGCTGCTTTATTCTAAGTAGCCAGAGACAAGGGTGTCGCGGGTGACTGCGAATCTGAAGGAAGTCCGAGGCAATTATGGGGGCTTACGAACAGAAACTGTATACTAGGCGGATTTAGTCCGGGTGATGTTGCCAAACAAACAGAAACCCAATACTGCACGGGGACTATAACGTATATACAGAGGCCACATCCATAGGAAGTAGATTGTCTTACCCCGGGAGATCTGAATGAGTTCTGTCAATTGTAAGCGCGATTACAGGAGAAGAAATATTTGGTAGAGCTGCCAAATGCCTCAATCAGAAGTCAGCAGCGGTCGTAGTACTGCATTTTCCGGATGCAGAAAGGACCAAATGTTAGGATGGCAAAGGAAACATGAAGTTTATGGCAGAGCTTTTACAGCGGAACCACATTAGAGAACTGCTTATATGAGGGTAGGACGGAATCCGAGAGTAAATTATAAGAGGAGCTGAGCCGAGCCGTGCAACCAATGAGCACAATGCCTGGGAAGGAGTTTTTTTTTAGTATTATGCTTGAAGAAATATTAGACATCCGAAATGTACAAAGAGCCTTTAAGCAGGTTACTGCCAATAAGGGTGCTGGTGGTATTGATGGTATACTGACCGATGAACTTCGCGACTACCTGAATGCCAACTGGCAGAGATTACGGGCTAATATTTTAAAAGGCAATTTCCGGCCAAGCGCTGTGAGAAAGGTAGAGATACCCAAAAGCACCGGTGGTAAGAGGATGCTTGGCATCCCAACGGTCATTGACCGGTTGATCCAACAGTCCATTTCTCAATGGCTGAGCCCAAAGTACGAGGGCGACTTTTCTTCTGGCAGTTATGGTTTCCGGCCAAAGCGCAATGCCCATCAGGCAGTGTTAAAGGCCCAGGAATATCTTAACACAGGTTACACCTGGATTGTGGAACTTGACCTGGAGAGGTTCTTTGATAGGGTAAACCATGACAAACTCATGCATCTGCTGTCAGTAAAGATAAAGGATAAGCGTACGTTGAAGCTTATCCGTTTTTATCTGAGTGCAGGAATCATGGAAAACGGCCTGGCAAGCCCAAGAAGAGAAGGTATGCCGCAAGGCAGTCCATTAAGTCCATTACTATCAAATATTATCCTTCACGAACTTGATGCTAAGCTCGAAGAGCGTGGCCATCTGTTCGTACGTTATGCTGATGATTGCAGTATCTATTTGAGAAGCAAGAAATCAGCACATCGGGTAATGGCAAGTATTTCAGTATATCTGGAAGACTGCCTGAAACTAAAGGTTAACAGGGAGAAAAG
>NZ_JBEZDP010000056.1:0-1268 GCF_040648395.1 Micromonospora sp. NPDC049151
GCGGGGCGTAAGAGGCCATGCTCACCACATCACCATTGCGTTCAAGTGAAAGGAGATACAAGGCCTCGGCAAGAGAGGTTTCCAGGTTTGTCCTGTTACCAACTGGTAAACTTGCCGCATATTCGCCCAGGTAAACTTTAGATTTAGTAAGCTTCACAGCTCCTTCTACAAGTGATTTGTCGCGAGGTTTGTAGGCACGTGCAGGAATAACTGTTGTGGCATAATGTTCCGCAAACGCTGCAAACTCATCGTTCAGTACCGCCTCATACCTGCTTCCCCTTGTAACAGCAGAGCGAAGGTTATCAGGAACGATTGCCTCGGGTACACCTCCGAAATAGCGAAGTGCATTTTCACAGGCGGCGATGAGGTCCTCTTTTTTCTGTGAGGCCACAGCCTCAACATAGGTGAGCTGGCTGCAGCCAAGGATCGCTACGAATACTTCTACATCCTGCCTGATATTATCATTCCCGCTAACAAATAGCTTTTTACCAGCAAAATCGATATACATTTTATCGCCAGCCTTATGTTCGATATGCATCACCGATCTGGAAAGCTGCAGATAGACCATTATGGCATTATTGAAGTGTGAACGACTATATCCATCCGGGTGTTTCTTTACATACTCCTCATGGAGAGATTCCCTTGTAACACCTTTTTTCTTCAATCTTTTGCAGTAATCAGGCAATAGTGTTTGGAGAATCTGCATACGGGGTGCGCTGGAGATCCTGGCCACGGGGGTAGTGAAAATAATGGCCAGATCGCTGTCGCTCTTGGCATTGAACTCCTCATAGCCAATACCAAGTGTCTGCCAGATGCGAATATACTTTTTAATGGTATTGCGTGAGGTTGATACCATTGCATGGATGCGCTTGGTCCCAATCCCCTGACTGTACAGACGGATGATCTGTCTTAGTTTATTCATTTTGATAGGCTTATTGGACATTGTAATCAGCAGTTTTTGTTCGGCTAAAAGCTAAACAAAAACATATTCCTACAAACCATTCAGCACAAACGAATCTGCGATTTCAAGGGGGTCAATTTGGATCGGCGCAAAGGGGTCTCTTTGCTTTGGCGGACCTTATCAAATTAACTCGGCAAAGGGGGGCTTTTTAAAGTGGCGAAGAGGGGTCAATTTGAAGCGGTTTATCCACGTTGGGATAAACTACGGCTGGAACGTTAGTTATCAATTCATCTGTGGGTTTTTGCCAACGCCTGTCGTAATCTGGCTGCATATAAACTCCCGAAAAAAGTGAAGGGTTGTTCAATGA
>NZ_JBEZDP010000057.1:0-1041 GCF_040648395.1 Micromonospora sp. NPDC049151
GCTGATGTCCATGTCGCCGGCCTGGACGTCGGGCTTGCCGTCCTGCGTCTTGGTCGGGCCGAAGACGCACTTGACGGAGTCGCCGTAGTCGTACAGGGCGGTGAACGCCGCCGCCCTAATTGTTCTTTCCACTGAACGGTTGCGCCTGTCATCCCACTCGCTGGCAACCAGTACGGAGATAAACTGATCAGTGGTCAGCGATTCCTTTACCGATGATTCCAGATTGGTCTTGAATGCATCGTACATCCCAAACAGCCTTAGCTGTTTCATTTTTTCTAATGTTTCATTGTTCATTTCTAATTGCTGTTTATTGTTACTGGTAATATTCCTTGCCTCTGATGTTTCCATGCTCAGGGATCTCTATCGTCTGTTCTTCTACAGATAGCTGATCAAGCTGCTTTCGCAGTATCTCCTCAATTATACGGTAGTTGTACTGCCCAAGATTATCTGCCCAACGGCAGGCATTTCTTAGCCGGACCGTTCCAACGCGACGTGCAAAGTTCAGTATGCCCGAACAGGATTTATGGGCCTGCTCCGGATGTCCCTTATATTCAAGTACCTTTGATATATAACCGGCAACATCACTATGGATCTCTTCTGCCTGCCGTATAAAGTTTTCCGGGGTCCATTCTGAGATATACCGGTGTTGTGGCGCCAGATGGGTTTCCTGGGTGGTATAATGGTGCTTTGTCCGAACTCTTGGATGAAAGGCTATCATGGTATAGTTGTAATAGACTTTTACTGAGCCGGAAGTGTACAGCAACTTCACCTTTTTCCCAACATAATTATAGGGAACACTGTAGTAGTGAACATCTTCGCCCAGCCGTACATGCCCGTTTCTCATTACGGTAACCATCACCTGCTTGTGCACCTCATATCGAACTGGATTAAGCACGGCAAGTGCTTCACGTTCGATTTCCTCAAACTGTTCCCTGCGTGAGTAGTTTCTGCCGGAAAAGGGTTTGTTATTATGGATTTCCAGCAATGAGACAATCGCAGAATTGAGCTGCTCCAGAGTCTCAAATCGGCTGTTGTCAAGCT
>NZ_JBEZDP010000058.1:0-1019 GCF_040648395.1 Micromonospora sp. NPDC049151
TTCTGTGCGGGTGCGGAAGTGGCGGCGGTGTACGTACTCGACCTTGATGGTGGAGAAGGTGGCCTCGGCGACGGCGTTGTCGAAGCACGACCCGACCCGGCCCATCGACTGGCGCACCTTCCATCGGGAGCAGGCTCGGGCGAAGTCGGCCGAGGTGTACTCACTGCCCCTGTCGCTGTGGAAGATCACCCCTTCGACGCTGCCGCCGCGGGTGACGGCGGCCATGTTCAGCGCGGCGACGACCAGCCCGGCGTCGTGGTGGGCGCCCATCGCGTAGCCGAGAATGCGACGGGAGTACAGGTCGATGACGGTGGCCAGGTAGAGCTTGCCCTCGTCGGTGCGGATCTCGGTCATGTCACCACACCAGGCGACATCCGGCGCCGGCGCGGTGAACACCCGCTTGACCAGGTCCGGTGCGGCCGGACGTTTACCTTGGCGGGTCAGGCTCCGCCGGCGGCGCTTGACCCGGGCGGCCAAGCCCATCTCGGCCATGAGCTGCGCGATCGTGTTGTCGGAGACCTGCCAGCCGGACTCGCGCAGCTCGATCCCGATGCGCGGGCTGCCGTAGGTGCCGCCCGAGTCGTCGAACACCTTCCTGACCGCGGTAGCCAGCCGGACACGCCGGTCAACGCGGGGCGTTGGCGGCCGGTCACGCCACTTGTAGAACCACGACTGCGACACCCCCAACGCCCGGCAGGCCAGCGCGTGCGGCACCTCATACTCGGTCCTCTGGGAAGCGATGAACCCGGCCACGCTCACCGGCCCGTCGCTTCCTTGACCCACAGGACCACGGATCGCTTGAGGACATCACGCTCCATCGCCAGCTCGGCGTTCTCCCGCCGCAGCCGGGCCAGCTCCGCCCGCTCATCCTCCGACAACTGCCCGGCAGCGGCCTCACCGCGACGCTCGCGGTCCCTCTTCACCCAGTTAGCCAGGGTCCCGTCGTTGATCCCCAGGTCACGCGCCACCTGAGCGATCGACTTACCCGTCTCCCGCACGATGCGCACCGCGCCCGCCCG